>CAYMEB010000011.1:0-49798 GCA_964389095.1 uncultured Hyphomicrobiaceae bacterium
CCCTCGAATTAATAGCAGCAGTGTGCCATGTTCGACGGGTTGTTCAGAGGTTCCCTAACTTGGCGACACTATGTTCGCGGGCGTCCGAATTTCATGCTGCGCTCGCGAACACGACATCCCGTGGAGCCTCTGGACGTCTGCAGCGCAGCAAGGGCAGAACTGAGTGGCAGGCAGCATCCAACAAAGTCTGAGTTCATGTCAGCCGATCCAACCTCCCAGGTCCAAACCTGGCTGCACCAGTTCGAGACGACTTTGGCCCGGGGCGAAGCCGAGGCCTCGGCCGACCTATTCGCAACCAGGTGCTTCTGGCGCGACATGGTCGCCTTCACCTGGAACATCCATACCTGCGAGGGGAAAGCCGCCATCGCAGACCTGGTCGAGCGGCAAGCGGCCGCTGCGGCAGCGCGAAACTGGGCGATCGATGGTGCCGTGGTCGCCAATCCCGAAGGCTGGGTCGAGGCCTGGTTCCGTTTCGACACCCGGGCCGGACGGGGTAGAGGGCACGTGCGTCTCATCGATGGCAAGTGCTTCACACTGTTGACGACGCTGAGCGACTTGCACGCCCATCCAGCAGCGGTGGGCAGACTGCGCGAGAGGGGGCTGGAGCACAAGGCCGCCCGTGGCCGCAAGACGTGGGCGGAGCGTTCTGCTGAAAGGCGGGCGCGGCTGGGAGTGAGCGAGGATCCTTACGTAGCCATCGTCGGTGGAGGTCAGGGGGCCATGGCGCTCGCCGCCCGCCTCAAGCAGTCGAACGTGCCGACGCTGATCCTGGAGCGCAATGCACTTGCGGGCGACAGCTGGCGCAACAGGTACCCATCGCTCTGCCTGCACGATCCGGTCTGGTACGATCATATGCCGTTCATTCCCTTCCCGCCGGATTGGCCCGTCTTCACGCCGAAAGACCGAATGGGCGACTGGCTCGAGGCTTACGCGCGCGTGCTCGATCTCGACTATTGGGCGGGTACGCTCGTTCGCGGCGCCAAGTTCGATACAGCGTCGGATCGCTGGACCATCGAGGTGACGCGCGAAGGCGCGCCCGTGACGTTGCGCGCTCATCATCTCGTCTTCGCGACAGGCATGTCGGGCTATCCGCATGTGCCTCAGGTCGCAGGGCAGAACGAATTCCGCGGCATTCAGATGCATTCGAGCCGCTATCCGGGCGGCCGCGCATTCGCCGGCAAGCGATGTGTGGTGGTGGGATCGAATACCTCGGCACACGACATCTGCGCGGATCTGTGGGAGAACGGCGCCCAAGTTACGATGCTGCAGAGATCTGGGACATTGGTGGTCGAAAGCGACACCGTTCTCGATCTTCATCTCGCCCCGCTCTACTCGGAGGACGCGCTCGAACGAGGGATCGATACGGAGAAAGCCGACTACATCGCCACGACGTGGCCCCATCGTCTCGTCGAGGAGCGGCAGAAGACCGTATGTGCCGCGATGCGCGAACGGGACAAGGCGCTGCACGATCGATTGAGGGCGGCAGGGTTTCTGCTCGACTTCGGACCGGATGAGACCGGCCTGGCATTGAAGTCGATCAGGGAAGGCGGGGGCTTCTACATCAACGTCGGTGCGTCGGAACTGATCTGCAATGGCAGCGTCGCGCTGGAGGCGGGAGTTCAGATCGAGGGTCTGACGCGTGATGCCGTGCTGCTGAGCAACGGCCGGACGCTGCCTGCCGACGTGATCGTGTACGCCACGGGGTACCGCTCGATGAACGAGTTCCTGGCGGACATCGTGGGACGCGAGATCGCGGACGACGTCGGGCGGTGTTGGGGCGTCGGCTCCGGCACGCGCAAGGATCCCGGCCCGTGGGAGGGCGAGTTGCGCAACATGTGGAAGCCCACGGCGCACCATGCGCTATGGTTTCAAGGTGGGAACCTGGCGCAGTCGCGGCACTTTTCGCGCTTTCTCGCCGTGCAGCTCAAGGCGCGCATGGAAGGCGTACCGGTGCAGGTCTATCCCCCGCGCCACCCTAAACGGCCATAGCGGGCAGCACGATGACGAACCTGGCGCCCGCAATGCCCGGCATGCGGCGCTCTTCGAGTTCGGCCCTTCCGCCCTTTCCGACGGTTTCGCCCGGGGCCGCGGCGCGGTTCTCCGCGTGCAGCCTGCCGCCGTGGGCTAAAACGATCTCGCGGGAAATCGACAGGCCCAGGCCCGAGTTCTTTCCGACGATCCGGTCCGATTGCGGGCGGTCCGAGTAGAAGCGCTTGAAGATGTCCTCGAGCTTGTCCGCCGGAATTCCGGGGCCCATGTCGTCGATGGTGATGCGGATTCCCGCGCCGATCCGCTCGACGTGAACGCGGACCTCGCCATCCTGGGGCGAGAAGGACACGGCGTTGTCGATGAGGTTGGTCAGAACCTGTGCCAGCCGGCCGTCGTGACCGCGGACGAAGAAAGCGTGCGGGCGCGGGTCTGCGGCCTTCTCGAACCTGATCTGCACGCCTTCGCCGCGGTGAACGTCGGACATGAGCGCGGCGACGTTGCTGACGAGATCGGCGATGTCCAGCGGCTCGGTCTCCTGCAGCGCCAACTCGGCATCCAGCCGCGATGCCTTGGCGACGTCGGTGATCAGGCGATTGAGGCGCTTCATCTCGCCCTGGATCTGCCGTACCAACTCGGCCCGCTGCGCCTCCGTCTTTGCGAATGCCAGCGATTCGGCCGTCGAACGGGCGGCGGCGACCGGGTTCTTCAATTCGTGCGCGACGTCCTGTGCAAAGCGATCCGAGGCCTCGATACGGCGATAGAGGGCATCCGTCATGTCGCGGAAAGCCAAGGCCATCTCGGCGACCTCGTCGGTTCTGCCGGGGAAATCAGGCAACTCCTGGCGCGCGTTGATGCTGTGGGTCACGGCGCCGGCAGCGGCGGAGAGGCGCTGCATGGGTCCAGCGATCGTGCGCCGGAGCAGCCAGGACGCGAACAGGGTAGCGGCCAATGCCACTGCGAGGAGGACGAGGATCGCGCGGCGCTGTCGCCAGATGATCTCGTCGATGTCGCCGGGCTTGGACGACAACAGCGCCACGCCGACCACGTTGCCTCCCGACTGGATCGGGGCGGCGACCGAAACGATCTGTTCGCTGCGATTGTTGAGCAGCATCATGCGCGTGAGATGTCCCCGGAGCGCCTCGGCCACCTCTGGATACACCGTGCCTTGGGGCGATGTGACGTCGCGGTAGACTGGAAGTTCGGAACGGACCAGCCAGGCCGTCAGGCGCGTCCAGAAGGTGCGCAGACGCTCCCCACTGGTTTCGGTGGTGGGGGCGTCGCTGCGATTGGCTGGCCGGCTCAGCTGACCGCGCGCGATTCGCATGGTCGAATCGTACACGAGAATGCCGTCTCGCCCGTAGACGCGCACGCGGGTTTCGCCGTCGCTGATCAAGCGGCTGACGACGGGCGCGACCCGTTCGGGGGCGATCGTCAGTTCCATCGCAGCCAGGGCGCTTCCCGTCAGGCCGGCTCCGGTGTCGCTGTTCGCGAGATCGAAGCCGACGGCTGCGGCATCTGAATTGCGCAAGGTCGCTGCGATCGCCACCGCCGCCATCCGGCCCTGCGTCTCGAGGCTTTCCAGCTTCGCCTCGATCAGCCCTCGGTTGGTCTGGCTGACGAACATGAGGCCGACGAAGAGGATGAGGAAGCCGACGAGGTTGGCGGTGAAGATGCGGTGCCCGATCGAGTGCGTGCAGAAGCGCCAGAGCGGCTGGGAGACGACCCATGGACCGATGCGCGCCCAGACGAGCGCGCGGGCCCATTCGAGCGCGCGGTTGACCGTGTGAAGCGCGTCTGCCGCCCTGTTCCAGGCTTCGTTCAGGCGTGCGCGGGCCAGCCGCGCGACGAACGCGGCCCGATTGCGCCAGGACAGCCCTCGATCTTGGTTCAGCGCCATCTTGCCCCGTCTGCCGGCCCGAACGGCCGGCATCTCATCGGGCGCAGGCCTCAGACGACCGGGCCGCGCCCCGGCGTCGCTGCGCCGCCGCCTACTCCTTGAAGCGATATCCGACGCCGTAGAGCGTCTCGATCACGTCGAAATCATCGTCGACCTGCTTGAACTTCTTGCGCAGCCGCTTGATGTGGCTGTCGATGGTCCGGTCGTCGACGTAGACCTGATCGTCGTAGGCGGCGTCCATAAGCGCGTCGCGGGTTTTCACGACGCCCGGGCGCGTCGCCAGGGCCTGGAGGATCAGGAATTCCGTCACGGTCAGCGTAACCGGCCGGTTGTCCCAGTGGCAGGTATGCCGCTCGGGATCCAGCTTGAGTTTGCCGCGCTCCAGTAGCCGCGCGGTCTCGTTGGGCTGGGCCGCCGCGTCGCGACCCTGGAACCTGCGGAGGACCGCACGCACCCGCTCGACGACCAGACGCTGCGAGAACGGCTTGGCGATGTAGTCGTCGGCACCCATCTTGAGCCCGAAAAGCTGGTCGATCTCCTCGTCCTTCGAGGTGAGGAAGATGACCGGCATATCAGTCTGCTGGCGCAGACGGCGCAGCAATTCCATGCCGTCCATGCGCGGCATCTTGATGTCGAGGATCGCCAAGTCCGCCGGCTCTTCGCTCAGAGCATCGAGGGCAGCGGCACCGTCGTTATAGGTGCGAACCTTGTAGCCCTCTGCCTCGAGAGCCATGCCCAGCGACTGGAGGATGTTACGCTCGTCGTCGACCAGACAGATCGTGCTCTTCTCTTTCATGACGGAATCTTCCCGCAGCTGAATCCTTTGATGTTTCGGTATGGCGAAACATCGCTCGATTTGTGGCAATGTCTGTGTGAGGCCAGGGCACTGAATGGTAGCTGAATGACCGATCGCATGTCCCCAGCGGGATCACTCCCGGCAGCGACTGTGGTACGCCGCCTCATGCGCGGTGCGCGCAAGGCAGCACTTGGGACACTTCGACCTCCAGAGCGTGGGCCTTTCGTTTCTCTCGTCGCGGTTGCCACCGCGCTCGATGCCAGCCCGCTGATGCTCTTATCAGATCTTGCCGTGCATACCCGTAATCTGCGAGCCGACCCGCGCGCAAGCCTCCTGTTCGACGGAACGGGCTCGGCGGCGGAACCGTTGACTGGCCCGCGGGCCTCGCTCGAAGGTGTGATCGAAGTTGTCGACCCTGCCGCCGTCCAGGAGCGCTATTTCGTCCGGCATCCCGACGCCAAAGCCTACGCGGGCTTCAAGGATTTCCGATTCTATCGGTTGCAGGTGGAGCGAGCCCACCTCGTCGAGGGGTTCGGCCGGATCACCGAAGTGCCCGCTCAACAGATTCTGCAGCCGGCGAATGTTCTCGAGGCAGGCTGGTCGGATATTGCCTTGGCACTGCAAGTCGTTGCCGACCTTGTAAAAAATACGAACTGCCACGTCGTCGACCTGGATCCCGACGGGTTCGAATTGGATTCGGGGTGCGGCCGCGCCTGGTATCCCTACCTCCGGACCGTCGGCCGGTCGGCAGAGGCCCCGGGTGCGGTGCAGGAGGCGCTGGCGTCCTGCGCTGGACAGGCCGAATAAAACCGAGCTCTCCAGTCCATACGGGCCAGAGTCTTCTCCAACTCTTCTAGAAGAATCATCGATCTTTTTGGCTATTGTGACTGGAATGCGACTATCGGCGCGGTTGAGGGAGCAGTTAACGTCGCTTACACCGCGCCGCTCGAATGGAGACTGGCCCAGGCAGGCCTTAATGCCGACTTCAAGAAGCTCTGTTATTGGCATGTGTCGATAACCAGTGCGTCACGCCCGAGCAGCACCAGACGGCCGCGGCGGGTGGCGCTATCGAACAATCTTGGGACCGCGAACGGCAGACCTGACCATGTCCGAGACGTTTCCGCTGACCTCAGCCCGCAAAATCAATCACAACCTGCTCGAGGCAGTGCTGATCGAGCACGCCGTGCGGCGGGGAGAGGGCCAGCTGGCAGCAACGGGCGCCCTTGCCGTTACGACCGGCATCCATACCGGCCGCTCCGCACAGGATAAATTCACCGTGCGCGACGCCAATACCGACGGTGAGGTCTGGTGGGACAACAACAAGCCGTTGTCGCCCGAGCATTTCGACATCCTGTACAAGGACTTCCTCGCCCACGCCAAGGACCGCGAACTGTACGTTCAGGACCTTTTCGCGGGCGCCGAACCCGAGCAGATGATCCGAGCCCGGATCTTCACGGAATTCGCCTGGCACTCCCTGTTCATCCGTCACATGCTCCGCCGTCCCGCGGCGTCCGAGCTGGCGGGCTTCATGCCGGACGTGACGATCGTCAACCTGCCGAGCTTCAAGGCCGATCCCAAGCGCCATGGCTGCCGCAGCGAGACGGTGATCGCTGTCAACTTCACCAAAAAGATCGTCCTGATCGGTGGCAGCGAATACGCGGGTGAGACGAAGAAATCTGTATTCACCTATCTGAACTACATGCTGCCGAAAAAGGGCGTGATGCCCATGCACTGCTCCGCCAACGTTGGGCATGGCGGCGACGCCGCTGTGTTCTTCGGGCTTTCCGGCACCGGCAAGACGACGCTTTCGGCCGATCCCAAGCGCATCCTTCTAGGTGATGACGAGCACGGCTGGTCGGGCAAGGGCGTCTTCAACTTCGAAGGCGGCTGCTACGCAAAGACGATCCGTCTGTCGCGCGAGGCCGAGCCGGAGATCTGGGCAGCCACCAACCGGTTCGGCGCCGTTCTCGAGAATGTCGCCCTGGACCCGCTCTCTCATCGTCCCGACTTCGACGACGGCCGACTGACCGAGAACACCCGGTCCTGCTATCCGCTAGAGTTCATTTCCAATGCCAGTGCGAGCGGCTCAGCGGGCCATCCGCGAAACATCGTCATGCTTTGCGCGGATGCGTTCGGCGTGATGCCGCCAATCGCCAAGCTCACTCCGAGCCAAGCAATGTACCACTTCCTCTCCGGCTATACGGCCAAGGTCGCCGGAACCGAGAAGGGAATGAAGGGCAACGAGGCCTCGGCTACGTTCTCCACCTGCTTCGGTGCCCCGTTCATGCCCCGTCATCCATCGGTGTACGGCAACCTGCTCCGGGAACTGATCGCGAAGCATTCCGTCGATTGCTGGCTGGTCAATACGGGCTGGACGGGCGGAAAGTTCGGTGTCGGCTCGCGCATGCCGATCAAGGCGACTCGGGCTCTTCTGGATGCCGCACTGTCGGGCCGGTTGAAGTCTCAGCCGATGCGGACCGACCCCACGTTCGGCTTCGAGGTGCCGCTGGCTCTCGAAGGCGTCGACGCCAAGATCCTCAACCCGCGTGACACGTGGGCGGACAAGGCGGCCTACGATGCCCAGGCGAAGGCCCTGGTGAAGATGTTCAACGACAATTTCGCGAAGTTCGAGCCTCATGTCGATGCGGACGTGAAAGCGGCGGCGCCGGCGCTGCGCATGGCTGCGGAGTAGACAGCCCGGGCGGCTCCGAGCGGCCACTCACCGTGGCGGGTGCGGCGTCTCGCCGCGCCCCAGCGGAGCAGACGCGGGGGCCGAGCCTTGTCAGGCGTGAACACCGCCGGTAACACTCCGGCAAATCAGTCGTGGACGGCCCGGTCATCCCGGAGCCGGCCGGCTTATGGGCCGGCCGGAGCCAAAGGTGAGCGCTGTCCCGTCACATCGTTGCCGGAGAGCACTACGTCCATGGCGAAGATCACGTTCATTCAAGGCGATGGCACGTCGCAGACCGTGGAAGCCGAGCCCGGGCTGACGGTCATGGAAGCTGCAAAGAAGAACGCCATCGCCGGGATCGAAGCCGAATGCGGCGGCGCCTGCGCGTGTGCGACGTGCCACGTCTACGTCGATGCTGCGTGGCGCGAGAAGACCGGCAAGCCCTCCGAGATGGAAGAGGATATGCTCGACTTCGCATTCGACGTTCGCGAGGAGAGCCGGCTGGCCTGCCAAATCAAGGTCAGTCCGGCGCTCGACGGCTTGGTCGTGCGCGTCCCCGAGAAGCAGTTCTAAGTCCGAGGCGGAGTTTGGGTAGATGAGCGAAGCACTGGACGCGGCTGCCGGCCCGATAGAAACGGATGCCGTGATCGTCGGAGCCGGACCGTGCGGGCTTTTCGCAGTGTTCGAGCTGGGCCTCCTCGACATCAAATGTCATCTGGTCGACATTCTCGACAAGGTCGGCGGACAGTGCTCGGAGCTCTATCCAGAGAAGCCGATCTACGACATTCCGGCGCTGCCAATCGTGACCGGCCAGGAGCTGACGGACCGGTTGATGGAGCAGATCAAGCCGTTCGGTCCGACGTTCCATCTCGGTCAACGGATCGATGGCTTGTCGAAACTGGAGGACGGGCGCTTCCGTCTCGTGACCGACGAAGGAAAAGTGCTCCACGCCAAGGTCGTCGTCATCGCCGCCGGTGGTGGATCATTCACTCCGAAACGGCCGCCGCTCGACGGCATCGAGGCGTTCGAGGGCAAGTCGGTGTTCTATGCCGTGCGCAAGATGGAACAGTTCCGCGGCAAGGACGTGCTGATCGTCGGCGGCGGTGACAGCGCGCTGGACTGGACACTCAACCTTCAGCCGCTGGCCCGCTCGATGACGCTCCTGCACCGCCGAGACGAGTTCCGCGGTGCGCCGCACTCGGTGGAGCAGATGAGGTCGCTCGTGCGCGACGGAAAGATGTCGCTCCAAATCGGCCAGGTGACGCAACTGCACGGCGCCAATGGGGAGCTGGAAGCGGCGACGATCAAGACGAAGGACGGCGAGCAGCGCATCGTCGTCAATCGGCTGCTGCCGTTCTTCGGGCTCACCATGAAGCTCGGCCCGATCGCCGACTGGGGCCTCAATCTTCACGAAAACCTCGTGCCGGTCGACACCGAGAAATTCGAGACCAGCACGCCGGGTATTTTTGCGATCGGCGACATCAATCACTATCCCGGTAAACTGAAGCTCATCCTGTCGGGATTCCACGAGGCCGCGCTGATGTCGCAGGCCGCGCATCGCCTGATCTATCCGGGCAAGAAGCTTCTGTTCCAGTACACCACCTCGTCGTCCAGTCTGCAGAAGAAGCTGGGCGTGAAGGCCTGACGCGCCAGAAACCGGACGACGGCACGCTCGTCTGCCGGTGTGCGAGGGCGGCTTCGATCTAAGAAGGGGTCAAATGTCCGCCGGCTCCGCCAGTCATCAGCGAGCCTTGCTCGAAGCGATGTACGACGCGGCGGTCGCGGCGGCGCATCCGTCGCGCTGCCTGCCGCAGCATCTGCCGGCAATACCCCATGGCGGCCGACTGATCATCGTGGGAGCCGGCAAGGCCGACGCCGCCATGGCGGTTGCGACCGAAGATCACTATGACCGGCTCGGCCTCCTCGACCGGCTTTCGGGTTTCGTAACGACGCGGCGCGGCTTCGCCTTGCCGACGCGGCGGATCGGCCTCGTCGAGGCGAGTCATCCCGTACCCGACTCGGCGGGCGTCGCCGCCGCGGCGCGCACGCTCGATCTGGTCTCGGAGGCCGGCCCCAAGGACATCGTCCTTGTGCTGCTCTCCGGCGGGGCATCTGCGCTCTGGGTCGCGCCTGTCGACGGGGTGACACTCGAGGACAAGCAGGCGCTGACGCGATCCCTGCTGAAGTGCGGCGCGACGATCTCGGAGATCAATACGGTGCGGCGCCATATCTCGCGCATCAAGGGCGGGCGGCTGGCTGCCCAGGCATACCCGGCCCAGCTGCTGACGCTTGCGATTTCTGACGTCCCGGGCGACGTGCCGGCGGCGATCGGCTCGGGCCCAACGGTGGCCGACGCAACTACGCTGGCGGACGCCCGCGCGGTGCTGCAACGCTATGGCGTCTCGCCTTCGGCGGCCATTGCTCGAGCGCTGAACGATGCCTCGAACGAGACGCCCAAGCCAGGGGCGGCCGTGTTCGCGAACTCACGTTTCGAGATTGTCGCTCGGCCGCAAGCGTCGCTCGAGGCGGCCGCGGAGATTGCCAAGGCTGCGGGTTACGAGGTCAGGATCCTAGGAGACTCGCTGGAAGGTGAAGCCCGGGAGGTCGCTACGGTGCATGCCGACCTCGCACTGGCGACGCGTTCGCAGGGCAGACGTACGGCCATTCTGTCCGGCGGCGAATTCACCGTGACGGTGACTGGATCGGGCAGAGGCGGGCCCAACCAGGAGTATGCGCTGGGGCTGGTGACCGCTTTGAAGGGCGCGGCCGGAGTTTACGCGATCGCCGGGGATACGGACGGCATCGACGGGGGCGGAGGCGACGCAACCGACCCGGCGGGAGCCATCGTCACTCCCGAGACCCTGCGAAAGGGCCAGAGCGTCGGCCTCGACGCCGCCGCACGGCTCGCAGACAATGACAGCACCGCCTACTTCAAGGCGGTCGGTGGGTTGCTCATGCGCGGCCCGACGCAGACGAACGTGAACGACTTTCGGGCGATCCTAGTCGATCCATGAAACATTTGCGTACATTAGCGGCCGTCCTGCTGCTCGGATCCACCGCTCCCGCCGCGGCTGATCTCAAACTTTGCAACACGACGTCCAGTCGTATCGGTGTCGCCATCGGCTATCAGGACGCCAACGGCTGGGCCACCGAGGGCTGGTGGAACATCGCGGCGCAAACCTGCGAGACCCTGTACAAGGGCGCCCTCGCCAGCCGCTATTTCTACGTCCACGCGGTCGATTACGACCGGGGCGGCGAATGGTCGGGGCAGTCGTTCATGTGCACGTCGGACCGCTCATTCACCATTCGAGGGGTTCAGGACTGCCAGCGGCGCGGCTATAAGCGTACCGGATTCTTCGAAGTCGATACGGGCGATGCCAAAGACTGGACCGTCCGTCTCACCGACCCGGGCGACGGGAGCGCCAAGCAGAGATGAGACGTGACCGCCGGGTTAAGATCGTGGCGACGCTGGGACCGGCGTCGAGCGATCCGGAAGCGATCGCCCGGCTCTACCAAGCGGGCGTCGATGTGTTCCGGCTCAACATGAGCCACTCCAAGCCGCCGCACGACGGGATCAAGAAGCTCCATGGCGCGATCCGGGCAGTGGAAGCGCGCTTCGGCAGACCGATCGGTATTCTTGCCGACCTTCAAGGCCCGAAGTTCCGCGTCGGCGAGATGAGCGGCGGTTCAGCCGAGCTGAAACAGGGCACGACCTTCCGGTTCGACACCGACGAATCGCCGGGCGATGCCTCGCGGGTGTTCCTGCCTCATCCCCAGATCTTCGAGGCGATCGAGCCTGGACATACGCTGCTGCTCGACGACGGCAAGATCCGAATGCAGGTGATCCATCGCGCCCGCTCGAAGATCGATGCCAAGGTGATGGTCGGCGGCGCGCTCGCATCACGCAAAGGCGTGTCGATGCCCGACACGCTGCTGCCGATCAGCCCGATCACCGAGAAGGATCGGGAGGATCTGGATTTTGCCCTGAGACTCGGGGTCGACTGGGTTGCGTTGTCGTTCGTGCAGCGCGGCGAGGATGTCGCGTTGGCCCGGCAGATGATCGGCGGCGGCGCCGCGATCATGTCGAAGATCGAGAAGCCGGCGGCGATCGCCGATCTCGATGCGGTGGTTGCGCAATCCGACGGGCTGATGGTCGCGCGCGGCGATCTCGGAGTCGAGATGCCGGTCGAGCGTGTGCCGGGGCTGCAGAAGCAGATCACGCGCAAGGCGCGCGCGGCCGGGAAGCCGGTGATCGTGGCGACGCAGATGCTGGAGAGCATGATCGCCACGCCGGTGCCGACGCGAGCGGAGGTATCGGACGTCGCGACAGCAGTGTTCGACGGCGCCGACGCGATCATGCTGTCGGCGGAGAGCGCGGTCGGCAAGTATCCGGCCGAGGCCGTGCGCATGATGAATGCCATTGCGATCGAGGTCGAAGCGGATCCGAGCTACGACGCACTGGTCCATGCGACTCGGACGCCGCCGCAGGCTACCGGCGCCGACGCAATCGCGGCCGCGGCCCACGCGGTGGCCGATACGCTGAAACTGTCCGGCATCATCTGCTACACGGCCACCGGCTCGACGGCGTTGCGCGTTGCGCGCGAGCGGCCCGGTCTGCCGGTCATCGGACTGACGCCGGTGCTGGCGACGGCGCGACGGCTGGCGCTGGCCTGGGGCGTGCACTGCGTGCTGACCTCGGACCCGGAGAACCAGGCCGACATGGTCCGCAAGGCCTGCCGTATCGCCTTCGAAGAACAGTTCGTGCGCCCGGGCGAAGGCGTGATCATCACCGCCGGTGTGCCGCTGGGCTCGCCCGGCACCACCAACATGATCCGCATCGCGTTCATCGGCGAGGGCGGCGCATCGGTGGCGGAAGGGACGTGAGCCGGGCGGCCAAGACCGCCCGGAACTCCACTGCGTGACGTCAATCGAAGATCGGATCGAGGCCGGCCTTGGACAGGGCAGCCTTGCGCGCGGACATCCAGCCCGCCATGAACTGCGTCTTGTCCTCGGGCGGCGATGCCTTCAGGTAGTCGGCCCACGCCGAGGCCAGTGTATCCTGGCGCTTGATCAGCATCTGATTGTGCGTTTCGTGCGCATCCTTCCAGATGCCGGCTTCCTTCAGGGCGCGAACAGCGCCCTCGTGGTAGGGCAGAACCCAGGTGCAGTTCTGGCGATCGGTGGCGAGACCGGCAGCGCCCGGTGCGGCGTCCTTGTAGTCAGCATATGACACGATCATGGCCTTGGTCGCATTGTAGATCAGATCGGTCGGCTGCGCGGCATAGGCCATGAAGATGGGGTAGGGGTACGATGGGAGTTCTACCGGGCTGGCCTGGGTGATGCCGCCGCCGCAGGTTGTCTTGTGGGCGTAGTAATAGGGGGCGATCTTGTTCACGCGCGCCCAACCCTCTTTGTCGGAGGATGGCGTGGGCGGATACATGATGCCACGCGGAGAGGTCTCGACTTCCTTAACCTGCCCGGAGATCGTCGAGGCAATGGCGGCGTCCACTTCATTGTTCACCATCCCCTTCCACATGGCGCCATAGCTGGAGAACTCCACCAGCTTCACGTCGTCGCGCCCGAGGTTCCCGAAAGCTAGAACCGCGAAGGCGTTCTGGTTCAGTGCGGGCGAGCCAACCACCAACCCGACGCGCTTTCCGCGCAGATCCTTCACCTCTTTCACGCCGGTATCCTTCGCCACGCCGAGCGAGACGGCATTGCAGTCGGTGACCGAGAGCATGAGCCGCAACGGCTGGGGGCCCCACTCCTTCACACCGAACTCGAAGACACCTTCCTGCGCGAAGAAGCCGCCGACGCCCATGGCCGACATCTGCGCCCGGCCGCCGCGGAGAGGCGCCAAGCGGGCGACGTCGTTCCCGGCGGGAAGAACGCGGACGTCGGCGCCGTGCTTGTCCTTCATGGCCTTGCCGACTGCAACGGCGATGTTGAAGCCGGAGGAGCCGGTGTCGTAGGCGGTCATCGCCAGAGTCTCGGGAAGTTTTACGCCCTGAGCCTTCGACGGCGTCCACTGCGATGCGGCCGCGAGCGAGACGGCGGCGAGCGCCGCACTGCAGCGCAAGAAACGAGCTTCCAGGCGTGCCATGTCCTTCCTCCCAGTTTCCACTTGAGGGGTGGTTACCCGTAGGCGCTCCGGCGCGGGCGCCCCTTATGGGAAGGATGTCATCACTGCCGCGGTCCGGCAACGGTCGGAGCGCCCAGGCGGAGGTTGCGTTGCGATTATCGCGATATCACGCGCGTACGCGGTGACTTGCCTGACCCGGTTCGCGCGCATAGGAAGGGACCAAACCCACATCGAGGCACACCTTGCGCGTCGACGATTTCGACTTCGAGCTGCCCGAACGCTGCATCGCCCTCTCGCCGATGGAGCCGCGGGACGCCGCACGCCTTCTCGTCGTGCGTGGCATGGAGTTCGAAGACCGGATCGTCCGGGACCTGCCCACTTTGTTGAGCCCCGGCGATGCCCTTGTGCTCAACGATACGCGGGTGATCCCGGCGGCGTTGGATGGTGTCCGACTTCGTGACGGGCAAAGAGCCAGGGTCGCCTTCAATCTCCACATGCGGCTCGACAGTTCGCGATGGCTGGCCTTCGCGCGGCCGGCGAAGCGTTTGCAGCCCGGCGATCGGGTCCGGTTCGGCCATGACGGATCGGTCTGCATGTCGGGTGCTCTCGAGGCGACGGTGGTCGCACGGGGAGAGGCGGGGGAGGTGGAATTGTCGTTCGATCTCGCCGGTCCAGACCTCGACATGGCGCTGGCGGCTGTCGGCAGCGTGCCGCTGCCGCCGTACATCGCTCTGAAACGGGAGCCGAGTGAGCGCGATCGCCGCGACTACCAGACCATCTACGCGCGCCACGACGGGGCGGTCGCCGCGCCGACTGCGGGGCTTCATTTCACGGCGGAGTTGTTCGAGGCCTTCGAGAAAGCCGGCATCGCGCGGCATTTCGTGACGCTCCACGTGGGGGCTGGCACCTTTCTTCCGGTCAAGGCGGAAGACACACGTCAGCACAAGATGCATTCCGAGCGCGGTTCGATCACGCGCGAGACCGCAGACGCACTCAACGAAGTGAAGCGTCGCGGCGGCCGCATCGTTGCGGTCGGGACCACATCGCTGCGCCTTCTGGAGAGCGCTACCGGGCCCGATGGCGTCGTACGTCCGTTCGAGGGCGCGACGGACATCTTCATCACGCCGGGCTACCGCTTCCGCGCTGTCGATCTCCTGGTGACCAATTTCCATCTTCCGCGTTCGACGCTGCTGATGCTGGTGGCCGCCTTCTGCGGGCTGGACACGATCAAGGCCGCCTACGCCCGCGCCATCGCCGGCGGTTATCGCTTCTACAGCTACGGCGACGCCTGCCTGCTCCATCGCGCGGATTGATGCGTCCACAACCCGATCCGGCAAGCTCCTTGCACCTCAGCGTTGCGACGAATGCGGACAAACCGGCATTGTGCCGGCATGGGACAGGGGTGCGCGCGATGTTCGAACGAAGCAGGGTGGATACCCTCGAACACGGGACTCTCTGTGTGCGGCTGACGCTTGCCGACGGCGAGGACGTGACGGCGAAGATCGTGATTCCGCCGGGGCGGTCGGTGTTCGAGTTGTTGAACGGCAACGGCAGTTTCATCGAGATCGAGGCGTTCGACGGGGAGAGGTCCTACGTCTCCAAGACGTCCCTGCGCGAGGTGAAGCTGCTCGCGGTCGCCAAGGTGCCAAATCTTGTGCAGCGTACACGTGATCTCGACGGGTTCGACCCGCATTCCGTCCTAGGCGTGGGCAAGGACGCGGATTGGGAGGCGGTCAAGAACGCCCATCGCACGCTGGCAAAGGCCTATCATCCCGACCGGTTCGCCTCGCTTTCGCTCCCTGCGGAAGTCGCCGGCTATCTCGAGGCCATGGCCCGCCCGATCAACAGCGCATACGCATTCCTGGAAGCGGCGGAAGCGGAGAAGGCGCGCCGCAATCGTCCGCGGGGGTTCGGCAACCTGGTTCCCGCGCCGCCACTTCGCACTGCCGCCACAACTCCATAACCCGCGCTTAACTTCGCTCAGTTATCGTCTCATTCACTGCTGGGTCGAGTGTGGTGGGGCGTAATGGCAGGTCCGTCGGACATGGCCGCTTGGCGGCGGCAGAACAGCGTGCCGGTCGCCGTGGACATTCAGCTCATGGACGGGTCCTCGATGAAGGGCAACGTCTTCATTCCCCGCGACAAGCAGCTGCGTGAAATTCTGGTCGGACCCGAGCCGTTCATCGAATTCGATTGCTTCCGACTGGGGGCGATCGTCCTTTCGAAGCAAGCAATCCGACTGGTGCGACAGAACTCCCTGCCGGAGGCCGATCAACTCGAGCGCCGCCAGAAGGCCCTGGAGAAGTCGGACCCGTTCATGATCCTCGGGGTTCCCCACAACGCGACCAAGGATGCGGTGCGACAAGCGTATATCGAACTCGCCCGAGTCTATCATCCCGATCGCTACATCAGCCAGCAGCTGCCACCGGAAATGGCTGAATACGTCAACGCCATGGCGCGGCGGATCAACACCGCCTACGCCGAAGTTCAGACGCTATTCGGCGGGGACCGCACGACTGCTCACTGAGCGTCAGCGCGCGGCTGTGCCATTCGTGGCGCCGCCTTTGTCACGCTCCTTCTGGTAGAGCGCGTCGAGCAACCTGTCGGCTTCAACGAGTTCCGCCGGCGTTTCGTTTCCGCGCTGGCGGGCGATCTGGCGGTCCTGCAGGCGGCGGGCGGCACCGAGGGAGCCGGGCCGCTTCATGCGGCGCGCCCCGGCCATCAGGAGCGGCTCGTCGGGCTCCTCCAGATCCAGTTCCTCCAGGAAGTGCTCGCGCAGGGCGTAGAACGACTGCAGCATCGCATCTCGCGCGAGCTTGCGATCGACCGTGCGTGACTGCTCGTCCTTGGGGTCGAGTGTCTGCAGCACGCGGCGCATGTCGTGGAGCGGCGCGAAAGGATAGAGTCCGATCAGGTCGCGCGTTTCCCCGACGTTGCGATAGACGATGCGCATGTTGTCGATGGTCTCCGACAGGCGCGTGAACGTGGCGACGTACTCGGCGTGTGTCGGTTCGCTCTTGTGCATGAACTGCAGAATTGCCGATTTCGCTTGGATGATGTCGCGCCATTCCTCCCTGAGGGACTCGATGAAGGCGTGGCGGCGCTGGAACACATTGGTCACGTACGCGACGCCGCCCGTCGCGATGAGAAGGCTCATGTCGCGCAGGAACTCGTAGACGTCCTTGAGGATCTTTTCGGCCCCCGTGCCCGCGACATAGGGGACGTGATCGGCAATCTTTGCGAAGAACGAGACCGCCAGGACCAAGATCAAAAGGACGTAGATACGACGTAGCGTTCGGCGAAGCGTCGAGCGGGTCATGGAGCGGGCACCGGGCGGAAGGGATGTGCGGCGGGCAGGAAAGGGAATGCAGAGGGGTGGAGCATCGGGCGGTATCGTGCCGAAAGGATGGCAATCGTCGCCGGCGGGGTGAGGGAAGCGGCGGATTCGGGCGCGTGTATCGGGTGGCGGTAGACACCGTGCGACCAGGGTAGCACGCGGTTGCCGCCGATGACCAGCGCCGGGCCCGCATCGGTCGCAATCATGGCTCCGGGAGGAAGGTCTGCAACCTGAACCGGTGTCCGGGCGGGCCTGCCGGTCATCCGCTCCAAATGAAGGCGCCGGTCGATCTGTGGTGCGGCAGGGCGCCGACCGTCATCCAGGGCGACGCTCCACAGCTCCGCGAAGTGCGTGGCGTCGGCGCGTCGGCACTCGAAGCAGGGACGATGACCCGCCGCCAGCGCTGTGGCCTCGTCCAGGAAGAACAGCTCGGTGTAGCGTCTCGGCGCCATGACCCGGCGATGCCGGTCCTTGAACCGCAGCAGACAGCAGATCCACTGGCGGGTCGCCCAATGGCGGGGAAGCAGGCGGCGCTCACCATCGTGGAAGCAGCCACCCCTGCTGCCCATCATCGTGCCGCGGTCCGCGACCGCCTCTATGTCCCCAGTGGGCGTGACCCGGTTCTGGAGGGGCATACCGGCGAAGCTCCAAAGGCGCTACGCCTTCACCTTCACGAAGCTGCCGGGCGCGTCCTCGATGGTGCCGAGCTTGGCCCCTGGCTTGCGCGCCTTGACCATCTCGCCGGAGTACTGCTTCAGCCACTTCGCCCAATGCGGCCACCAGCTGTCCTTGATCTCCTCGGCGCCCTTGATCCAGTCGTCGAGCGTGTTGCACTGCGGATGAGACAGAGGGCGGGAGTTGGTCCAATAGGGGTATTTGGTCTTGCCGGGCGGCGATACGACGCCCGCGATGTGGCCGGAGCCCGCGAGAACGAACTCGACTGGTCCGCCGAACAGCTTGGCACCGGTGTAGACCGAGCGCGGCGGGGAGATGTGATCCTCGCGTGTGGCGAGGTGGAACACGGGCAGGCGTACCTTGCCGAGGTCGAGCTGGACGTTGCCGAGCACCATGCGGCCGAGCGCCAGTTTGTTCTCGTGATAGAACTCGCGCAGATAAAACGAATGATTGGCCGGTGGCATGCGCGTCGAGTCCTGGTTCCAGTAGAGCAGGTCGAACGCCATCGGCTTCTTGCCGAGCATGTAGTTGTTGACCACGTAGGGCCAGATCAGATCCTTCGGCCTGAGCATGTTGAAGACGGTCGCCATCCGGCCGCCGTCCAGGTAACCGTCCTCGGCCATCAGCTTCTCGATGTTCTTGAGCTGGGCTTCGTCGATGAACAGCTTGAGGTCACCCGCTCTCTGGAAGTCCACCTGAGCGACGAGGAAGGTCGCGGAGTTGAAGTGCTCCTCCTTGCGCTGGGCCAGGTAGGCGAGCGTGGTGCCGAGCAGGGTGCCGCCGATGCAGTAGCCAAGGATATTGATCCGCTTCGTGCCGCACTCCTTCTTGGCGGCCTCCGTCGCCGCCAGGATGCCTTCGTGCATATAGTCCTCGAAGGTCTTGTGCCCGAGGCTGGCATCGGGATTGACCCAGGAGACGACGAAGACGGTGAAGCCCTGATCGACCGCGAACTTGATGAAGCTCTTCTGGGGGCCGAGATCGAGAATGTAGAACTTGTTGATCCACGGCGGGACGATCACGAACGGGATCTCGTGCACCTCGGCGGTGGTGGGCGAGTACTGGATGAGCTGGATGATCTCGTTCTGGAAAACTACCTTGCCAGGGGTCGTGGCGAGATTCCTGCCGACCTCGAACGCAGTGGTGTCGGTCTGCGAGATCTTCAGCATGGAACCTGACTGAGCGAGATCGGACGCCAGATTCTCCATGCCGGCGACGAGATTTGCACCCGAGGTCCGGATCGTCTCGCGGATCACCTCGGGATTGGTCAGCGGATTGTTCGTCGGGGACATCGCCGCAACGATCTGGCGCAGGATGAAATCCGCTCTGTGACGCGTGCGCTCGTCGAGACCTTCGGTCTTCTCCAGTGAATCGGTCATCCACCGGGCCGTCAGCAGATAGGCCTGCTTCCAGAAATCGTAATAAGGGTTCTCGGTCCAGTCGGCGCTCTTGAAGCGGCTATCGCCGTTGTCCGGCCGGACCACGGGCTCGGCTTCCTGGCCGAGCATGCGTTGCGCCGTGGCCTGCCACAGGGCCATGTAACCCTGCATGAGCTCTCCCTGGTGGTTTGCGAGCTTGCCGGGGTCGGACATCCAGTGCTGCCAGATCTCCGACCAGAGCTTGGCCTGATCCGATGCATCCTCCAGGTTCACCGAGGGGGCCTGGGTGAGATCGGCGCGCTCCATCATCGAGCCGGCGATGCGACCGCTCTGCTCGATCAGCTTGATCATGTTCTTTATGAACAGCTCGGGGTTCGTGGCCATGAGGGCGCCAGGGTCGAAACCGGCCGGAAAGGCGCCCGGCAACGTCATTGGAAACGTCATGGGAAATGCACCCATGTGTGAGGGAATGCCGAACGCGTTGGGGATCGCGTAGGTCGACGCGGGGGCGGCCGAAGCCGGCTTCTGGGAAGAATCGTTCATGGTATGTCCCAACCATCCTCTCGCCGGCGCACCTCGAAACAGCGCGCGATGCCGAATCTGCTCCAGGTGTGATGAAATTGTGGTGTTCGCGCAACCCCCTGGGTCAAGGCTTCGGGCTGCAATTGGTCGAATGCCGCCGAATCTTGGGGCTCTGCGCCGACATCCGAAAGCGGTTGACGCTGTAGCAGCCGGTCGCCAAGGTGCCGCCACAAGGAACTGCGCATTCACCGTGCGCCCAAACGGCACCTCAAGCGATGCTCGCTTTTGCAATTCGACGGCTGGTCGAGGCCATTTTCGTGATGGTCACGGTCGCGCTGCTGGCGTTCGTGATCTTCCGGTTCGTCGGAGACCCCATCAACCAGATGGTCGGCCAGGATACGACGCTGGAGGATCGGGAGCGGCTGCGGCAGGAACTCGGGCTCAATGATCCCGTGCCTCTTCAGTTCGCCCGCTTCGTCGGAAAGGCCGCCCGGTTCGATTTCGGTATCTCCTACCAGGTCAAGCAACCGGTCACGAAACTCATCGCGGACCGCTTTCCTGCCACGTTGGAGCTGGCGATCGTGGCGGCGCTTTTCGCGCTCGCGATCGGAATTCCGATGGGGGTCTACACCGGCATCCATCGAGACAGCCTCCTGTCGAAGGCGTTCCTGACCATCTCCCTGGTCGGGATATCGCTGCCGACATTTCTGATCGGAATCCTGCTCATCTACGTGTTCGCCGTCATCCTGGGGTGGCTCCCCTCTTTCGGACGGGGGGACGTGGTGACTGTGTGGGGCTGGCGTACGGGCTTTCTGACCTGGAGTGGGCTCAAGGCCCTGATCCTGCCGTCCATCACCCTCGGGCTGTTCCAGATGACGCTCGTCACGCGGCTGGTGCGCTCGCAGATGATGGAAGTGCTGCGGACCGATTATGTGAAGTTCGCGCGGGCGCGCGGTCTGACCGACAGGGCGGTTCATTTCGGGCATGCGCTCAAGAACACGCTGATCCCCGTTATCACCATCGTCGGACTGCAGCTCGGCGCGATCATCGCGTTCGCGATCATCACGGAGACGGTGTTCCAATGGCCCGGCATGGGGCTGCTGTTCATCCAGTCGGTGCAGAACGTCGATATCCCGGTGATCTCCGCCTACCTGCTTCTGGTGGCGTTTCTTTTCGTCGCCATCAACTTCGTCGTGGACCTGCTCTACGTCTACGTCGATCCGCGCGTGCGGATCATGAGCCGCGAAGCTTGAGGAGGGCTCGCCGATGAGCAGCGATACCGCAATTCCCGTCGCGCCTCCCGCCACGAAACCCGTGGTCCCGCCGGGCCGCCTGCGCCGGGCGCTCGACAGCGACATCTTCCATTCGTTCAAGCGCTCTCCGCTGGTGATCTGCGCCGCCATCGTGACGGTGGTCATGATCGGGTCGGCTCTGCTGGCGCCTTTGATTGCGCCGCACAACCCTTACGATCTGAAGTCGCTGTCTCTGCTCGATTCGAACACCCCGCCGGCCTGGTCGAAGGGTGGAGAGCCGCGGTTCCTTCTGGGAACGGACGATCAAGGGCGCGACATCCTCGCGACCATCCTGTACGGCACGCGTTCGTCGATCGCCGTGAGCCTGCTCGCGGTCGGGCTCGCGATGGCGATCGGTGTCTCCCTCGGGCTGATCGCGGGTTACGTCGGGGGCAGGATCGACACGCTGATCATGCGTATCGCCGACGTCAAGCTGACGTTCCCGGCTATTCTGGTCGCCCTTCTGATCGACGGTATCGTCGGTGCGGTCTTCAAGAACTACAAGATCGAGGGCGGCAAGTTCTGGATCCTGGTGATCGCCATCGGCCTCTCCTACTGGGTGCAATACGCGCGTACGGTGCGCGGCATGACGCTGGTGGAGAAGAACAAGGAATACGTTCAGGCGGCCCGCCTGATCGGCCTGTCGAAGACGGCGATCATGTTCAAGCACGTCTTGCCGAACGTGCTGTCGCCGGTGCTGGTCATCGCGACGATCAACCTCGCCCTGGCGATCATCACCGAAGCCACCCTGTCGTTCCTCGGCGTGGGACTGCCTCCGACCGAGCCGTCCTTGGGGACGATGATCCAGATCGGCAACAAGTATCTCTTCTCCGGGTCCTGGTGGATGGTGGCCTTCCCAGGCATAACGTTGGCTGCGCTGGTGCTCGCCGTGAACCTGCTTGGTGACTGGCTGCGCGACGCGCTCAATCCGAAGCTTCGCTGATACCGGCCGATTGTCGGAAAACAAGGGAGATGCTCGATGACCTACAAGACTGTACTGCGAAGTGCCGCGGCGGTCGCGGCGCTGGTGCTGGCGATCGGCGCGGCCGACGCCCGATCGATCAAATGGGCGCGCTCAGGCGACGCGTTGACGCTCGATCCTCATTCGCAGAACGAGGGGCCGACCTCGAACATCCTCCATCAGATGTACGAACCGCTGATCCAGCGAGCAAACGACGGCTCGCTGCGTCCGACGCTGGCGACATCCTGGAAGATCACCAGCGACCCGTCGGTGTGGGAGTTCAAGCTGCGCCAGGGCGTGAAGTTCCATGGCGGCCAGAGCTTCTCGGCTGAAGATGCGGCCTTCTCGATCACCCGCGCGATGCACGCCAACTCCGGCATGCGCGGACTGCTCGGTTCGATCGATTCCGTCGCGGCGGTCGATGCGGAGACGCTGCACATCAAGACCAAGGGCCCCAACCCGCTGCTGCCATCCTACCTCACCAACATCATGATGATGAGCAAGGCATGGTCGGAGGCGAACCAGGCGACGATCCCGCAGGATTTCAAGGAGAAGAAGGACAATCCGGCCGTCCGCAACGTCAATGGCACCGGCGCATTCACGCTGGTCAGCCGCGAGCAGGACGTGAAGACGGTGATGAAGAAGAACGAGAACTACTGGGACAAGTCGATCAAGCACGGCATCACCGAAATCACCTATCTGACCATCAAGACGGACGCGACGCGCGTCGCCGCCCTGCTGTCCGGTGAGGTCGATCTCGTCCAGGACGTGCCGGTGCAGGACATCGAGAGGCTGGAGAAGTCCCCCGGAATGAAGGTGACGCTCGGCCCCGAGAACCGCTCGATCTTCTTCGGATTCAACGTCGATCCGGCACCGATCGCCTCGACGGACGTCAAGGACAAGAACCCCTTCTCGGACGTCCGCGTCCGCAAGGCAGTGAACATCGCGATCGATCGCGAGGCGATCCGGCGTGCGGTGATGCGCGGGCAGTCGATCCCGGCGGGCATGATCGCGCCGCCGTTCGTGGCCGGCTACACCAAAGAAATGGACGCGGTGCCGAAGCTCGACATCGACGGCGCCAAGAAGCTGCTGGCCGAAGCGGGTTACCCGAACGGGTTCAGCGCGCGGCTAGATTGCCCCAACGATCGCTACGTCTCCGACGAAGGCATCTGCCAAGCGTCGGCAGCGATGCTCGCCAAGATCGGGATCAAGGTTTCGGTCAACGCGCAGTCCAAGACCAAACACTTCCCTCTGATCGAGAAGAACCCGCCGGAGACGGACTTCTTCCTGCTCGGCTGGGGCGTGCCGACCTACGATAGCCACTACATCTTCTCGTTCCTCTATGGTGGCCGCGAGGGCAAGGAGGGTGCGTTCAACGGTACGCGGCTCAATGATCCCGAGCTGAACAAACAGATCATCAGCCTGACCTCCGAAACGGATCAGGCGAAGCGCGATGCGACCGTCGCGGCGATCTGGAAGAAGGTGCACGACCTCAACGTCTATGTGGCGATCCACAACCAGACGCTGGCCTACGCGATGAAGGATACCTGGGACATCCCCGTGTCGCCGGAGAATCGCATCGACATGAAGCTCTACGGGCCCGTGAAGTAAGCCGAGGCCTGTGAGGCAAGACTGCATCGGGCGCCGGAGACGGCGCCCGATCGCTTTTTGGTGGCATGCGGCGCTCGAGGCGCCGGTCAATCGATCCAGTTCTCGGTCCAGCGGTGCGGCAGCCACGGCTTGAACGCGGACCTGGGCTCGCGCCAGCGCGCCTTGGGGTCGATCTCCACCATGCGGACGTTGCGCTCGCCGAGCCGCGCGCGGAGTTCGGCCGGCGTGATGCGCTTGGTCATCAGCCACTGCGTCATGGCGAAATCGTCGTAACTGAACCGCTTGCCAGCGCGATAGCAGGCCGTGAGGATCGAGCAGGACACGGGCTCGGCCATGGGGCCGACGCGCTCGATTTCACGCCGCATGACCGCCTCGCGCGCGGCGACTTCCGAGCGGTAGCTGGGACTGAACACCACCAGCGCAGGTTCGAAATTGTAGTCGGCCAGCATCCGCACGACGAGGGCCGTAGCGGCTATTGCCTTGGCGCGCGCGACGCCCATGCGACGAACCCACTCGAGCCCCGGGAGGGACGCGAACGCGAGCCCGGTCCCGATCGCGGTGGCCGCGACGAGTTCGAACATGTAGTTCTTGTTGACGCCGGAGCCTTGCTGCTGGATTGCGGCCGACACGGTAGCCACCGCAATGAAAAGGGCGGTGAAGCGGACGGATGAGCGATCGCGGTTTGCATTGGCCCACAGCGCCCACAGGACGAGCGCCGGAAGCACCCACTGGAGCCGCGCGAAGACACGCCAGGTGCGCAGCAGGCTCACGTCGCGCGGCATCATCAGCTGCTCGATGAATTCGGGGCCGAAATGGAGACGGCAGGCCAGGAGGCCCATGGCGGCGGCGGCGGCGGCGAGGACGGCGTAACGCAGGCCTGAACGCCAGTCCTGCAGAAGAAGCCAGAGGATCGCAGTAACCGGGATGGCGATCATGTTGTGCTTGACGAACCCGGCAACGACCATCGCGAGAAGTGCCGGAAGCGGAGAGCGGCCCGCCGCAAGCCGCGAAAGGAACCAGGCGAGCGCGGCGACCATCAGGGAGAAGCCGAACAGCGTCGGGTCGTTCATCCCGACGTAGTCCCAGTAGCAGCGCACCATCACCGCGATGTACCAGGCGGCACCGAACAGGACCGCCGTGCGCGAACCTCCCAGGCGCGAGATCGCCACTGCCACGGAGAATGTGGCGAGCAATGCGGAAAGCACCGACAGAACGCGTCCGGCGATGATCGTGTCGGCGCCGAGGCCGGATGCGGCTGCCAGCACGTAGAAGGACAGCGGAGGGTAGTTGTTAGCGATGATGTCGCCGGAAGCCGGGTACAGCTTTCCGGTGAGACGCAGCGCATCGGCGTGCCAGGCGTTCCAAGCCTCGTTGCGGTCGAACTCGACGACCATGCCGATGCGGTACAGCAACCAGATCGAGCAGAAGCCGGCGATGGCGAGAAGGACGGCGACAGCAGTGCGATCGACGGTGGACAATGCTCGATCGACGTGTGCAGGTGTGCCGGCGGGCGAGGTCATCGCTGCGGTCTCCAGACGAACTGTCCGCTGAGAGCGTAGTTCCAGACCGATGCCACGACGATGCCGCAGGAGGCCGCGAACCACCAGAGCGGGATGGAAGAGTAGATCCAGACCGCCAGACTGAAGTTTGCGAGCGCTCCAATGCTGCAGACGGCCCAGAACAGCAGCAGACCGTAGGCCATCTCGGACAGCGTTCGCTTGCGCAGGCGGCCATACGTGACTTGGTTGTTGATAAAGAAATTCGCGGTCATTGCGACGATGGCGGCGATGGCCTGGCCGCGCTCGAACGATGACCCGAGCGCGAGCAGCGCGTAGAGCGTCGCGAGGTGCACGCCGACGCCCAGCAGGCCGATCAGTGAGAAAGACACGAAGGTCGTCGGCAGAATGCCGCCGCTCGCCTTGCTGATGAGCAGGCTGAAGAAGTCGACGATGACCTTGCCTCCAAGCTTGGAGGTGCCCGCGCGGCGTTCACGGAAACGGTAGGGTATCTCGACGGTGCGCGTTCCAGGCGGCACGGATCCCACGATGTCGGCCAGGATCTTGAAACCATCGGGCGACAGAGACGGAGCCACCGAATCCAGCAGATCGCGGCGCAGGAGGAAGAAGCCGCTCATGAGGTCTTCGACGTCGGTGCCCAATGCGAGACGGGCGACGCGATTGGCTGCCCGACTGGCGAATGCCCGTCCTTCCGAGAAACCCGTGCCGGTCGATCCCGTACCGACGTAGCGGCTGGCGATGGCGATGTCCGCGTCGCCGCGCTTCACGACGGCGAGCAGGGCCGGAAGGACGCCCTCGTCGTGCTGGAGATCCGCGTCCATCACGGCCACGTAATCGGCCGACGACGCCAGCAGACCGTCGATGCAGGCGCCGGCCAGTCCGTAGCGGCGCACCCGCCGCAGGCAGCGGACTCGGGGATCGGATCGGGCCATCTGCTTGGCGAGTTCGGTGGTCCCGTCGGGGCTGCTGTCGTCGACGACGATGATTTCCCAGGCGATGCCGGCCAAGGTTGTGTCCAGTCGCCGTACGAGCTCGGGGATGTTCTCGCGCTCGTTGTAGGTCGGGACGACGATGCTGATCTCCGGCGGCTCCCGCTTTGCCTCCGCGGTCGGCGTCTCGGGCATCCTGGTCGACATCTAGGCCAGGGTCCTCGCCCGTCCGTTCGCTCGCTGAAGCGGCAAACTCGATGCGTGGGCCTGTTCTGTCAAGGCGCCGCAGGTTCGGCTATTTGGAGTAGTAAAAGTTGCCGATGACCGTGACGATGGTGTCGGAGCGGCGGGGTCTCACCGGGATGATGCCGGCGACCGAGCATCCCCCTTCCGATCCGCAGGCGATGTCGGCCCAAGCCGGGCGGCCCGATACCGGACCTTCGGCGACCGCTGCTCGCTGCTGTGCGGTTTCGGCGGGAACGGACGGGCGTGCATACACGGTTGCCGGGGGCTGGCGATCGCAGTTCGCGACTCACGCGACGCAGGCTTTCCCGGGCAGGCATTGCGGGCTGGGGCTGGCGGACGTCGCGGTTCTCGCCGGCGGCTGGCCGGGCGCCAGCATCACGATTGCGGGCTTGGTGACGCGGTCGGAGCCGGGCACGTCGGTTGTTCGCGGCCAACGCAGGCTCGATGCCTCGGCCGGTTCGATCACGAGCGCCGAGACGGCAAGAATCGCTGCGGTGGCGAAAAACGAGAGCCAGTACCTCATGGCATGGAAGGGTGCCACGAGCGCGCCGCTGTTCCCAGGCCGGATTGCATTTAAGGTGAAAGGCTGATTGCCCCGACCGCAAGGGGTCTACGGAGGCCTTCCATATGACGCTGAGACTGTCGATCCTCGACCAGTCCATAGCCCTGACCGGGCGACCGCAGGCGGCGTCCATTCGCGAGACGCTGGATCTTGCCTGTCATGCGGAACGGCTCGGTTACCATCGCTTCTGGGTCGCGGAGCACCACAATCACGAGACCATCGTGGGCACCGCGCCCGAGATCCTGATGGCGGCGATCGCAGCCCAGACCCGGCGGATCCGGATCGGTAGCGCCGGGGTGATGCTGCCTCATTACTCGGCCTTCAAGGTCGCGGAGCAATTCCGTGTGCTCGATGCGCTGGCGCCAGGCCGGATCGACCTCGGCGTCGGAAGGGCGCCGGGATCTGACGGGCGCACAGCTTTCGCGCTGAATCCCGATGCACAGAACGCGGCGGAAGCCTTTCCCCGTCAGGTGCGTGATCTCGAGCATTGGGTGACGGGGACCGCGCTGCCGGAGGGACATCCGTTCCGCGGAGTCTCGGCCTATCCCAAAGGACAAACCTCGCCCGACATATGGATCCTCGGCTCATCGGACTACGGGGCGCAGGTGGCTGCGCACTTCGGCCTGCCGTATTGCTTCGCACATTTCATCACCGATGGACGCGGCACGGCCGAGGCACTGTCGCTCTATCGCCGGCTCTATCGTCCCAGCGAACGCTTTCCGGAACCGATCGCGACTATTTGCGTTTGGGCACTCGCCGCGGAGACGGAAGAACGTGCGCGGCGGATGTTCCTGAGCCGCGCCAAGTGGAAGGTGCTGCGGGATCGCGGGATCTGGGGGGCGCTGGAGTCGCCCGAGGAGGTATTGGCCGCGCCGCTCGCCGACGCCGATCTGGAGCGGATCGATGTGCTCTACCGCCAAGGCTACGTCGGCGAGGCGATTGCCGTGGCGGAGAAGTTGCGGGCGCTGGCGCGCTGTCTCGAACTCGACGAACTGGTCGTCCTGACCTGGGCGCACGATCCCATGGTCCGCCGGCGCAGCTATGAACTGCTGGCAGCTGCGCTGGAACTGCCGCGCTCCAGCGTGAATGAGGATCAGGTCTCGCAGCCGGAGCTGTCTGCGTGACGCGCGACGTCGTCGTAACTCGCCAGGATGCAGCGCTCGGCGCTCTTCACGTCAGGCGCTGTGCCAGATACGACGGTCGAAACGAAGTAGCAGCGCCAGACGACCGCTTCTGCGACGGTGCCGCAGCGAGCAATGGAGCCGACCGAAAAATGCGGTTCGTCTTCGTCGAAGAAGTTCAAAATGCCGGTGTGAGGGCATTTGCGCGTCAGGAGCATGTGTGGCCTCCACGCTGACGGATGTCTGCGTCCTCTGCGGCTCCGCCCCCACGAAGCCCAATGACGTTCGCTCGTGTTCGCCCCTATCGAGTGTGTAGTCGCGATGCGCTGCTTGGATGCGAGCGTCACCATCGTTATTCCAAAAAAGCTATCACGCTAGGGTGGCGTCGGCGAGTCTGCGATTTCCCGGACGCCGCGCGAAGCTGCCGGGGGCAACCGCAGTGCAAGATCGCGCGCGCTGCGGTGCAGTGCAGGATGACGCCAGGTGGGCGCAACCGACAGCAGCGGCAAGAGAACGAAGGCCCGTCGGTGCGCAAAGGGGTGGGGGACGATGAGCCCGGGCCGAGGGCCTCGGGCCAGAGGCCATCTGATCCGCGTGGTCCCGCAGGCGACGATGTCGATGTCGAGGGGGCGAGGCCCCCATGCTCGTCCCGGTCGCCTGCCGGCATCGCGTTCGCGCTGCTTGAGCTGTCGCAACAAGCGTGCTGGGCCGAGAGTGCAGCGGGCGATCATGACTGCGTTGACGTACCGAGGCTGCCTGCCGCCGCCTTCCGGCATGGTCGCGAACAGTGCGGAGGCATGGGCGCGGCCGGCGAAACTGGATGTCAGACTTCCGATCGCCGCTCGAAGCGTTTCCACCGGAGTGCCGAAACTGCCGCGCCGGTTGGCGCCGAGGGCCAATGTGACGATATCGCCTCCGCTGACGCGCCATTTTGTCGCATGATCGGATGGGTTGTAGCCAGGCATGTGCTGTTGCTTGATTTCTGCCCACCTTGGGTTGTTTGTTCCGGTAATCATGCGTCTGTGAGCAATCTGTTTTTATGCCGGCCCAATTCACATAAGCACATTCTTTGTGGCATCCATTGCGGAATAGTCTGGACGGGACGAGCGTTGGGGAGCATTCGAGGGGCGGCGGTGAGCAGTGCGGGAGCGCTCGCCACCGGTTCGCCACCCTCAAATACTGTACTGCCATCTGACATTCGTCACGCCGGATTGGCGTCTGTCATCCAAGGATGCCGGGTTTCGGGAAAAAATTAAGATGCACATTTATCAGGCGGAGCGGCTCGCTCTGTTCATCGACGGCGCAAACCTTTACGCGACTGCGAAAGCTCTCGGGTTCGACATCGACTACAAGAAGCTGCTGACCCTGTTCCGCGGAAAAGGCCAGCTTGTGAGGGCCCTCTATTACACCGCGCTCGCCGAGGACCAGGAGTACTCGTCGATCCGGCCGCTGGTCGATTGGCTCGACTACAACGGCTATACGATGGTGACGAAACCGACCCGCGAGTACACGGACAGCTTCGGCCGCCGCAAGATCAAGGGCAACATGGACATCGAACTCGCGGTCGATGCCATGCGCCTGTCGCAGAGCCTCGATCACATTATTCTTTTCACCGGCGACGGCGACTTCAAAGCCCTGATCGCCGCGCTCCAGCTGTCGGGGAAGCGCGTCAGCATCATTTCGACGCTCAAGACGCAGCCTGCCATGGTCGCCGACGAACTGCGCCGCCAGGCCGACCAGTTCATCGACCTCGCCGACCTCGAAGATCTCATCTGCCGTGACCCTTCGACGCGAGTCGCCCGGGAAGGCGTCGAGCGGACGGACCGGCCGGAGAGACCGGAGCGCGTGGAGCGGCCTCTCGGCGGCATGCGCGGCGTGCGCCGCACGGCTCCGTCGACGAGCGCACCGGCGGCTGCCTCGTCGCTCGATTTCCCGGACAACGATTCCGATTCTTGATCCAGAAACAGCCGGAGATGACCCCAGGCGGTTCGACGAAGGCAGGATCGTGTGCGGCAAGCGAGCCGCCGCGTGACTGCGAACTCTGCCCCAGGCTCTCGGAGTTCCTCTCCGTTCACAGGCGATCGGACCCGGACTGGCATAACGCGCCGGTCCGTTCCTTCGGTACGGAGCGCGCGCGTCTCCTGGTGGTCGGGCTGGCACCGGGATTGCGCGGCGCCAACCGGACCGGGCGGCCGTTCACCGGCGATTATGCCGGTGAGCTGCTCTATGGAACGCTCCTGAAGTTCGGCTTCGCGCGCGGCCGTTTCGAAGCCCGGCCGGACGACGGGCTCGAACTCGTCGACTGCATGGTGACAAATGCCGTGCGCTGCGTGCCGCCCGAGAACAAGCCGACCACGGCCGAGATCAACACCTGCCGCAGCTTTTTGAGCGCCCGGATCGCGTCGATGCCGCGGCTCGCGGCGATCGTCTGCCTCGGGCGCATCTCGCACGACTCGACGATCGTGGCGCTGGGCAAGCGCAAGTCCGCCTACCCGTTCGCCCACGGCGCCGTCCATCGGATCGACGCCGTGGCGCTGCACGACAGCTATCACTGCTCTCGCTACAACACGAATACCGGCGTGCTGACGCCGCAGATGTTCGAAGGGGTCTTCGCCGAGGTGCGGCGAAGCCTGGGCTGACGCCGAGGCTCCCTGGTCGTGGCGATCAGACGGAGAAGCTTTCTCCGACCTTGGCAACGATCACCGACCGCCCCTTCATCTCCGCCACGAACTTCGACGCATCCGGGTCCAGCATCCCCGGGAACGTGCCGTAGTGGGCGGGGATGGCTTTGGCGTTCGGGAAGAACTTGCCCATCGCGAAGGCGGCGGCGCGCGCGCCCATGGTGAAACGGTCGCCGATGGGGACGATCACGACCTCGGGTTTGTGAAACTCGGCGATCAGCGCCATCTCGGCATGCATGTCGGTGTCACCCATGTGGTAGAGGACCGGGCCGCCGGCTTTGGGACGGACCACGATGCCGTTGGGATTGCCGAGGTAGACATCCGTCGACGACGAGTGCAGCGCGTTGACGAGTGTCAGATCGAAATCGGCCGTATAGATCGTCCCGCCGGTGTTCATCGGTTCGATCTTCTCGGCACCCTTGCCCTTCACATAAATGGCCAGCTCGTAGGTGGCCATCAGCGTCGCGCCCGAGCGCGCGCAGATCTCGCCGGCATCGCCGATGTGATCACCATGGCCGTGAGTCAGGGCGACGTGGGTGACGCCGGCGACGGCGGTGTCCCAGGGAACGCCCGATTTCTCGAACGTCGGATTTCCCTTGAGGAACGGATCGACGATGAGCCGGCTCGACCCGACGTCGATGCTGAAACAGGAATGGCCGAACCAGGTCAGTTTCATGCGGTCCTCGGCAGTGAGCGTTTGTCGGTTCTGGAAGCCGCAGTATAACCACGCTCGCAGCGCTGGCACCACGCCGGCGGGCATCTCCGCGAGGAAGGCCGCCTTCTCCCATGCCACCGCCAGCCAACATTCTGCAATTGGACGCGTTCGTCGCGCGGCTGCCTGTCCGGGGCACGCTGATCGGCATGGACGTGGGTACCAAGACGATCGGCCTTGCGCTGTCTGATCTCACGCGGACGATCGCGTCGGCGCTCGAGACGGTGCGGCGGGTCAAGTTCACGCCCGATGTGCGTCGCGTCCTCGATCTGGCCGCTCAGCACGGGACCGTAGGGTTCGTGATCGGTTATCCCGTCAATCTCGACGGAACTCGCGGTCCGAGGGCGCAGTCGACGGATGCCTTCGCGCGCAGTTTCGCGGCGCTGACGGATTTGCCGATACTGCTTTGGGACGAGCGGCTTTCCACGGTGGCGGCGGAACGCTCGCTGCTGGAGGCCGACATGTCACGCAGCAAGCGCGCCGAGCGCATCGACATGGTCGCTGCGGTCATCATCCTGCAGGGGGCGCTCGAGCGAATGCGGCGGCTGGCCTGAGGGCGGCGCGAACGCGGCTGCGGCCCCGGTCAGTTAGCCGCAGGACGGTCAGCAATGGGCGCCGCCGCGGCCGGACGGGCTGAATTGCTGGCCAGGATGCGCTGCCAGATCTCTTGCGTGAGGGCGCGGACCGCCTGTCCCACCTCGCCGGGATACTTGGCCTGGAACGATCGCTCCACCGTGTGGAACCGGGCCGCATGCTGCAGCGCAGCGCTTCGGCCGATGGTTGCCTCGAAGCATCGGTTGTCGGGGTTCTGGCGGAGCCAGCGATCGTACTCGAGATCCTCGGGGGACAAGTCGTCCCGCATGTTGACCACGACGCCGAGGTTTTCGGCGAAGCCCATCTCCGGATAGAGCTGCTGGAACCTGCGGAAGACCTCGAGCCCGCAGGCCGAGACGTAGTCCGGCTTGGTCGGCGAAATGTGGAAATCGGCTTCGCGCAACCACGATTCCGTCAGTACCGAGAGGCCCGGCGGGCAATCGATCAGCACCACGTCGAACATCGGCCGGATTGCCGTGAGCAGCTGCGAAATCGTGGCACGTAGCCGGGCGTGCTGGCTCTCCTTGGAAACCTCGCGTTCGAGCAGGGTGAGCTGCATGTCGCTCGGGATCAGATAGAGCGTGCGGGCGTCGTCGACGTCCGAAACGGAGCCGACGACCACTTTCTGCCAATCGAGCGTCTGGTTCTGGAGGACGACGGCACCCAGCAGTTCGACGATGGTCAGGCCGCCCGACTGCAGCTTGTGGAGGTTTGCCGCAGTCATCAGCATCGAGCTGACGCTCGCCTGCGAATCCGCGTCGATGATCAGAACGGTCTTGCCGTGAAGGGCAGACAGCGTTTCCGCTATGGCAAGGACGAGCGTGGATTTACCTACGCCGCCTTTGGTGTTCATTACTGCAATGGTGTTGAGCATCTGCCGCCGCATTCAGGCCGCGTCCGCCGCGGCTCTCCGAGGAAATGTGCGCCGGGGTTTGGATTCAAATTGTGGCAAGTTCCGGATTCGTGTCACCGGTGCCTGCCCGCCTTGTCCCGCCGCCGACCGACACTGGCACAACTGCAGCGTCATGAGGAAGGCCGGTGTTGCCGATATCGCAGACCTCGGCGACCCGTCCTCGGCACATGACACGCTCGCGGGGCAACCCCGCCGGGCAGCTGCACTCTTGCGGCCGGTCGCCACAGGGCGCATCTTGTCCTATACGGCAACCCGGTCCCATAGCCCTCGTGGCGACGAGCAGCAGGAGCGACATCATGGCTGAGGCATACATCTACGACGCGGTCCGCACGCCCCGCGGCCGCGGCAAATCCGACGGCTCGCTCCACGAGATCACGGCGCTGCAACTCGCGACCGGGGTGCTGGAAGCCGTGCGGGATCGCAACAATCTCGACACCTCGCTGGTGGACGACGTCGTGCTCGGCGTGGTCTCGCCGCACGGTGAGCAGGGCTCGGTGATCGCCCGGACGGCGGTGATCAACGCCAACTACGCCGAGACGGTCGGCGGTGTGCAGATCAATCGTTTCTGCGCCTCGGGGCTGGAGGCGACCAATATGGCAGCGGCCCAGGTGATGGCCGGTCAGTCTGATTTCGCGATCGGCGGCGGCGTGGAGAGCATGAGCCGGGTGCCGATGGGCTCCGACCGCGGCGCCTGGATGACCGATCCGACCATCGCCATGAAGAGCTATTTCTCCCCGCAGGGCATCGGGGCCGACATGATCGCTACGAAATGGGGCTTCTCTCGCGACGACGTCGACGCTTATGCGGTCGAGAGCCAGAAGCGGGCGGCGACGGCGTGGAAGGAAGGCCGGTTCAAGAAGTCCGTGGTGCCGGTGAAGGACATCATCGGCCAAACCGTGCTCGATCATGACGAGCACATGCGCTCCGACGCCTCGATGCAGGGCCTCGCGGCCTTGAAGCCCTCGTTCGCCCAGGTCGGGGAGGACTACGGCTACGACAGCGTCCTGTTGCAGCGCTATCCCGAGGTCGAGCGCATCAACCACGTGCACCACGCCGGCAATTCGTCGGGCATCGTGGACGGCGCGGCAGCCATCCTGATCGGCACCAAGGAGGCCGGGAAGAAGGCCGGATTGAAGCCGCGGGCGCGGATCCGCGCCTTCACCTCGATCGGCTCGGAGCCCGGCATCATGCTGACCGGGCCGGAAAAGGTGACGAGCAAGCTGCTCAAGCGCGCCGGCATGAAGCCGACCGACATCGATCTCTACGAGCTCAACGAGGCCTTCGCCTCGGTGGTCATGCTGTTCATGAAGCTGCTGGAGATCCCGCACGCGAAGATCAACGTGAACGGCGGCGCCATCGCGATGGGCCATCCGCTGGGGGCCACGGGAGCGATGATCCTCGGCACGTTGCTCGACGAGATGGAGCGGCGCGACCTCGCGACCGGTCTCGCCACGCTGTGCGTCGGCGGCGGCATGGGAACTGCGACGATCATCGAGCGGGTGTGATCCCAGTCACCGGGCAAGCGAAACAGCGCCAAGTCAGCGAAGGCACAGTCATGACCAACATCCAGTACGACAAAGACGCCGACGGGATCGTCACGCTCACCTGGGACATGCCGGGGCGGACGATGAACGTGCTCTCGGCCGATTCGATCGCGGAGTTTTCCGCTGCGGTGGAGAAGGCGATCGCCGATCCGGCAGTGAAGGGCGTGGTGGTCACCTCGGGAAAGCCCGCCTTCATCGCCGGCGCAGACCTGTCGATGATGGAAAGCAATTCGGCCGCGGCACGGACGCAGACGAAGGAGCAGGCGCTCAAGGCCATCTACGATCGGATGATGGCGCTCAACACCCTGTTCCGGAAGATGGAGAGGGGCGGCAAGCCGTTTGTCGCCGCGATCAACGGCACTGCGATGGGCGGCGGTCTCGAGGTCTGCCTCGCCTGTCACTATCGGGTGGCCGCCGACGATCCCAAGATCCAGCTCGCGGTGCCGGAGTCGAAGGTCGGCCTGATGCCGGGTGCCGGCGGCACCCAACGCCTGCCGCGCCTGATGGGCATCCAGGCGGCCTTGCCGCTGATCCTCGAGGGCAAGTCGCTCGATCCGCAGAAGGCGGCAAAGGGCGGGATGATCCACAAGGTCGTGCCGCGCGACCAGCTGCTCGCCGAGGCCAAGGCCTGGATCAAGGGTGGCGGCAAGGCCGAGCAGCCCTGGGACCGCAAGGATTTCAAGATTCCCGGCGGCGGGCCGTATCAGGGCGCTGCGGGCCAGGTCTTCATCGCCGGCAATGCGATGCTGCGTGCCAAGACCTACGGAAATTATCCGGCGCAGGACGCGATCATTTCGGCGGTCTATGAGGGCACGATCGTGCCGATCGACGCGGCGCTCCGCATCGAGGCGCGGTACATGGCGAAGGTTATGGCCGACCCCGTGTCGCGCAACATGATCCGCTCGCTCTTCATCAACATGCAGAAGGCCCAGAAGGGCGCGGGGCGGCCCAAGGATGTGCCGCCGACGAAACTCGAGACGGTCGGCGTGCTGGGCGCGGGAATGATGGGGGCGGGGATCGCCTACGTCTCGGCGGCAGCGGGCCTCAACGTGGTGCTGATCGACCAGTCCCAGGAGGCTGCCGAGAAAGGCAAGGCCTACTCGGCGAAGCTGCTCGACAAGGCGATCGAGAGGGGCCGTTCGACGGCGGCCGACAAGGACGCGCTGCTCTCCCGCATCACCGCCACGACGGCTTACGACGGATTGGCCAAGGCCGATCTGGTGATCGAGGCGGTCTTCGAGGACCGCGCCATCAAGGCTGACGTGACCAAGCGGGCGGCGGCGGTGATGCCGGCTCACGCCGTTTTCGCGTCGAACACGTCGACACTGCCGATCACCGGCTTGGCGGGCGCCTGGCGGGATCCCAAGACATTCATCGGGATCCACTTTTTCTCGCCCGTCGACAAGATGCAGCTCGTCGAGATCATCAAGGGCAAGGAGAGCGGAACGACGGCCCTCGCGGCGGCGATGGACTACGTCAAGCGGATCAAGAAGACGCCGATCGTCGTCAACGACAGCCGCGGCTTCTACACCTCGCGCTGCTTTGGAACCTACACGCGTGAGGGCATGCGGATGCTTGTGGAGGGCATCTCGCCGGCGCTGATCGAGAATGCCGGCAAGATGACCGGGATGCCCATGCCGCCTCTCGCGCTCACCGACGAGGTCGCGCTCGATCTCGTGTACAAGGTGGGTAAGCAGACCCAGAAGGATCTGGGCGACAAATTCGTGCCGACGGGGATCGAGGACCTGATCGAAAAGATGGTGGTCGAGCTCGGGCGGGTCGGCAAGAAGGCCGGAAAGGGCTTCTACGAATATCCCGCAGACGGGAAGAAGCATCTTTGGTCTGGTCTCGCCAAGATCGCGCCTCCAAAGGCCGAACAGCCCGACGTCGGAGAGCTGAAGAAGCGACTGCTCTACATCCAGGCGCTCGAGGCGGCGCGCTGCTTCGAGGAGAATGTGGTCACCGAACCAGCGGACGCGGATATCGGCGCCATTCTCGGTTGGGGCTTCGCGCCGTGGACCGGCGGACCGTTGTCGCTGATCGACACGGTGGGTGCGGCCGAGTTCGTGCGCGAGTGCGACCGCATGGCCCAAGCCTACGGTCCCCGTTTCGCGCCCAATGCGCTCCTGCGCGAAATGGCCAAGTGCGGGAGCACGTTCTACGGCTCGCGCAAGGCGGCCTGAAGCAGGGGCGCGCACCTTCACCGAAGTTGGATCTTCGCCAAATCGCGAAGCCCGTTTTCGCGTTTCGACGCGAGTTAACCCTTGCTCCTGAAATAGTTCCGCCTGCGGATTATCCGGCTGGCAACCGCAGGTACAGTGCTCGTGCCTTCAGCTAGAGGGCTGTCAGCTCGAGTTACTCGTAATTGGGGAGTAGGAAGTCCATGTTCTCGTTCAAGTCGCTTGCCGTTGCATGCGGGATCGCGATGGCAGCGGCGGTCGTAGCGCCGTCGGCCGCAGACGCGCGTTGTGTCGACTGCAACCGTCCGGTCGCCAAGACCTCGGTTCGCACCGTTGTGAAGACCCGCAAGGTCCAGCAGGTTCGCCACGTCACCCGCGTCAAGCACGTCAACAAGGCGCGCTATGAGAAGGTGATCCACCGGACCGTCCACCGCACGATCGTGCAGCCGGTGACCCGCGTGAACACCATCACCAAGATCCATCACCGTACGTACGTGATCCATCAGCGCCACAACGTTGCGCAGCGCCATGTCGCGCCCTCGCGCACCGTTGCCGGCTGGTCGCGCGTCCAGCACGTGCACTACCGCCCGGTGGCGGTCAGCTGCGGTTGCCGCTGACGTGTGATGCCGGCCGCCTGATCGGACCGGCAACACCGTGGAAAAGAGAACGGCGCGCTACTTTCGGTAGCGCGCCGTTGTCGTATCTGGGCTTCGTCCAGGCCGTTGCCGGCCTAGCCTCAGGCAATCCTCAGATTGCGCTCACGGACCGAGGTCCGCTGCCGCCGCGAGGCCGACTTGCGGGCTGCGGCACGGCGCCAGGCGGATCGCTCGAGTTCCTCGCCGCGGCGATGGGTCTTGACCATCACGTCCTCGGCGTTGAACGCGTCCTTAAGGATCGAGACGCAGACCTCGGGATCTGCATCACCGCACATGAACACGTCGAAGGCGGCATAACCCGCCTCCGGCCAGCAATGTACCGAGATGTGGCTCTCGGCGAGAACCGCTACGCCGGCAATGCCGCCATTGGGCGCCATCCGGTGCATGTGTACGTGGAGGAGCGTAGCACCCGCCGCCTCGATGCAGCGCTTGACCGTCGCCTCGACATGACCGAGGTCGTCGAGACGGCGAGCGCCGAACAGGTCGATAATGAGGTGCTTCCCCGCGAACTTCGTACCGTCAACCTCAACGAAGTAATCCTTGCGGACCTCCCCGTTCACAGACGCGGTGCGAACAAGGTCTTCCTTTTGGGTGGTGCTTGAACGAGTCAAGTCCATCCCCAATTGGAAGAGGGTGTCATTAAAGGCCATATGACCCTCCCCAACCAGCAGACAGATGTGACCCGCCGCTCCTTACCTTTAGGGTTTCCGGGTGATCCTTGACCTTAGGGGCAGGTGGACGAACGGACGGAGACGCATATGAGGCACATGCCCCCCGTACGCAAGAGAAAACGGCACCCGGGTTAAAAAATTTGTTTGTTCGCGGCCACAGCGGCGCACGCCGTGCCCGCCAGCGACAAAAAAGGCGCCGGTCGCGTCGCGCCGGCGCCTTGCTCGCATCGTGATTCGGGGCCGGATGCCCTAGCGCTTCAGGATCTGATTGAGGAGGTCGCGACCTTTTTGCTGCGCGTCGCCGTTGCCGCCGCCGAGCAGACCTTTGACGGCGCCTTCCAGTTCCTTGCGGTCCATGTTCTTCAGCGTATCGAGCATCTGGTTGGGATCCTTGACCAGGCCCGAGATGTCCGGTGCGATGCTCGGCTTGTCGAGTGGGCCTGCGACCTTCACGGGGATCTCGATACCGGCGCCATTGCCGGCTCCAGCGCCCTGACCTTGCAGCGAGCCGACGATGCGCGGGCGGGCCGTGTAGTCGATGGTTCGCTGGGCCAGGTCGATGCTACCGGCGCCGCCGACGCGGACCAACGGACCGACGACCTTCAGGTCACTGTTTCGTGCCACGCCGTTGGTGATGGCGAACGTCGCGGAGGCCTCGCTGAAGTCCGTCTTCTCACTCGGCGACGCCTCGATGCCGCTGAAGCGGCCTTGGCCGAGGTTGCGCAGCAGCTGGGCGACGTTGAAGCCGATGACGAAGCCGTCGGCGATCTGCAGTTCGCCGCGCCCGTTGAGCGACTGGACCAGCTGATACTCCGATTGACCTTGTGCGGTCACGGCCAGGGCAACCCGGAGCTTGCCGACCAGCCATTCGGGCCCGCCGACATCCTTGAACAGGGACTGGGCCAGCATACTCTCGCCCAGGATGTTCGCCCCGATCTGGAGGAGCTGGCCGCTGCCGTCGACATTGACCGCACCGCGACCGCGGCCCTGGTAGAGATGGATGTCTTCGACCGTGACTTTGGCCGCCCGGTTGCGATGGGCGATGCTGGCCTGCCCCTGCCCGGTGCGCAGACCGCCGGCCGCGAGCTTGCCGAACGAGATCTTGAGATCCGCGTCGGCCAGTCCCAGGGCGCTGGTGTCGAGCGGTTCCGTCCGCCAGCCGCCTCGCCGCTCGTCGCCGCGAACGCGCGGGCCTGCCGCGGGGCCGGGAGAGCCCTGCTTCAGGATATCCTCGATGGTCGTGGGCCCCGGAGCCGGCGGCCGATTGGCCGGGGACGGGGCGGGAGCGGCGGAGCCGCCGCCCAGACGCTGAAGCTTGTTGATGTCGAGCTCGCTGAAGCGCAGGGCGCCCGTCACATAGGGACGTGGCCCCTTGGTCTCGATGGTCACGGTGCCCGTGGTGGTGGCGCCGAGCGCTTCGATCCGAGCGTCGCGCAAAGTGACCGACTGTGCGGCCGTCTTGACGCCCGTGGCGATATGCACGCCACCGCCGAACAACTGCGGATCGATCTGCCGGCCGGCGAGCTTGGCCACGCGGTCGGGCGCATCCGACTTTGCCGTCAGCTTGCCGTCCAACTCGACGTCCTTGCCGAATTGGGCGCGGCCGTCATAGGCGGCCTCGAGAATCTGGCCCTTGATCGTGGCGAGCAGGGAAACCGGTTTCTCCTCGATGGCGGCCCGCAGTGGTGTCAGGCGGCCGGCGATGTCGAATCTCTCGCCACGCCAAGCCAGAGACCCCTTGGCGTCGAGCGGCGCGGAGATGCTTTCGGCGCTGAGCAGCAGATCGACGGATTTTGCTTCCTCAGTCAGCTTGGAGCGCTCGTCGGTGTAGCGGACGATGCCGTCCACGACGCGGACCTCGCCAAGCTTCAGGTTCTCGAGCTGAGTGGGGATCGTGCGCGCGGGGCGCGAGGCACCGCCACCGCCCGCATCGGTCCTTACCCCCGTCTGTCCCGGCGCCTGGGCGAAACGCACGCCGCTCTGGTCGCCGGCCGGGGCGAGCCATTCGGCCAAGTCCCAGTTCCTGCGTCCGCTGGCGTCGACGCGCAGGTCGACGACCGGCTTCTGGAACATCAGGCTATCGATGATCACCTGCTTGGAAAGAAGTGGCCAGAGCTGAACCGACGTCTCGAGCGTCTCCATGGTGACGGTCGGGCCGGCCGCCATCCCCGGCGGGTTCGAGAGCGATACGCCGGACATCGCGACCGACAGTCGCGGCCAGAACGATACACGCGGCGAGCCCTGGATCTGCAGGTCGCGGCCGGTGCGCTCCTTGACCTGCTGCGCGATCCGATCACGAACCGCGTCCAGCGGCAGGAAAAGGTACAGCGCGCCGAGCGCCAGCACTGCCAGCAGAAGGATCGCCGCGACAGTCGCGCCGGCGATCTTGAGCCAGGAGCGACCGGCGGGCGGCTGGGGCGGCGCCGGCGGACGCCCTCGGCCGTTCGGAGGTCCGGGTTGGCGCATCGGGCCGGGGCCGGGCATGGGCTGCTGCGGCGGGCGCGGTCCGCCCTGAGTGCCGCCCAGGACAGGGTCGATCCGGCCGCCGGCCGGGGCGGGCCGCGGTCCAGGATTGTATGGCCGGTCACCGCCGTTGCCTGGAGGCGTTGGTCCGTTCATGTCACGGCTCCGATGCTTGCGAGGCGCGCGCCTGCGCGCTGCCATTTCTGTCGGGAGTGCCGGTGACGAAGGGGATCGCGAAGAACCACTCCGTACGGCGGCTCCAGTCAATCAACCCACCAATTATGTCATGCCACGGACAGCCGTGCATCTGCATTGTCGCCGCTGGACCGCGCGGCGGTTGTGCCCGTGGACGAGTGCCCGCAACGCCTGAGTTGCCGCCGGGCTCCGAGCCGGCGGGCGAACATCCCGGGCAGAGACCTCAGATGCGCTGACCGGTGCCGGGAACGTTCGGCATTCCCCGCGCGCGTCCGGGCGCGGGGCCGCCACCTTCGCGCACCGGAGGCACGTACATCGAAGGAGCGTTGCAGAGCCGGCGCTGATCCTCATTGCGTCCGCAGGCGCGGAACTTTCCAGACCGGTCGAAGCAGATGCGCACTTCCTTGAGGCGATTGCCCGGTCCGCCGCATTCGACCACGATTTCGTCCGGTTTGAGCCCTGGGTTGGCCGCCACGAACTCTTTCACCAGATCGTCGGGCGACACGAACAGGCGCAGGTCCGTCAGGTTCACGAAGCGCTGGGGAATCCTAACCTTCTCGAAAAACTGTCGGGACGTCTGGAAATAGCCGTCGACGTCGAGACCCGAGCAAGTCCCATGCTTGCGGTACTGGTGGAACACCAGTTTCTCGCTCGGCATGATATCGAGCATGCGCTCGGCGACCGGGCGGGGAACAAAGCCTCTGTCGGGGGTCGGGCAGTACTGGGGCCAGCCGCGCTCGTACTGGGGCCAAAGACCGTGCAGTACGAAACTATAGCGCTTGCCGTCTCTCCGGTGGCAATGGGGATCGTAGTTGTCGCGCTGCAGGGAGGCGCAGTAGCTCGGGCTCCAGGACAGAGCGAGGAGGTAGTAATCGAACTGTCCCGCCTGGCCGACCGTGCGGTTGCCGCCGCCGCCCGGGCGAGGGCCGTCGAAGCGCTGGGCCTGCGCCGATCCCGCTACGGCCAGCACGGACAGTGCAACCGCGAAAAACAGGTGTCTTGCACGCATACGTCGTTCCTCGATCGCCGCCGGCGGCGGTGTTACGGCACGCAGCGCACAATATCGGTTCGGCGGCCGGGGGCAATCGCCGGATGTCCAGTTGGTTCGCTACAATCTGCAAAAGTGTGTTGCCGGGATCGCCGCAACCTGGATTGCGCGCGGCCCGTTGCGGTCCGCAGGGCAGAAATGTCGCGCGCGGCCGCGCCGTGCGGCGGTAGTTCTTGCGTTTTCGGGGGGATCGTGAGACTGAACCGTGCGAGCGCAGGGGATCGATCTCGATTCGATTGTTTTGACCGATATGCGATCCGCCTGGATTTCCCGTTAGCCCCTTTAGGCAAGTCCCCCTGCGCATCGTGCCCGTCGCTGCGGCCTTACAACCGCAAGCGTCATGGTATGACATGCGCCGGCGCAGTCCTGCGCCATGGCCGCACTCGTGCGGCCGGCCGGTTGGTCCCGGCGCCAACGGAGATGGACTTTTTTGGAAACGACAACGTTCGCCGAGCTCGGGCTCAGCGCTAAAGTCCTGGCCGCCATCGAGGCTGCCGGGTACTCCAACCCGACCCCAATCCAACAGCAGGCGATTCCTGTCGCGGTGACCGGGCGTGACGTCCTGGGCATCGCCCAGACCGGTACAGGCAAGACCGCCGCCTTCACGATGCCCATGATCTCCCGGCTCGAGTCCGGCCGGGCGCGAGCGCGGATGCCGCGCTCGCTGATCCTTGCGCCGACCCGAGAACTCGCCGCACAGGTGGCGCAGAGCTTCGAGAAGTACGGCGTCAACCACAAGCTCGATTTGGCGCTGCTGATCGGCGGCGTGTCGATGGACGATCAGGTGCGCAAGCTCGATCGCGGCGTCGACGTGCTGATTGCGACCCCGGGCCGGCTGCTCGACCATTTCGGACGCGGCAAGGTCATGTTGATGGGCGTCGAGATCCTCGTGATCGACGAGGCTGACCGCATGCTCGACATGGGCTTCATCCCCGACATCGAGAAAATCTGCAAACTGCTGCCCCCGCGACGCCAGACACTGTTCTTCTCCGCGACGATGCCGCCGGAGATCGCGCGCCTGGTGGATCAGTTTATGAAGGATCCGGTGCGAGTCGAGGTTGCGCGTCCTGCTACGACCGCCGCGACCATCACACAGCTGTTCAAGTACTGCCCGAACGGCGAGGACTGGGCGAAGCGCGAGGTGCTTCGCGATCTCATCCGAGATCAGCAGATCAAGAATGCGATCATCTTCTGCAACCGCAAGCGCGATGTGGCCATTCTGCTCAAGTCGCTGATCAAGCACGGATTCAATGCCGGCGCGCTGCACGGCGACATGGATCAGATGAGCCGCATGGCCACTCTGGACAAGTTCCGCAACGGCGAGATCCAGCTTCTGGCGGCGTCGGATGTCGCTGCACGCGGTCTGGATATTCCGGACGTCTCGCATGTCTTCAATTTCGACGTGCCCTGGCAGGCGGACGACTATGTGCACCGCATCGGCCGCACGGGTCGCGCGGGTCGCGAGGGAACCTCGACCACGATCGTGACGATCGAGGATTTCAAGGCGCTGGGCGAGATCGAGAAGATCACTGGACAGAAGACGACGTGGCTCGGCGAGGCGCCTTCGGAGGGTGATATCGCCGAGGGTGCAAAACGCAAGCGCGGCCGCGGCGGTCGTGGCGGGCGCGGTGCGAGCGGTTCCGCTTCGGCGGGCGGCGCGCGCGGACGGCGTGACGAGCAGGGTCGCCGCGGACGTCGCCCGATGGCTGCGGAGGGCGAGAGCGCCGAGCCGGCAGCAGAACGGCCGCGTCAGGCCGAGCAGCGCGGAGCCGCGCGGCCGGAGCGCGCCGCGTCCGGTGAGCGCACCTCGGAAGCCCGCGTGCGCAGCGGGGGCCGTGACGGAACGCGAAAGCCGCAGGAGGCCGGCGGCGAAGCGCGCCAACGTACGACGGAGCGCTTGGGCGAGGAGAGCGGCCGTAATCGGCCGGCGCCGCGCGAGCGTTCACGCAGCGAGCACAGCGGCAGCGGTGACGACACGCCGGCGCCTCGTCAGGCTCCCGCGCCGCGTCGCGAGCCCAGCGGGGCGCGCGGCGGCTTCGAGGACAATATCCCGGCGTTCCTGCGCAAACCGGCAAAGGCCGGCACCTGAAGTCGGGCTGGGAGCGCGGCGTGCTTGCGGGGAGCGATCCCCGCAGCGCACGTGCGGTCGTCGGACGGGCGCGCCGGCCGGCATTTTCTTTGTCGCGATGGGTTTTCCAGCTCCGCAGGGCCGGCGTGCGCCGGGATGTCTCCCGAGCCGCCGGGTGGTGCGCGCAGGCCGTATCAGGGCGCGAGCGTGGGAGCCGGCGCGGGGCCTTCACTCTCGTCGCGTTCGCGGCCGGCGGTGGAATCCCGCAGTCCGTCGCGGCCATAGATGTCCGGACGGAAGATCACCTTGCCGTTGCTCGGCTCGGCCCACGCCGTGATGTAGGCGAAGTAGACCGGAACCTGTCGGGTGAGATTGAGGTCGAGGGCTTGACCCGCCTCCACGACGCTCATCGCGCGGCCGGGTTGGTCCCATCCTGCCTCGTAGCGCGCGATCCAATCGACGAGCTTGTCGACGTCCTGAACACGCACGCATCCGGCCGAGAACGCCCTCGTCCGCTGCATGAAGAGCTGCTTCATGGGCGTGTCGTGCATGTACACGCCCTCGGAGTTCGGCATGTCGATGCGCATCAGACCGAGCGCGTTGTGGGGGCCCGGATCCTGGCGGAACTTGAATTCGACCGAGGTCGCGGTGTTCCAGTCGACCAACGCGGGATCGACTTCGGCGCCGTTGAAATTGCCGCGCACCACCCGGATCTTCTCTTTGATGATGTAGTCCGGCTCCTTGCGCATGCGCGGGATGATGTCGAGCGTCGCGACGCTGTCGGGCACCCGCCAAAAGGGGAAGAAGTTCACCGCCTTGATCGAGGCGCGGACATAGGGCGATTGCCGTTCGGGCCGGCCGGCGATGACGCGGTAGCGCTGCTGCACCTCGTGACGCTCGACGGCCTCGAGCTGGAAGGCGGGGATGTTGACCAGAATGTAGCGGTCCTCGACGCGTGGGCCCATCAGTTCGCGGACGCGGCCAATGTTGAGCCGCAGCTGCGCGACGCGCGTCTGGACCGGGACGTTCAGCGCAGCCAGGGTCGGTTTGTCGACCCGGCCAGAGATTCGCAGGCCGTGATTTTCCTGGAAGCGGCGGACGGCAAGCTCGAGCTCGCCGTCGAATGAAAAGCTCTGTATGCCAGCCGCCTGCCGGGAGAGTTCACCGGTCACCGCCAGCCGGCGGCGCAGGGCAGGAATGCGCTCGTCGTCGTCCTCGGGCCGAATCATGCGCGCGCCCGGGATCTGCTGCCAGCCGCCCGCATCGGCGATCTTCTGATAGCGCTGGATCGCCGCTTCCATCGCGTCGAGCATCGCGTCGGAACGGAAAGGCGTGGAATCGGGGCGCAGGTCGTTCAGCGGCTCGGGCTTCTTGCGACCTTCGTCGGCCTGGGAGACACGCGTGCTCCCTTGATTGAAAATCGTGTCGAACCAGTTGGTGCCGCCCTGCGCGAGCGCTCGCGTGGCGCCCATCGCGGCGAAACCGCTCGAGGCGGCCGCCAGAAGCGCGCGCCTGGATACGCTGCCCGAGTTCAGCCCGGAAACCGTACCACCCGAATTCTTGCGACGTCCGCTCATTTCATCCGTTCGTTTTTTCTGGCCTTGAACGCTTGCGCGCTCATGCCGCTCACACCGTCTCGTTTCGCCTATCACCACAGGCGGCATATGGCCAAACAAAGACCGGTGAGCAAGACCGGCTTCGATCGAGACCTTCGCGGTCGGAATCGCGCGAACGTGACAATTTTGTCACGGAGATCCAGGTCTCGGCTCGGAGCGCGAGGTTCCCCGAAGCTGTAATCCGGTTACGCGCGCTTGCAACAGCGGCCGATCGGCGCATAGCCTCGAAAAAGGGCGTCCGGCCGGCCGGTGGAAGAGCGCCCGCATTCGAAAAAATGTCACAGCGGCCGGAGCATTCCATCGAGGAGGAAACGCCATGTCTCGACGAATCACGAGGATTTCACGCCGCGGCCTTCTGGCCGGCGGCACTTCACTGTCCGCGGCTGCGGGCCTCGGGCTGAGGCCGTCGCTCGCGCAGGGCGCCTATCCCAACCGACCGGTGACGTTCGTCTGCCCCTGGGGCGCAGGTGGCGGCACGGATGCGACAGCGCGCATCGTGGCGGCTCTGCTCGAAAAGGAGATGAAGCAGCCGTTCAACGTCGTGAACCGCACGGGCGGCTCGGGCGTGGTCGGCCATTCGGCCATCGCGACGGCTCCGCCGGACGGCTACACGATCGGCATGGTGACGGTGGAGATCACCATGATGCACCATCAGGGACTGACCGATCTGAAGTCGACCAGCTACACGCCGCTCGCCCTCGTGAACGAGGATCCGCCCGGCGTGCAGGTCAATGCGACGAGCCCGTACAAGTCGGTGAAGGAACTCGCCGACGCCATCAAGGCGGCGCCCGCAGGCAAGCTGAAAGCATCCGGCACCGGTCAGGGCGGCATCTGGCATCTGGCGCTCATCGGCTGGCTGATGGCGATGGGCTTGAAGCCCGATCATGTCGCGTGGGTGCCCTCGAACGGCGCAGCGCCGGCGATGCAGGATCTCGCCGCCGGCGGCATCGACATCGTCACCTGCTCGGTGCCCGAGGCCAAGGCGATGATCGACGCCGGCAAGGCACGCTCGCTGGCGGTCATGGCCTCCGAGCGCAATCCGCAGTTCAAGGACGTGCCGACCCTCAAAGAAGCAGCCGGGGTCGACTACTCGGTCGGCGCATGGCGCGGCATCGCGGCACCCAAGGGCGTTCCGGACGACATCGCGAAGGTGCTCACCGCCGCAATCAAGAAGGCCTGGGACAGCACGGAGTTCAAGGACTTCATGAACAGCCGCGGCTTCGGCCTGAAGTGGGCGGATCCGGACGGGTTTGCGAAGTTCATGGCCGACGGTGATGCCGCCATGGGCAAGGCGATGACCGCGGCCGGACTCGCAAAGAAGGCCTGACGAGATGTTCCCGGGGCCCGACGCGGAAAACGTACCGGGCCCTCCTTCTTTCTGTTCGCTCTGGCGGGCATAGGGGCCACAAAGGTCGATCATGCGAGTCAACGATGCCGTCTCCGGCGTAATCATCATCGCGCTGGCCGCGCTGATGATCGTGCTGACGCTCAATTTCCCGCCGTTCCCGGGCCAGAAGTACGGCCCCTCGCTGTTCCCTCGGATTCTCGGCGTGGCCCTGATCATCTGCGGCTCGCTGCTGATCGTGCGCGGGGTGAGGACGCGTACGGCGGGCGCGAGGCTCGCCGCGATGCCCGACTGGTGGCGCGAGCCCTGGCGAGTGGTGTCGTTCCTGCTCATTCCGCTGTCGACGACGATCTATATCGTTCTGGCCGAACGCATCGGTTTCATTCCGGTCGCGTTCGTTCTTCTGCTGGTTCTGTTCCTTTGGTTCAGGACGCGGCCGTGGGTCGCCGTCCTGGTCGCGGGAGTAGCGACCTGGTCGATCCACTGGTTCTTCGCTTCGGCAATGCGCGTGCCGCTGCCGCGCGGCATTCTCACGAACATTCTCTGAGGGGGCATGAGATGTGGAGCGCATTCGTTCAGGCGTTGGGCCTCGTCTTCGATCCTTACGTGCTTTGGGTCTGTCTCGCTTCGGCGGTGTTCGGCATTTTCGTCGGCGCGATGCCGGGGTTGACGGCGACGATGGCGACGGCACTGCTGGTTCCGGTCACTTTCTTCATGCCGCCGGTCCCGGCGCTCGGCGCGATCGTGACCGCGACGGCAATGGCGATCTTCGCCGGTGACATCCCGGCGGCGATGCTGCGCATTCCCGGAACACCGGCGTCGGCCGCCTACACCGACGAGAGCTACGAAATGTCGAAGAAGGGTCTTCTCGACCTCAATCTCGGCGTCAACCTCGTCTTTTCGGTGCTCGGCGGCCTGTTCGGAGTCGTCATTTTGATCGTCGCGGCGCCGGTGCTCGCCGAACTCGCGATCAACTTCTCCTCTTTCGAGTACTTCTGGCTGGCGGCTCTCGGGCTCACCTGCGCGATCTTCATCGCGACGGAAGATCCGCTCAAGGGGTTCGTATCTCTCTTCATCGGGCTGGCGATCGGCTGCATCGGGATCGACCCCGCGGCCGGATATCCGCGCTTCACGTTCGGGTCCGTCGAACTCCTGCAGGGCGTCAGCTTCATTCCCGCGATGATCGGCATGTTCGCGATCTCGGAGCTGATGCGCGGCGCCGTCAGCGTCGATCAGGCCGGGCAGGTGCTCCAGCAGAAGATCGGCAACATCTTCAGCGGCGTGTACGGGGTCTGGCGGCAGTATTGGCGTAACTTCATTCGCGGCTCGATCATCGGCACCGCGATCGGCGCGCTCCCCGGAGCCGGTGCGGATATCGCCGCCTGGATCAGCTACGCGGTCTCGAAAAAGTTCTCCAAAGAGCCCGAGAAGTTCGGCACGGGGCACATCGAAGGGATCGTCGATTCTACCTCGGCCAACAACTCAGCTCTGGGCGGCGCGTGGATTCCGGCGCTGGTCTTCGGCATTCCCGGCGACAGCATCACCGCGATCGTCATCGGCGTGCTCTACATGAAGAACATGAACCCCGGACCGACGGTGTTCCTGCAGAACCCGCAGTTCATCTACGCTGTGTTCATCATCTTCATCCTGGCCAATCTGCTGATGCTGCCGATCGGATGGGCGGCGATCAAGAGTGCCAAGCAGATCCTGCGGACACCGCGCAACATCCTGCTGCCGATCATCCTGCTCTTCTGCATCGTCGGCAGCTACGCGATGACGAACTCAATCTACGGCGTGCTGATCATGCTGATCATGGGGGTCGTCGGCTGGATTCTCGAGGAGAACGGGTTTCCGGTCGCGCCGATCATCCTGGGGCTCGTGCTGGGCGAGATGTTCGAGCAGAACTTCATGACCTCGATGATCAAGAGCGACGGAGCGCTGGTCGGCTTCTTCTCCAGGCCGATCGCCGCCGTGCTCGGGGGCATGACGCTGGCGCTGTGGGGCTTCATGCTCTGGCGCATGATGGCGCACGGCCGGGAAGCGCGTCCCGCCTGATCAGCGGGCCGGTTCAGGCGGTGGCCTCGCGCTAGCTCCGGTGCTCGCGGCGCAGCAGCGCGGCGCCCGCAGCGAGTGCGCGAAGCTTGCCCGCCGCAACCGGCTTGGGCAGAGGGGCAAGCCCGCAATTCGTGCAGGCTTGAATTCGCTCGGCATCGGCGAATGCGAGTGCGGAACGCAGGGTCGCCGCGACTTCCTGCGGCGTCTCGATGCGGTTCGTGGCGACGTCGATGGCACCGACGAGAATGGTCTTCTTCGAGAGCAGGCCGATCAAGCTCAAGGGGACCTTCGAGCCCGCGGCTTCGAGGGAAACCTGCTCGATGCGTGACGAGTTGAGCGCGGGGAAGATCCGTTCGTACTGACGCCACTCCTGCCCAAGCGTCTCCTTCCACTTCACGTTCGCTTCGATCCCGTAGCCATAGCAGATGTGTACGGCCGTGCGGCAGGAGAGGCCGGCACATGCGCGTTCCAACGCGGCGATGCCCCAGTCGACGACCTCGTCCATGAACACGTTAAAGGCCGGCTCGTCGAACTGGACGACATCCACTCCGGCGCGCTGCAAATCGTGGGCTTCCTGGTTGAGCAGCTCGGCGAAGGCCATGGCCATGTCGGCGCGCCGGCCATAGTGCGCATCCGCGATCGTGTCGCAGATCGTCATCGGGCCGGGCAGAGTGATCTTGAGATTCCTGGCGGTGTGGGAGCGGACGAACCTGGCGTCATCGAAATGGATCGGGGCTTTGCGCACGAGCTTCTCGACGACCGTCGGGACCTCGACGGTGTAGCGGTTGTTGCGAATTCCCATCGGCGTGCGCTTGTTCCAGTCGATGCCGCTGATGCGCTCGAGGAAGCCGTGGACGAAATGAATGCGGAACTGCTCGCCGTCGGTGACGATGTCGATGCCCGCGTCTTCCTGCTCTTTCAGCCAGACGAGCGCGGCATCCTCCTTGGCCGACTGTAGCGCGTCTCCCTCGTGACGCCACGGCGCCCAGAGCTTCTCGGGCTCCGCGAGCCAGTGCGGTTTCGGGAGGCTGCCAGCGATCGTGGTCGGAAAGAGCGGCAACTTGGACATGGTGCGTGCGCCTCGTTCGATGCCCGGTCTCGCGTGGCCGCTCCGGGGTGTGGTGTTCAATCCCGGTGCCGGATGCGGCAGAAGTGTTTCGCAGTCACCTGCGGCTCCGACGCCGGTGCGGTCTGCTCAATCGGCAAAGTGGCAGGCGACCTGACGGGAGCTTCCCCCGGCGAGGGTGCGCAGCTTCGGGGTCTCATTGCTGCAGCGCTCGGTCGCAAACGGGCAGCGGGTGTGGAAATGGCAACCGGCCGGCGGGTTCATCGGGCTCGGCACGTCGCCTTCGAGCACGATCCGCTCGCGCTTGGCTTTCGGATCGGGGATCGGTGCGGCGGAGATCAGGGCGCGCGTGTAGGGGTGGCGCGGGGAAGCAAAGAGTTCTTCCTTGTCCGCAATCTCGACGA
>CAYMEB010000012.1:0-48804 GCA_964389095.1 uncultured Hyphomicrobiaceae bacterium
GGCAACGACATTGCATTCGGTGGCGAGGGTGACGACGCGTTCATCGCGAGCGCCGGCAATGACACGTACCGCGGGGGAGCCGGCAACGATACGTTCGACGCCTCGCAGGTCGAAGCCGACCTCACCGCCAACCTTTCCTCTGGCGTGATCGAGAGTTCCTCGACGGGACACGATACGATCGAGGGCGTCGAGAACGTCGTTTCCGGGAGCGGGAACGACCACATCATTGGCGATGCCAGAGACAACCTGATCAGTTCCGGCAGCGGCGCAGACATACTGGAGGGCGGCGCTGGAGACGACATACTCCAGGCCGGCTCCGGAAATGACACCATCATCGCCCGGGAGCACGACGGCAACGACACGATCGATGGCGGCGCAGGCAACGACACCTTGGATCTCTCGCAGGTCACGTCCGACCTCGTGATCGATCTCGCGCGGGGCGTCCTCACCGAAGGTTTGGAGCATGACCTCCTGACCAGTATCGAGAACGTCCTCGGTGAGTCTGGAGACGACATCGTCATCGCTGATGACGCAGCCAACGTTCTCTCCGGCGGCGATGGCGCAGACACTCTGGAGGGCGGCGCTGGAGACGACATACTCCACGCCGGCTCCGGAAACGACACCATCATCGCCCGGGAGCACGACGGCAACGACACGATCGATGGCGGCGCAGGCAACGACACCTTGGATCTCTCGCAGGTCACGTCCGACCTCGTGATCGATCTCGCGCGGGGCGTCCTCACCGAAGGTTTGGAGCATGACCTCCTGACCAGCATCGAGAATGTCTTCGGTGGATCTGGAGACGACATCTTCATCGCCGACAATGCCGCCAACGTCTTCTCCGGCGGAGACGGCTGCGACCAGTTCGTCTTTCTCACGGTCCAATCTGTTGGTCGTGGTTCAGGCAGTCGCGACCGCATCCTGGACTTCTCGATCGGCGACCGCCTGGATCTTGAAGCAATCGCAAGCGAATTCGAGCGCCGGAGTGACGATAGCGACCAGAACCTGCGATTCCGTTTGATTTCTGGTGACGCCCAATTCTCCCGGCCGGGCGAGTTGAGGCTGCGCTACGACGACTTCGATGAGGCCCGCCCGAGACAACTGATCCTGGAAGGTAACGTCGACTACGACGACCAAGCCGACTTCCAGTTGGAACTCGCCGGTGAAGACGATTACATCTGGACGGCCCTGCAAGAGAGTTACAGCCGTATTGGCATGTAACTTGAAACCGCTGCCGAATGCCTCGATTTCCTCTGGACCCGCGTACCATGTTGTCATTGACCCGCTTGTCGCTCGCCGGTGGTGAGTTCTCGATCCACAGGCTGATCATCGCCGCAGTGGCGATCATCGTCGGGCTTCTGGGCGGCGCCGGCGTCTGGGCCGCCACTGCGACGCTTTCCGGCGCCGTCATCGCTCCTGGCTCCATCGTCGTGGAAAGGAATGTGAAAAAGGTTCAGCACAGCCACGGCGGGATCATCGCTGAGATTGGGGTCAAGAATGGCGATCGTGTCGAGGCTGGCCAGATCGTCTTGCGGCTCGACGCCACCCAGGTCAAAGCCGAGCTGGGCGTGTTGAGATCGCAACTCGTCGAGCATACGGCGAGGCGGGCCCGCTTGATCGCGGAGCGAGATGGTGAATCGAGCGTCACATTCCCGCGCGGCTTCCTTGAGAGCGGCTCGGACGCCCGCGAGGCCGCCGCCGGCGAAACTCGCCTTTTTGAAGAATCGAAGAAGGCCAAGGACAGCCAAAAGGAGCAGCTGCGCCAGAAGATCTCGCAGTCGAACGACGAGATCGTCGGCGTTCGCGCCCAGCGAGATGCCAAGACCGGTGAACTCGAACTCGTCGATAAGGAGGTCAAGTCCGTCCGCGGCCTCTTCGCAAAGAACCTGGCGACCACCTCCCGTCTGAACGGCCTCGAACGCGACCTGCGGCGCCTCAGTGGCGAGGTGGGAAGCGCCGATGCCCAGATCGCGCGTCTCAATGGCCAGATCAGCGAGATCAACATCCAGATCATCGGGATCGACGAGACAGCGCGCGCCACGGCCCAGCGTGATCTGCGCTCGACCGACGCGCGCATCGCCGAGCTCATCGAGCGTGAGACCGCGGCCAAGGACCGTCTCGATCGAGTCGACATCCGGGCCCCGCGCACCGGTCTCGTTCACGACCTTGCGGTCCACACCGTCGGCGGCGTTATCTCGCCGGCCGAACAACTCATGCTGATCGTCCCAGAAGAAGACGGCCTGGCAATTCAGGCTCGCGTATCCCCCGCCGATGTGGCCCAGATCTCTGTTGGTCGGAGCGCCCGCCTCCGGCTATCCGCTTTCGATCAGCAGACCACTCCGGAGTTCGAAGGCAAGGTCGTCCACGTACCTGGGGACGTCACGCCGGACCCCAAGACGGGCCAGAGCCATTACATCATTCGTGTCGAAATGGACGCCAAGTCCAAGGTGCTTGCGAGCGGGCTGAAGCTCATTCCAGGAATGCCGGTCGAGGTCTTCCTCTCGACGGGAGAACGCACGGCCCTGTCCTATCTCTCGAAGCCGTTCACCGATCAGATGAACCGCGCATTCCGGGAGCGCTGAGCAGCGACGCGCTTCTCGCCAGCGCGTCTGACGTCCGGAACCGCGTATCTGCCGACGGATAGGTCCGTCGTGGCTTGTTCGCGGCCTGCACAACGGGTGCCCAAAGCGCCGGACTGCCTTCAAAGCACTCCGCGACCGCCGACGTCCACGACTTGGCGACTGAGCAGGATTGTCACGCCGAGGTCGATTACGACGTCGAGCAGCAGCGTGTAGGCCGTAAGCCATGCCGTGCGGATCTGAAATGGAGAGACGACGATATAGCCGCCGTAATGCTGCAGGAGCACATAGAGGATCATGAACAACGGCACGATCGAGGTCAGCGCGTCGATCCACATCTGGTTCTTGGTTCCCGCACCCACGACGATCAGGCTGCCCATCTGGATCCAGACATAGGTCAGAAGGATCCACGGCACCGCGAAATCCGCAGTCTGGATCCAATCCCCGCTCGGCGACCAACCCGCCATGGCGATGAAGAACAAAGCTATGAAAACCGCCACCACAAGCGAAGAGACGATGCTGATTTTGTATCCGCTGGGATGCCATCCGCGGCGGGGAACGGCGTCCTCGCTTGCAGCGATAGCGCCGATCTGCTGACCAGTCAGTCCCTTTCCCACGGCGCCGCTCCACGCTAATAAGGCGAGCCAACTCTGCCAACGTCCGGCGTTCTCGACGTTGACCGCAGTCAACCGCCGCCGAACCGGTACCCGGACGACGACCGCGCGCTCATCGGAACCTTGAACGGCCGATCGAACGACGAACCTCGGGAGACTCAGCGTTTGAAGTCATTGGCGGTATCGCAGGCCGGGCGACGAAGCGCGACCATCGAGACGTTCGGCCGCGCGATCTTCGAGACACTCGGCACTGCCGCCATTCGAAACCACCGCCGCGCTCGAAAGACGCGGTGCCGGTAGCTTCATCTCTCAGATCATTCGCGCAATCACCCGCGAAGTCGGTTGACCATACGTCGATGGCGGCTCCTGTGTGGACCAGGCTCCACATGAGATCACACTTACCCTGGTGCACTTGGCGGCCGCAGATCGTGGTCTGCGTCGAGCAAGGGCTCGTTATTCCGCCCTTTTTAGTTGTGCGCCTTCGCAATCAGACTGCCATCCGCGTTGAGCCGGCCATGGCTGCGACAGTCACGCGGTGACGACATCGCAAGCCACCTCGTGCCCCGGAGCGATCGCGCGGGTCTGCGGCACGATCTCGCGGCATCGGGGCACGACAAGCGGACAGCGCGTGTGAAACCGGCAACCGGGCGGCGGATTGAACGGGCTCGGCACATCGCCCTTGAGCAGGATCCGGTTGCGCACCCGGTCGGGGTCGGCGAGCGGCACGGCCGACAGCAGCGCCTTTGTGTATGGATGCCGGGGATTTGCGAACAGCTGCTCGGTCGACGCTATCTCGACGATACGACCGAGGTACATGACGCCGACTCGATCGGCGATCTGCCTGACGACGGCGAGATTGTGTGAGATGAACAGATAAGTCAGGTTCAGCCGCCGCTGAAGCTCTTGCATCAGATTGATGATCTGCGCTTGGATCGAGACATCCAACGCGGACACCGGCTCGTCGCACACGACGAATTTCGGCTCGAGCGCGAGAGCCCGCGCGATCCCAATACGCTGACGCTGGCCTCCCGAGAACTCGTGCGGGTAGCGCTCGGCGTGCTCGGGCGCCAGGCCCACGAGTCCGAGCAGTTCGGCGACGCGGGCACGCCGCCGGGCCTTGTCGCCGACACCATGGACAATCAGCGGCTCCGCGATGATTTCACCGACCGACATGCGCGGATTGAGCGAGCCGAAAGGATCCTGAAACACGATTTGCATCTCGCGCCGGCGCGCGCGCAACTGGTCGGCAGGCAAGGAGGCAAGATCTACGCCATCGTATAAGATGGTACCAGCCGTCGGCTCGATCAGGCGGAGGAGCAGCCTTCCGGTCGTCGACTTGCCACAGCCCGATTCACCGACCAGCGCAAACGTTTCGCCCCGCCGGATCGTGAGCGAAAGGTCATCGACCGCACGCACGGTACCGCCGGTGCCGAACGTACTGCGCGCAGCGAAGTTCTTCGTGAGGCCGTGCGCTTCGAGCAGGGGAGTATCCCAAGTCATGCGACACCTCCCCGGCCCGGTGCCGCAGCCATTGGAGTGGCCACGGCCATCCCATCTCTATTATACAGTGCGCAGGCAACATGATGATCGGATGCGATCGTGCGCAATGGCGGCGGCGACGAACACGCATCGTGAGCATGTCTGCAGCGTGGTGCGAACCGGCAACCTGCCGGCATTGCCGCCGGCTGGGGCACTGTTCCAGGAATCGCCGTAAGTGCGACGCGGGGACCAGTCATCACCGGCATCGAAGCGAGCAATCCTTGCGTGTAGGGATGCTGCGGCGCCTTGAACAGGCGCCCCACCGGAGCCGCCTCGACCACGCGCCCGGCATACATGACGAGCGCTCGGCGCGCGAACTCCGCGACCACACCGAGATCGTGCGTTATGAGAATCACCGCCATGCCGAGATCGCGCTGCAGCGTCCGCAACAGGTCGAGGATCTGCGCCTGGATGGTGACATCGAGCGCGGTGGTCGGCTCGTCGGCGATGAGCAACTTGGGCCGGCAGGCGAGCGCGATGGCGATCATGATGCGCTGGCGCATGCCGCCGGACATCTGGTGTGGGTACTCGTCGATCCGGCGAGCGGCATCAGGGATCTCGACCAGCTGCAGCATCTCGAGCGCCGCGCGCCTTGCCCCTCGCTTGTCGAGGCCTCGATGCTGGCGCAGAGGCTCCATGATCTGATCGCCGATCGTGAATACGGGATTGAGCGAAGACATGGGTTCCTGAAAGATCATCGAGATCGCCGAGCCCCGCAGGCGATGCATCTCGCTCTCGCTCTTGGTCACGAGATCTTCACCGGCGAACTGGATGGAGCCGGCGGCGATGCGTCCAGGCTTCCCGATCAAGCGCAGGATGGACAGCGCAGTCAGCGACTTGCCGCTGCCCGACTCCCCGACGATGCCCAGAACGTCACCGGCCGCGAGGTCGAAATCTATACCGTCGACAACCGCGACATCGCGTCCGCGCGAGGGAAACGTCACAGTGAGGCCGTGCACGGCGAGAAGGGGAGCGCTCATCATCGCCCGCCAGTCTTGAGTCGCGGATCGAGCACGTCCCTGAGTCCATCACCGAGCAGATTGAGCCCCAGAACGGTCAGCATGATGGCTATGCCAGGCCAGATCGAGATCCAAGGAGCCTCGGCGATGTAATTGCGGCCGTCCGCGATGATGTTCCCGAATGTCGGCGTCGGCGGCGGCGGGCCGACACCGATGAAACTCAGGACCGCTTCGGCGAGAATCGCGAGTGCAAAGATGAAGGTCAGCTGCACGAGCAGCGGCGCCAGGCTGTTCGCGAGAATGTGACGGAACAGTATCCGCAGATGTCCGGCACCGACAGCGCGCGCAGCCTCGACATACTCACTCTCGCGCACGACGAGAACGGAAGCCCGTACGATGCGTGCAGTCCGCGGCGTGTAGGCGACAGACAGTGCGATCACCGCGTTCATGAGCGACGGACCGAGCACCGCGCCGATGGCAATTGCGAGCAGGATCGGCGGAAACGCCATGAAGCCGTCCATGACACGCATGATCACGTTATCCAATCGGCGTACATAGCCGGAGATGGCCCCGATCGTCGTGCCGAGCACGCCAGTGAGCACGACCACGAACAAACCGATGACCAGTGACACGCGGCTGCCGTGCAGGACGCGACTGAACACGTCCCGACCAAAGTTATCCGTGCCGAACCAATGTACGGCATTCGGAGCGCCGAGCCGGTAGCGGAAGTTGTTCTTCAGCGGATCGAAAGGCGCCACGATCCCTGCGATCAGCGCGATCACCACCACGAAGAGAAACAAGCTGCCTCCGATGACGAACGAGCGATTGGCCAGAAAGCGTCTGGCCGTTGCGAACCGCTCCGTTGGCGGCAGCGCTACATCCTGCGCCCCGGCACTCGAAACGTCAGCCATAGCGCACCCTCGGATCGACGTAGGCGTAGAGCAGATCCACCGCGATGTTGACGAACACATAAATGGTCGCAAGCAGCAGCAGACCACCCTGGATCACGGGATAGTCGCGCCGGAGCACAGCACCGATGATCAGCCGGCCGACGCCGGGCAGCGAGTAGACCTGTTCGATCACGATCGCACCGCCGAGCAAGACGCCGACGATCACGCCGGCAACCGTTATGACCGGGATCAGCGCGTTGGCGAGCGCGTGCTTGCCGACTACCTTGAACGCGGGAACGCCCTTGGCGCGCGCGGTCCGTACATAGTCCTGATTCAGGACCTCCAGCATGCTCGACCGGGTGATGCGCGCGATCAGGCCCATTTGCGTGAGGCCGAGCGTCAGCGCGGGCAGCAGCATCGATCGCGCCCAACCGACCGCATCCTGGGTAATCGGAACGAAACCGCCGCTCGGGAGCCAGCCCAATGCAACGGCGAAAACGTAGATCGCCACGAGGCCGAGCCAGAAATCCGGGATCGACAGTCCGACCAGCGCAAGTGACATGCTGGACTGATCGATCCATGTCCCGTGATTGACCGCCGCGAGAATGCCGCCCGCGACGCCGAGTGTTAGGGCAATGAGCAGTGCGAGAAAGGTCAGCGAGAGCGTCACCGGCAAACGCTCGAGAATGGCCGTCGTGACGCCGCGATTGAGGAGGAACGACTGGCCGAGATCGCCACGCAGGAGATTCCCGTACCACGTCGCCATCTGAACGTGCCACGGCTGATCCAGGTTGAAGCGCCGGCGAATGCGCTCGATCTCCTCAGCAGATGCTCCGGGATCGGCCATCTGCGAAGCGACGTCACCGGGCACCAGCCAGATCAGCGCGAACGTCACGAGGCTGACGACGAGCAGCACGATGACGGCGCCGACCAGGCGATTGACGAGAAAACGCAGCATGCCGGCTCCCCGGACAGGCAGTTACGTCGTCAAGCTACGCCGAATGCCACAGCGTTGAAAGCGCTATGGCCTCGGCTTCGGCGAGACGACCGGGGCGGGCGAGAGTGTCGCCGCACCTCAGCCCCCGTGCGCGCGATGCGTCGTCCAGAACGGCTTTTCATCGCGGGTGCCATCCCGGATGCCTCTCTATGGTCCAACACCACTGAATGGCGATCCGCGGCGGCTCGACTTCGCGACCGCCCCGGACCCTCATGTAGAAGACCTTTAGACGGTCGAGTGCGACTCTCGTTGGCCCGTGATGAGCGGCCCGAAACTACAGCCGGAGTATGTTGCCAGTTCACTCCAGCCAGACGTCCCACATCCGCGGGATGCGGTAGGGCTTGTAGTTCTTCACCTTGGCACTGGTAGCCTGGAAGATGCCGACGTCGCCGACCTTGATCGCCCAGGCTTCCTGCATCATCTGCTTCTGCCAGTCGGCGAATGCGGCCTTGCGGTCTTCGAACTTCAGCGCAGTGGTCAGCTTCTGATTTGCAGCGTCGAGTGCCGGATCCTGAACCTGCTGTCGCGCGTTGGCTCCGGTGAAGAAGCTGGCGACATTGTAGGGACCTTCGTAGGGTTCGATACCCATCATCAAAGTCCAGGCGTTCCAGCCGTCCTTCTTGCCGCTGGTTGCGAGCGCGGTCGGCCAATCGACCACCTTGACGTTGACCTTGACCCCGATCGCCTTCAATTGCTCGCCGATCGTGACCGCGGTGTCATTGTGGTTCTTGAAACTGGAGTCGGTGAGGATAAGGAGTTCCTCGCCCTTGTAGCCGCTCTCCGCCAGAAGCTGCTTCGCCTTTGCCTGATTCTTCTGATTGTAGTGCTCCTTGCCGAGATCACCCTGGAAATATGCGGTGCCAGGGTGCTGCCATCCATGGGTCAGGCGATAGGAGCCGTCCGTCGAAATGGCCATCACCTCTTCGGGATCGATCGCCGCCTGCACGGCCTGTCGGAACTTCGCATTGTTCGTCGGCGGTTGCGAACCGTTGAAGATGAAGGTCTGAAAAGCCCAGGGCATCATCTCGTGCATGATCACCGACTTGTCGTTGGCGAGCCGCTTCGCCGTCGGGGTTGGGATCTGCTCGAGAACCTGGAACTCGCCGGACTGCAGCCCGGCAGTGCGCGCGCCCCCTTCGGGAACGAATCGGAACGTGACCGTGTCGACGTGCACCGTCTTCTTGCCGCCGAAGCCATCACGCGCATTGCCGACTGGGCTCTGAATGTAGCCGTCGAAGCGCTTGATCTTCACATGGCTGTCGGGCTTGAACTCGACGAACTCGAACGGCCCCGTGCCGATGATCTCGATCTTGTTGGCTTCCTTGCCAGCCTCCTCGGCGGGAATGATCACAGCCGGCGCGCGCGGGCTCGACAACTGCTCGAGAAAGCCGGGAACCGGAGCGTTCAATACGAACACGAGTGTCTTCGGGTCCGGCGTCTGCATTTCCTTCACCGCCTTCATGAACGGCGAGGCGCCCACCTTGGCATATCGCTCCATCGACGCCTTGGCATCGGCCGACGTCATCATCTTGCCGTTGTGGAAGCGCGCATCACGCAGGGTGAAAGTGTACGTGAGGCCGTCGTCCGAAACCTTCCACGCGGTCGCAAGATCCGCGGTCACGTTCGCGTTCTCGTCGCGGGCGATCAACGTTTCCCAGATGTGCAGTGAAATGTTGCGCGTCGCCTGCGCCGATGTCGTCATGCCATCGATCGTCGGCGGCTGCGCCTGTTGCGCCATGACGATGTCACCGCCCTTCTTCTGAGCCAACAAAGGGCCAGCGGATAAGGTCAGTGCCGCGAGGCTCGTCGCAAACGCCCCCGCCCACATATGCTTCCGTTGAGATGTCATGATGGTCCTCGCCCAGTCGCGCCGATGAAGCTGCTACATTCTTGGCATGTTGAGAGGCGAACCTCCAAATTGAGACTGGCACGGGAAAAAGGGGACGCACAAGAGCACGTCACATGAACGAAGCAGCTATGCTTCGACCGAGGGATGTTTCGCGGACGGGTTGAACGTCACTGCGGCGCACCCGACAATAACGCCATTGCGAAACAGCGATCCCATGCGCGCCGTGCCTGGACACGAGGGACGAACTGCGCTCTTCTCCACCCGTGACTTTCGACACCTTGGTCAGCGGCCGGAGCGCGAAGACGATGGCACAATCTGGCATCGCGAAGAAATCGGACGAAGCGGAATGGGCTCTGCGCGTCGATCTTGCCGCAACGTTCCGTCTGGCCGCGCGAGAAAAATGGAACGAAGGTATCGGCAATCACAACAGTGCCATGATCCCCGGCACCGAGCTTATGCTGATCAATCCACGCGGTCTGATCTTCCACGAGATTCGGGCCAGCGACCTCATCGTGTGCGACCTCAAGGGCAATGTCGTTTCCGGCAAAGGCGAGTTGCGCAAGGTCGCGCACCACATCCATTCACGCATCCACCTCATGCATCCGCAGGCGAATGTCGTCCTGCATGTGCACCCCCCGTACACGACGGCACTCTCCTTGGTCGACGGCGGGCGACTTTCGATGTCGCATACCAACGACCTGACCTTGAATGACCGGATTGCCTACGACGACGAGATGAACGGCGCCGTCAACGACGACCAGGAAGGCGACCGGATCGCGGCGCTTCTGGGAAAAAAGACGACGCTCATCATGGGTAGCCACGGCCTGACGACGGTCGGGGGAACCGTGGCTGATGCGTGGTGCGAACTCGAAGCCGTCGAGCGCTCTGCCATGTGGCAGTCGATCGCCTCGACCTATGGCGGCAAACTCAAGAACATGCCGAGTCAGATGCGCCGGCATCACTACGGCCCGCTCGGTGAGCGTTGGGACACTCACCTCACGTTTGCTGCCTACAAGCGACTGCTTGATCGCGAGCAGCCGGACTATAAGACGTGATCGTATTGAACAGCTAATTGTCGAACAACGGCCGGACATCCGGCGTGTAACGGGCGAGTTTGTCCCGATCGATCACCGCGCCGAGACCGGGAGCGGAAGGAATGGTCAATTCACCGTTGGCGTCGATTGCGAACGGTTCCGCCAGGATGCCGTCCACATACGCGCTGCCGCCGATGAACTCGACGAGATCCGCATCGGGAAATGCAGACGCCAACTGGAGGTCCGCTGCGACCCCGAGTGCCGTGTTCCAGCCATGGCCGATGTACTTGACGCCGAAGTCGCTCGCCATCCAGGCGATACGGCGCTGCTCGGCGATCCCGCCGACCTTGGTCACGTCCGGCTGAACGATATCGAATGCCCCGCGCGTCAGCCATGGGATGAACGTCTGCCTGCGCGTAAGCACTTCGCCGCCGGCAATCGGAACGGGGCTTACCCGGCGCAAGTGGCAGTAGTCGTCGATCGCGTCGGGCTTCAGCGCCTCCTCGAACCAGCCGACATCGTACGCCTTGAGCATTTCGGCTGTTCTCATCGCCCATTTCAGGCCATGGGGCCAATGAGCGTCGCTGGCTCCCGCGTCGACGAACAATTTCGAGTCGCCGCCTATCCCCTCTCGCGCGGCGCGAACGATCTCCTCGTCGAGTCTCGTACTCATGGCGCGCCCGAACGGTCCCCAGCCGATCTTGAAGGCGCGGAAACCCCTGGCGTGGTACTCGGCGACGACGTCTCGCATCTTCGCGGGTTCTTCCATCAGCAGCGAGCAATAGGGCTTGACCTTTCTCCGATGGACGCCGCCGAGCAATTGCCCGACCGGTAGCCCCGTCGCCTTGCCGAGTATGTCCCAAAGCGCGATGTCGATACCGGAAATCGTGTGCGTGAGCGTGCCGCCACGGCCCATCCAGAACGTGTTCTGATGCAGCTTCTCTGCGACACGCTCCGGCTCGAGGGCATTCTCGCCGATGACCAGGGGTTTCAGAACCTCGATCCCGGCCTGAACCAGGCGACCGTCGGTGAAAACGCTGCCGAAACCGGTCAGTCCGGTGTCCGTGTGCACGGCGACGATGGCGTGTATGGAGTCCTCCGGCTTGATCTCCGCGGACCAGCCACCCTTGGGGCTCTCACCGAACAGCGGCGCCGCAACGATCGACCGGATCTTCATGGCGGGCAATGCCTCGCGGCTGCCGCCTTCAGGCTTTGCCTTTGGTTTCGCCGCCATTGTTTCCCTCCATCCGCCGCCGATCACGATGAGGCTAGCCGACATGATGCTCGAAGTAATACGCCGCGCGCCGTCTGCATAGCGGCTCTGTCTGGGAGTGCCCTGGCCTTGACCTGTCGGGTCCGTCCCGCGCAGCTTCAGGCGATCTGGAGGGTCCCATGGCAGAAGAAGCCGCAAAGAGCCGCGTGCGCTGCGACATTGATCTCGATAAAGCGGGCAGGCAGGCCAGTTACCTCCGGGCACCGCTGTCTCGGAACACCTCCGGCTGGGGCACGGTGGAAATCCCGATCATCGTCGTCAAGAACGGAAAGGGCCCGACGGTCCTGTTCACCGGAGGCGTTCATGGTGATGAATATGAAGGTCCGATCGCCATCTCGAAGTTGGCGCGCAGTCTGAAGCCGGAACATATTCAAGGCCGCGTCATCATGCTCCCGGCATTCAATCTGCCGGCGGTCCTGAACGACACGCGGCTCTCGCCGGTGGACAACCGCGACATCAACCGTTGCTTTCCAGGCAATGCCCGCGGAACTTTTTCCGAGATGCTCGCGCATTTCCTGGATACCGTGATCCTGCCTCATGTCGACGTGTCGGTCGATTTGCACACCGCCGGCCACTCCATGGAGTCCGCGCTTTCGACCAATATGCACTACATCGCCGACAGGAAGATCATGGACAAGACATTGAAGATCGCCGCCGCGTTCGGTGCGCCGTTCAATGTCACGTTCTGGGGCGTCGACGAGGGCGCGACACTGACATCGTCGGTCGAACGGCGCGGCATCGTTTCCGTGGGCACCGAACTCGGTGGATGGGGACGCGTCAACGTCGAGGGCGTACGCATTGCCGAACGCGGTCTCACGAATGTGCTAAAGCAGTGCGGGCTTCTGGAAGGCAAGCCCGATACACGTCAGCGCGACGGGGCTCCTGCAACACGTCAGATGATGGTCAAGGATCCGCGCGCCTACGTCTTCGCCCGCGCGAACGCAACCTATGAACCTTGCCATCTTGCCGGAGAGACCGTGAAGGCCGGAGATTTGGCTGGCCGTCTGCACTTCGTCGAAGACATCGACCGGGATCCGATCGAGTTGCGCTATGGCGCATCCGGCGTGCTGTGGATGGCAGCCGGGCCCGGCCGAGTGCAGCGTGGCGATTGTGTCGGCGTCGTCATGCAGGATTACGACGCCAAACTCGCGGCTCAATGAAGGAGACGGCGATGCCACGCATTCTCATCGCCGAGTGCTGCCAGGAAATCTCGTCGTTCAATCCTCTGCCGTCGACGTACGGCGATTTCCGCATTATCAAGGGTGAACAGCTACTGGCGCAGCGCGGCCTCAACACCCACATCGGCGGCGCACTTTCTGTTTTCGACAAGCGCTCCGATGTAACTGTTGTGCCCGCGATTTCCGCGACCGCGCCCAGTGCCGGAATTCTGGCCGCCGATAGCTGGGCCCGACTTTCCGCCGAAATCCTCTCGACGATCAAGGCGAACCTTGGGGCCTTCGAGGCGGTCTATTTCTCGCTGCACGGCGCGATGGGCGCGATTGGCGAACTCGACCCCGAGGGCTTCTTGCTGCAGGAGACCCGCAGGCTGGTCGGCCCCGACATGCCCATCGTCATTTCCCTGGACCTTCACGGCATATTGACCGAGCGCATGCTGCGCAACGTCGACGGCTTCGCCATCTACTTTACCTATCCACATGTGGACTTCGCGGACACGGGCCGGCGCGCGGCCGAGTTGTTGATCGGGATCATCGATCGCAAACTGAAGCCGGTCGCTGCACGGGTCGTCATCCCAGCGCTCGTCCGGGGCGACGAGTTGATCACGAAGAGCGGCTGCTATGGCGATCTCCTGCGCGACATGCGCCGGCTCGAGCAAGACGGCACGGCGCTCGCCGGAGGCATCATGATCGGCAACCCGTTCACAGACGTGCCGGAACTCTGTACCCAGGCGCTTCTCTGCGTGGACCGGAAGTCGGAAAAGGCGGAGCGCGAGATCGTGCAGATCGCGCGCGCCTTTTGGGCGCAGCGCCACCGCATGCAAGGCAAGCTGATCGCTCTCGACAAGGCCATCGCTCAGGCTCGCACGATGTCAGGGCCCGTCATTTTCACCGACGCGGCCGACGCCACCTCATCCGGTGCGACGGGTGACTCGAACGTCATACTGAAAGCACTTCTGGAGGCGAACTACCCGAAGCGTGTCCTGCTCCAGATCGTCGACGGCGCCGCGGCGAAGGCCGCGGCCGAGGCGGGCATCGGCGCCGAAGTGACGGTCACGCTCGGAGGAGAGCGCGATCCCAAACGGTTCAAACCCTTGTCCGTCACCGCGACGGTCGAGAGCCTCTCGCGCGGACGGAGCCGACTGGAAACGATGGGCACGCCCCTGGATGCCGGTCTCTCGGCTGTGCTGCAGATGGCCAACGTGACGATTGTCGTGATCTCAAATCCGGTGTTTCTCTTCGACCGTGCGATCTACTATTCGAACGGGTGTGACCCGCAGCGCTACGACCTGACGGTCGTTAAATCTCCCCACACTGAGTATCACATGTATGATCAGTGGGTGGAGAAGAACTTCAACATCGACGCGCCCGGATCGACCAGCGCGGACTTGAAGAGCCTCGGCCACACGATCTGCAAGCGCCCGATGTATCCGCTCGACGAAGGCGTGACATTCGAGCCGAAAGTGTCCTGGATCTCCCGTCACGTATCGTGACACTTCAAGCCGAGAAGCACATGAAGATCGAAGCGGTCGACTTCTTTTACGTCTCCATGCCCGTCGTGACGACAGAGGCGGACGGCAGCCAGGATGCGCTTCTGGTCCGGGTTGCCGGCGGTGGCCATGTCGGCTGGGGCGAGTGTGAGGCAGCGCCGCTGCCATCCATCGCCGCCTTTGTCTGCCCCATGTCGCACGGCGTGTGCCGCCCGGTCGGAGACTCGATACTCGGACAGACGCTCGGCAGTCCCGCCGATATCGCACGCATGTCCGCACAGGTCGCCTATGACAGCATGGATCTGCTGCAGGCCGCGCACACGATGTCCGGGGTCGAGATGGCGCTGTGGGATCTGTTGGGCCGCGCACGGGGCGAACCGGTATGGAAGCTGCTCGGCTATGAACGGTCCGAACCAAAAGTGCCCTATGCCTCGCGCCTGTTCGGCGACACGCCGCAGCAGACACTCGAGATCGCACGGAGGGGACGGGCGGACGGCTTCAAGGCAGCCAAGTTCGGCTGGGGGCCCATCGGTCGCGGCACGGCAAAGGCTGACGCCGACCACTTCGCGGCCGCGCGCGAGGGGCTCGACGCGGACGGCATTCTGCTCGTCGACGTAGGCCAGATCTTCCTCGAGGACGTGGAACGTGCGGCCGAGCGTCTGCCGGCCCTCGAAGCCGCACGTGCAATCTGGCTCGAAGAGCCTTTCGCGGCGGCGGCCTACGAGGCGTATGGCGCGCTTGCGAAGAAGAGCGGCAAAGTGAAACTTGCCGGTGGAGAGGGCGCGCACGATACGCACATGGCGCGCCACCTGATCGACTATGGCGGCGTGGGCTTCGTGCAGATCGACTGCGGGCGCATCGGCGGTATCGGACCAGCCAAGTGGGTCGCCGACTATGCACGGCAGCGGGGGGTAACGTACGTCAACCACACCTTCACGTCGCATCTGGCACTGTCGGCGTCATTACAGCCCTATGCCGGCCTCGCGGATCATCGCATCGCCGAGTATCCCGCGGCTCCGAAACCGGTCGTGCTCGCCTATGTCGCAAATCCCATGAAGCGCGACGCCAACGGCGAGATCCGGGCCCCCGACGCGCCAGGGCTCGGCATCGACATCGATATGGCAGGCGTGAAGAAGTACCTGCTCGACGTGGAGATCAAAGTCGGCGGCAAAGTTCTGTACAAGACGCCCCGACTGTAGAGCGATCGAGCAGCCGCTGCTTTCCTTTCCGCCGCGCGTCCACGTCAGGGCGTGCGCTCAGGTTGCGCTGGAAAACCGACGGCAACTCTCCATCGAAGAGTTTCCGCGACCGAGCCGTAGGTCTCTGAAAAAGCGGCCTCCTCCCGGCACCCGCGGCCAGTGCGAACCCCAGTAAGTACCGGCGACCGAATGTCGAGCCCGAGTCAGTCGGCTACCGGCAGCCTGCAACCGGCACCCTGCCCCGACGAGCACGGTCTTGACGTCGACGGCAGACACACAGGGGCTGTCCCGCCACCGGCGTTGACACGTAACGCGGGCGCCTCTACCCATGTTTCTACATTCTGGATTCTATAGAATGTGGACGGGAGCCGACCAAGGCTCCGGCCTGGCTCGAAGGAGGACGCCATGAGGATGTTGAAATCGATCGGTGCCGTTTCGCGTCGTGCCTTGCTTGCGGCCGCGTCGTCGGCGTTGCTGACTACGACCGTTTTCGCGCAGGGCGGTCTCGGCACTGCGGAGAAACCCATCGAGGTGCGCATGATCGCCAACGAGGCGTTTGCGAACCAGTGGCAGACATTGATGGTGCCCGAGTTCAACAAGTCCTTCCCGCACATCAAGGTGAAGATCGACGGCGTGCCGTATGTCGAGCTCCTGGCCAAGACGATGCTCGATGCCACGGGACCCAGCCCGACCTATGACATCTTGATCGCCGACGATCCGTGGATCCCCCAGCTCGCGACGGTTGGCGCGCTGCTCGATCTCAAGAGCGCCGATGTTCAGAAGTGGACCGCTCCGGATTACGATTGGGCGGATTTCAATGCGGCACCACTTGCGGCAGGGGAATGGAAAGGTGTGCAGTACGGGGTGCCGCTGCGCTCCAACATGTTGATGATGTTCTTCAACAGGACGCATTTCCAGCAGGCGGGACTACCTGCGCCCACACCGGCCCTCACATGGAAGCAATTCATCGAGCAGGCGCCGAAGCTGGTGCGCGATACCGATGCCGACGGAAAGCCCGACAAATGGGCGATCTCCACATACTTCGTGCGTGAGCCGCTGACGCCGACCATCTGGCAGGCAATTCTCAATGCGAATGGCGGAAGGTTGCTTGACGACAACGGAAAGCCGGCCTTCAACACACCGGTCGGCATAGAGGCGCTCGAAACGCACAAGAAGCTGTTGGAATTCGCGCCGACTGGTGCGGTAAGCCACGGATTCTCGGAGTCCATGCAGGCGTTCCGGCAAGGCGTGGTCGCGACGCTGATCAACTGGGGCAGCATCTACAAGGGTTCAGCGATCGACTCCAAGACAACGACGCTCAAGCCTGAGGAAGTGGGCATTCAGGTCCTGCCTGGTGGAACCGCCGGTCCGGGTTCGCATCGCGGTATCTGGAACGGCAGCGTATCCGCCAAGAGTCAGAACAAGCAGGCCGCCTGGGCATTGCTCCAATGGTTGAGCTCCAAACAGGGTGAGGCGTGGCACTCGGCCAACCTCGGCGTCTTCCCTGCGCGCAAATCCACGCTCGCATCGACGCCGCCGGAGCCGTGGCTCGGCCCGGTGTTCGCAGCACTGCAGCAATCTTACGATGCGGCCGGCAAAGGCGGCATGTGGCGCATCCGCCATCCGCGCTCGGACGCAGCGCAGCAGATCCTCGCGGACGAAGTCGCGCGCTTCATGGCCGGTCGTGCGACGGCGGCGGAGGCACTGCAGACTGCGGCCAGCAAGATCGAGAAAGTACTGAACTGATCGATCGGATATCATCGTGATGCACGACGACGTGAGTTCGGATGCTTCCGGGAGCGTGCGCTTCGTGCGCTCTCGGAAGTGGGCGAAGATGCAAGATGTGGCCGCACGCTGGTCGTTTGTCCTGCCGGCGGCAATCTTGCTCGGCGCGTTGCTCGCGTATCCGATTTTCTACACCGTTCAGATCAGCTTCTCGCGCTTCGACTTGATGACATTCAGCGCCGTCGAGTGGGTGGGCCTGGATAACTATTGGCACGTCCTGGACGACTATCGGTTTTGGTCGTCGATGAAGGTTACGCTGACTTATCTGGTCCTTGCGCTTCCGCTGCAGATCATTCTCGGTTTCAGCATCGCCTTCCTGATCAACGCCGAGTGGCGGGGACGTGGAATCGTCCGCGCACTTTTCCTGATACCCATGGTAGTCGCGCCTGTTGTTGCCGGCGGCATCTTCCGCATGATCCTGGACCCCCTGTGGGGCATAATGAACTACTTGCTCGGCCGTTTCGGCATCGGTCCGCTCGACTGGTTCGGTGATCCAACCCTGGCAATGGCGACGATCGTCATCATCGACACTTGGCGTTGGACGCCTTTCGTCGTCCTGATCGCCACTGCGGCATTGCTGGCTCTTCCCCGTGATCTGTTCGAGGCCGCCGAGATCGACGGCGCCAATTGGTGGCGGAAGCTGTGGTCGATCACCCTGCCCCTGCTTCTGCCGATCATTGCCGCAACGTTCGTGGTTCGCTGGCTCGGCGCCGTCAAGATGTTCGACATCGCTCTTGCGGCGACCTACGGCGGACCAGGAGGTGCGACGAATGTCATCAACCTGTTCATCTACGAGGAAGCATTTCGCTCGCTACGCTTCGCCGAGTCGGCTGCCATGGCAGTCGTCATCCTGGTTCTGACCATGCTCTTGACCGCCCTGTTCCTGCGCGGCACTCGAAAGCTCGAGGAGATCCATTGAGCGCTTCGGCACATCCGGCGATCCGGCTTCGACCCGGTCAATCGCGGAGCGCGCATCGCCTGCGTGTGGTCGCCGGCGTCGTTGCGTGCGCCGTCTTTCTTTTTCCCGTTTTCTGGATGATCCTGTCTTCGTTCAAGCAGCAACGCGATATCTTCACGACACCGCCGACTCTTCTCTTCACGCCGACGCTCGAGCACTATGTCGGCTATCTACAGCGGGCCGACATCAATCGCCGCCTCGTCAACACGGTCATTGTTGCGGTCGGCGCTGGCGTGATCTCCATCGTTGCCGGGTCCATGGCGGGATATGCGCTGGCACGCATCCGCCTGCGCGGCGCAAACGCCATCGGCATCCTCATTCTGCTGTCACGTGGTATCCCGCCGATTGCACTCGCTGTGCCGATGTTCCTCGTCGCGCGGCGGCTCGGCGTCACGGACCAGCACATCACGCTCATTCTCGCCTACTGCACGTTTCTCATTCCTTACGTGATGTGGCTGATGCGGGGCTTTTTCCTCTCGCTACCGCGCGAACTGGAGGAATCGGCGATGATTGACGGCTGCAGCCGCTTCGGTGCATTCACGCGGATTATCGTGCCGATCTCCATGCCGGGTATGCTCTCGACGCTCATCTTCAGCATGATCCTCGCGTGGGAAGAGCTGCTGTTCGCGCTCGTACTCACGAACAGGTTCGCATCGACCATCCCGGTCGCCATCGCGGGGATCGCCGGCGACACGGTCAATGGAGCGAACTGGGGGGCGTTGACGGCGGTCGGCACGATCACGGTTGTGCCGGTGGTAATCTTCGCCCTGTTTGTCCAGAAGTGGCTGATCCAGGGACTGGCCGACGGGGCGACCAAGGGATGATCACGATGACCGATCCGCTCGCTCAACGCGTCCGGGAACGCTTCCGGGGATGGAAACTCTGATGCCACCACAGCCCGTCTACCTGTCAAAGTCGGATATTGCGCGTCGCCACATCGAGGAACTCATCCTCACGCGCGCCGCACGTCCTGGCGATCGGATAACCTCTCGCGAGATCTCCGATGCTCTCGGCATGAGCGAGACACCGATCCGGGAGGCCATTCGCGCACTCGCGGCAGAGGGTTGGCTCGACATCCAGCCTCATGTAGGTGCTGTAGTCGCCAGTGCCGGCGCAGAGCAGTTGCGGGAGATCTACGCATTGCGCGGTCTGGTCGGCGGACTGGCGGTCAAACTCGGTGCCGGCACATATGACGCGGCGCGCTTCAAGGCGATTGACGCCAATATCTCGGCGTCGCGCAAGGCCGTAGCGGCGCAGGATGTGCGGCGATACACCCAACTCAATCACGAGTTCCATACGCTCCTCTACGATACACCGCATTCGCAGTGGTCGCTGCGCATGCTCGTAACGCTGAGCGCTCTGTCATCGGCGCGCTACGGCTTTGCCATGATGCCCCAGCGCATGGCGGCATCCCTTCGCGAGCATCAGGCGATTCGCGATGCCATCCACGTGGGCGACTTTGCCCGCGCTGCCAAGCTGATCGAGCAACATGAGAACGCTGGATATCAGGCTCTTGCCGCAAAACTCGCGGCCGAGACCCCCAAGACGGCCGCAAAGGCCGTATGACCAACTCTGAAGCACGCGGGCACGATCGAGGTCACAATGAAGAAGAAAGCCATCATCGCCGAAGTAAAGACACTGGCGTGCAGCAACTCGTTCCGAAACTATCACTTCCTCAAGATCACGACCGAGGATGGCATCGTCGGCTGGAGTGAGTACGACGAGAATTTCGGCTCGCCCGGAGTGACGTCCGTGATCGATCAGATCAGTCATCGCCTGATCGGGCAAAGTGCGATGCTTCACGAGCACATCCATCAAGATCTGACGAGCGTCACCCGCCCAGCGTCGGGCGGTGTGATCGGGCAGGCGATCGGTGCGATCGAGAATGCGCTGCTCGACGTCAAGGCGAAGACGCTGGATGTCCCATGCCACGTGATCCTGGGCGGAAAAGTACGCGACAAGCTTCGTGTCTATTGGTCGCACTGCGTCGCATACCGAATGCGCACCGAGCACTTCTCTCCAGGCATCGTCGATATCGAGGGCGTACGTCAGATCGCACGCGACGTCCGCACGGGCGGCTACTCGGCGCTCAAGACGAACATCTTCCTCTATGACGAGAAAGATCGCATTGAAGCGTGGTCGCCCGGCTTTGGTCGCCCACACGATGTCACGCGCAACATCGAGCGGAACACCCTGAAGAACCTCCGTCGACATCTCGAAACCATGCGTGATTCGGCGGGGGCGGACATCGATATCCTTCTCGACCTCAACTTCAATGCGAGGACCGAGGGCTACCTGAAGGTCTTGCGGGAGACGCAGGATCTCGATCTCTTCTGGGTTGAGATCGACACGCTCGACCCGAAGGCCCTGGCTCACATCCGCGCCAACAGCCCGCATCCGATTTCGTCCTGCGAGACGCTGATCGGCCTGCAGCGCTTCCTGCCGTACTTTGAGAACCAGGCGATTGATGTCGCTATCATCGACACGCCATGGAACGGCGTGTGGCAATCGCTGAAGATTGCCGCAGCCGCCGATGCCTATGAGGTGAACATCGCTCCCCACAATTTCTACGGCCACCTGTGCACGTTGATGAATGCCCACTTCAGTGCCGTCGTGCCGAACTTCCGCATCATGGAGACCGACATCGATCGCGTCTCATGGGACAAGGAAGTGTTCAGTCACGAGCCGGTTTACAAGGACGGCTATCTGATCCTGCCGGACCGGCCTGGGTGGGGCACAGAACCTGTCGAAGCGGCATTGGCGAAGTATCCGCCGCTCAAGGCGACCGGTCTCATCAACCGCACCAAGCCGCCGCGCCTGTCGATCTGAGTTCGACAACACCTCTGCAGGGCATGCCATGGCCGCCGTCATAAAGGAAAGGGTCGACGTTGTGATCGTCGGCGCCGGTGCTTCCGGCGCAGCGGTGGCTTGGAGCCTCGCCGACACGCGCATGCGCATCGTCTGCCTGGAGCAGGGCACATGGCAGAACTCGTCGCAGTATCCGAGCACTGGGCGCGACTGGGAAGCGCGGCAGAACGAAGACTATGCCATCAACCCGAACCGTCGCGCTGGAGTTTCTGACTATCCCATCAACGAAGTCGGCTCGCCGATAAAGATCGCGAACTTCAACGGTGTCGGCGGCGGCACCATCTTGTTCGCCGCACACTTTCCGCGCATGCATCCGTCGGATTTTCGCGTGCGTAGTCTCGATGGCGTCGCCGACGATTGGCCGATCGACTACGCCACGCTCGAGCCGTTCTATTCAACCAACGACCGGATGATGGGAGTGTCCAGTCTTCCCGGTGATCCTGCATATCCACCGAAGGATGCGGTCCTGCCCCCCTTACCGATTGGAACAACTGGGACCGTACTCGGCCGCGCGATGAATGAACTCGGCTGGCACTGGTGGCCGTCCGATACGGCGATTGCCTCCCGGGAGGATGAGGGACGTGCGCCGTGCATAAATCTCGGCCATTGTGGGCACGGCTGCGCGCAAGGCGCAAAGGCAAGCACTGACATCACGTACTGGCAGGAGGCGATGCGCAGCCGCGTCGAAGTACGCACGCGCTGCCGTGTCAGTCGCATCGAGACCAATGATGCTCGCATGGCAACCGGCGTCTGCTACTTCGATGGCGACGGACAGGAAGTATTCCAGCCTGCTGAGATGGTGATCCTTGCCTGCAATGGCATCGGCACGCCGCGTCTGCTCTTGAACTCGGCATCGGAGCGTTTCCCGAACGGACTTGCGAACTCGAGTGATCAAGTCGGGCGCAACCTGATGTTCCACCCGTATGGCCTTGTGCGCGGCCGGTTCGATCGGCCCCTCGACGGGTATCGCGGCTCGCGCGTGTTCATGTGGAGCATGCAATTCTATGAAACGGATGCGTCACGAGGTTTCGTGCGCGGCTACACGTATCAGTTTACGCGTGGCGCCGGCCCTGTAACGACGGCGATGAACGGCTTGTCGGACGGGTTGATCCCCTGGGGTGCAGGGCATCATGCAGCCTTCCGGCGCTTGTTCGATCATCAGGCCGGCATGGTATCGATCTGCGAGGATCTGCCGGAAGAAATCAATCGCGTCACGCTCGATCCCCAACTGAAGGACGCCAACGGCATACCGGCGCCTAAGATCACGTACCGTCTCAGCGAGAACTCGAAGCGCATGCTGGATCACTCGGTCGCGCGCGGTCGCGACATACTCGCTGCGGCCGGCGCAACCGATATCGTTTCCCGAGCACCACTCTCATATGCCGGATGGCATCTTCTCGGCACGGCGCGGATGGGCAAAGACCCCAAGCGATCCGTCGTGAATGAATGGGGTCGTGCCCATGACATTAGGAACATGTTCATCGTCGACGGCAGCGTGTTCGTGACCTCCGGTGGCGTCAATCCGACGTCGACTATCCAAGCCATCGCCCTCTACATCGCCGACCAGATCAAAGTTCACCTCCACGACCTTTTCGAGTGACTCAATGAGTGAGCCAGCGACGACACCGACCACCGGCCTCACGTCGATCGAGCAGGCAGATCTTCGTGTCGTGGCCGGTCTGATGATCCCGGCCGATCCACAACTCGGCGTCCCGGGCGCGGACGACCCAGCGATCATTTCAGATATGGCCGGATCGCTTGGCCGGGACCTTCCTGCATTGCGGCGGATACTCGGTATCGTTCGTTCGAGCATCGAAGCGAGGGGCGCAGCCGCGGCAGGGCCCGATGAAATTTCCGCATTGATGCAACACCTTCGCGAGCAAGACGCGGCCGGTTCGACCGCGCTCGAGTCTGTCGTCGTGCGCGCTTACTATCGTGACGACCGCGTTCTCCGCTCGATCGGCATGGACCCACGCCCGCCTTTTCCCAAAGGCTACGTGCTCGACGAAGGAAATTGGACGCTTCTCGAACCCGTGAAGGCGAGAGGCCGCATCTGGCGGGACATCACATGAAATGACGAGAGAGTTGCACGCGGCCACATCGAAGCATCCACGACAAACCGGACACGCGACGGCGATCGCATTCATCATGGCACCTTCCGCTGGTTCTTCCGGCAAGTACGAGAATACCGACGGAAGCTGGGGCCGCACGGCGATCAGATGTATGTCTCTGGTTCTGCGGCCAGTGTCCCCTCGGGAAGGCTCGCGGTCGTCTGCGCATCCGGGCCGGCGCAAGCCTTTCGTTCGGAGCACCTCGAAGTCGACAACCAGTAAGCAAGCAGTCGCAGGCAACCATCTCCGCCGAGGCCTGTAAGCGGCTCGCCTATGCCCCGCATACGGTGTCCGCCGACAGACTGCTCAGCCCTGGAAACGAGTGTCGACATCGCTCACGACAAGCGCATCAACGCCGATGGCCGCCCCGCGACCTGCAATTCGACCTCGAACAGTGAACCGGCAAGTCGATCGCTGGAAGCGCGGTTGTTGCTGGCCGTGCAGATGTAAAGCTTGCGCAACTGCACATCGCCGAAGGCACATGTCGTGACATTGAGCGCCGGCATCTCGACCACCTCGACAGCGCGACCATCGGGTGCGATTCGGACGACGCATCCACCGCCGTAACGGCAGTTCCAGAGATATCCCTCGCTATCGATTGCCGAGCCGTCAGGTAGACCACGCTCGAACTTTTCGAAGAATATGCGTCGGTTGGTGATCGTCCCTGTGTCTTTGTCGTAGTCGAATGCATAAATGGTGTTGGCCAGCGTGTCGGCGAAGTAGAACACTTTATCGTCTGGGCTCCAGCAGAGCGTGTTCGAGATGCCGATGTCACGCACCGCAATCGTTGAACGATCGGGGCCGTCGATTCGGAACAGGACGCCGTCTCTTCCGCCGGCGGCCAAAGCCTCGCCGTGCCGGCCCACGTTGTTTCGCATCGAGCCGACCCAAAATCGACCCACCGGATCGGTGCGGCCATCGTTGAGCCGTACGGCGGGATAACCGTCGAGACGGAAGCCATGGTCTTGGCGCTGATCCGAGCCGGGCTTCCACAGAATCAGCCTCGAAGCGAGCGCGACCACCAGTGTGCCGGGGCGCGTCGTCAAAGACAGAGCGACCACAGGTTCGTCGAAGAACCAACTGCGCGTCTCGCAGGAGGCGACGCAGTAGCGATGGATGAGGAAGCGGTTGATGTCGCACCAGTAGACGCTGTTGCTCCCGCTGTCCCAAACGACACCCTCGCCGCATGCGTCTCCGACGGGAGCGACGCACTGTGGAGTATGAACCGTCCTCATCTCAGCTGGCCCAACTTGAGCGAAAATCGTTGAACAAGGTTAGTCCGCCGCAGGCATAGATCGTCTGCCCGGTAATGTACGATGCTTCGTCGGACGCGAGAAAGGCAAAGATGCCGGCGATCTCGTCGGTCGTTCCCGCTCGTCCCATGGGAATGTGTGATTCTACGGCGCCGCGCCGAATCGGATCCGAGATCCATGAAGCGTTGAGCGGCGTTACGATGGCCCCCGGCGCGACGGCATTCACGCGAACGCCACGGTCGGCGTACTCGAGGGCCAACGTCCGCGTCAGATTTCCGATCGCGCCCTTTGCGAGTGAATAAGAGAGATAACCGGGCTTCGGAATAGTTTGGTGCACACTCGAGCAATTGACGATCACACCACCGCCGGGCCTCGCCAGAAAGTGGCGAATGGCAGCGCGCACGCTCAGCGCCGCGCCTACGAGTGTCACGCTGAGGACTCGTTCGAAGTCATCGGTGTCGAACTCGTGACTGGGAGCTTGTCGCTGGATGCCCGCATTATTGATCAGTATGTCGAGGCGCCCGAACGCAGCGATGGTCGACGCGACCATGTTCTCGACTTCCTGTTCGACTGCAATGTCGGCTGGAACGCCAATGGCTCTCGTCACCGAGTGCCCGGCGTGTCGCGATGCCATGTCCGCTGCAGCGATCGCGTCGTCTAAAGTCGCGCCGGATCGAATGTCGTTCAGCGCGACATTCGCGCCCTCCGAGGCGAAGCGAATTGCCACTGCGCGACCGATGCCACTGGCAGCTCCCGTTACAAGGACAGTCTTGCCTTTGAACCGCAACGTTATGCTCTCCAGAACCGACTGCTCCCTCTAGCCCCCGATCTTGGCACCGTCACCGCGACATCAACAGGTAGGCGGCCGCCGTCCAAGAAAAGGAATGCCCGCCGCAACCCTCGCCCGTCACGGGATCGAAATACTCCGCAAACCCTGCGCGATCTATGGCCTCGACCATCGCGCTTTCGATTTCGCGCGCGAGATCCTCCAGACCGTTACGCCTGAGACCATCGATCACATACCAGTTGATGATGGCCCACACCGGCCCGCGCCAGTACCGCTTGGCATCGAAGCCCTCGGCCCGCCTCGGGGCCGAGGGAACACACCTAAGCGCGAGCCCGTCGAGCCAGCTGAGCAACTCGCCGACAACCCGATCGCGGACCGCACTTGGGAGTGTCAGGGCAGACAATGGCACAAAGCCCGCCTGGGACGGAGCGCGGATGGCCGTCCCGTCGACAAGATCCCGGCACAGGAATCGACCATCACGATCCGACCACTGTGCCATAAGCCCCATCGTCAAACGCCGGTGCATCGCATGAAGTTCGCTCTGCTCCTCCGGCGTGCCGTACGAAGCCGACAGAGCGATCAAGTCCTCGGTGGCCCGTGCCAGAATTGCCGTCATTTGGACGTCGGCAACCTTGAACGGCGCAACCTTCCACATGGCATCGGCGTCCCAGCCTGCATCGCGGTAGCAATCGACGAGATGGATGTAGCGCGCATAGTCTTCATCGCGAGGCCGCATCGCCGCATCGACATGACCGGTGTCCTTCCGCCTGACCTCGGTCGAAGTTGTGGTCGGCACCCGCGCGAGCGCGGTATCCCAAGCGAGTGAATTGTCGCTGCCGGATTCCCAATTGTGCAGGATCGCCACGAGTCCAAGTCCGCCGGGGTCGCGCGCTCGCATCCACCAGCGATGCCAAGCCAAAGCCGCCCTGTACAACGTTCCTGAGCGCGCTGCCGCCCCTGCGACGTGACGCGCTTTGGCCGCCTCGTCGACGGCGGCAAGCGCTGTGGCGAAAACAGGAGGTTGTGTGATGCCCGATGTCGGCGGACCGCCACGTCGTGACCTGCGCGCCGTGCCCCACACCGCAGGCCCCGGAAAATAGTCGTCACTAGGCGCATGGAATACGATGTGCGGAATCATTCCATCGGGCCACTGACCTTCCGCGAGGCGCTCGAGTTCGCGATAGGCCCGATCGACGTCGTAGGTCGCGAATCCCATGGCTACGAACGCGGAGTCCCAGTTCCATTGAAACGGATAGAGCCGCGCGGTCGGCACGGTGTAGCCGCCTCGATCATTCGTCGCCAGAATCTCTCTAGCGCGCTTGCGCATCGCATTGGAATCCATCGTCATCGACGAACGGCCTTTCCGCTTTGCGGGTCAATCCATGTAAGCCGCGATGGCGCGATGGTGAGGTGGAGGACGCCGCTGTCGGGAACAGTAGAACTCGACGGCGCGACGATGCGAACGGATTGGTCTGCGATCGTGCCGGTAACGAGCAGGTGAGAACCCATCGGCTCGACGACACGAACCGCCATCGTGAGCGCATCGTCACCTGGTGTTGCGAGCGCCACGTCCTCGCCCCTGAAGCCGACATCGAAGACCCCTTGAGTCACAGGGGCCGAGACGACAAATCCGCCGATGTTCGCGCGGCCGCCGTCGACCGTTGCTCGAACAAAATTCATCGGAGGGTTGCCGATGAAGCCGCCGACGAAACGGGTTGCGGGTTGCGCATAGATTTCCAGGGGCGTACCGACTTGCTCGATCCGGCCACCATTCATAACGGCGATTCGATCCGCCAGCCCCATTGCTTCGGTCTGATCGTGAGTAACGTACAGCGTGGTCGTCCGAGCTTCCCGCAACACCGCCTTGAGTTCCGTACGCATCTCCATGCGCAAGAGCGCATCGAGATTGGAGAGCGGCTCGTCCATGAGCAGGACCGGGGGCTCGACCGCCAGCGCGCGTGCAACGGCGACGCGCTGACGCTGCCCGCCCGACAGCTTTGCAGGATAACGATCGAGGTACGCCTCGATGTGCAGCAGGGACGCCGCTTTCGCCACGCGCTTTGCGATGATATCGGCAGGCCGCTTCTGCATGGCAAGTCCGAAGGCGATGTTGTCCCGCACGGTCATGTGCGGGAAGATCGCGTAGTTCTGGAACACCATGGCGAGGCCGCGCTCTCGAGGAGTGAGGCCGTTCACAATCCGGCCTCCGATTCGCGCTGTCCCGCCGCTTTCGGTCTCGAGGCCCGCAATGATGCGGAGCAACGTTGTTTTTCCGCATCCGGACGGACCTAGCAGAGCGACGAACTCGCCATCCGCCACGTTGAGTGAAACCTCGCGCAACGCATGCACGCCGCTGAAGTCCTTCGCGACACGATCGATCACGATTTCAGCCAAGGCGGTTCCTCATTTTGACGACACCCCCCAGACGGCGAAGAGATAGCGCCGCACAGCAAAGATGAACAGGATCGATGGCACGATGAGAAGTAGCCCGCCGGCGAAGCGGAAGTGCAGCGGGCTCTCCGAAAGCACCGCGAGCAGATAAGCCGTCAAAGTGCGTTGCCTGACTGTCAGAACAGAGGCGGCAAAGACTTCATTCCACGAGATGACGAAGGCGAAGATCGCCGTCGCCGCCAGTCCAGGAAGTGCAAGAGGAAGCATAACCTTACGGAACGCCTGCCATCGCGTGCAGCCGAACACCCAAGCCGCTTCTTCATACTCGCGCGGCAGGCCCATGAAGATGCTCTGCGTGACGAGAACTGCGAACGGGAGCGCCAGTACCGTGTGAACCAGAGATACGCCGAACGCGCTGTCGTACAAACCAAGCCTGATGAAGGTGACAGTCAGCGGCAATGCGAGAATCGCCAGCGGAAATGCCCGTGTCAGCAGAACCAGGACGCGGAATGCGTTTTGGCCCCGAAACGAGTAGCGAGCCAATGCGTAACCCGCCGGGGCCCCTAGCAGGATGGACAAAACAACGGTCAAACCTGCGGCAATCATCGAGTTGGCGAAGGCATGGAGGACACCGTCGACCTGCAGGAAGGTCGACATCGCCTGCCACGATACATCGGACGGCAAGAAAGACTTCGGCCACTTATAGACGGCGAGCCGTCCGCCGAACGCGCCGAGCGCGACGAGATAGATCGGCAACACGACCCAGACGCTGAGCACGAGCACGCCGCTCCAGAACAGGAGCCGTCGCGCAGCCGTCATGTCTGCAGCCGCACTCATGGCAGTTGCTCACGGCGCACTTTGAGAAGCTTCAGATACACCGCCGTTGCGATGAGAGAGATGACCATGATCAAAACGGCAATCGCCGCAGCGACGCCGTCGTTCTGGTTGTCACGCTGCCATGTATAAGCTTCACCGACTAGGACCGGAAAATTCCGTCCGCCCAGTGCATAGACTACGGCGAAAACCTCGAACGCGAGCACCGTCCGGAGGATCAGCGCCGATTGGAGGGACGGCTTCAGCAGTGGTAATGTGACTTTCCGGAAAGTCGACCAAGGTGAAGCGCCGAACACGGATGCGGCCTCACCGTACTCCTTCGGAATGAGCTGGAGGCCGGCAACAAGAATCACGAGAACGATCGCGGTCGCGCGCCAGATTTCGGCGACGGCGATGCCTGCAAAGAGTGCGAGCGGGGTCTCATACGACAGCCACGCCGCCTGGCTCTGTATGAGCCCGAGGTTGAAGAGCAGGGAATTCAGGTAGCCGGAGTTCTGCAGGATCGCGAGCCACGCCAGTCCTGCCGCCAAATCGGAGACCGCGAGCGGTACGGTCCACAGCCAGAGAATCGTTTCCCGGCCGCGACCGATCTTCTGCACCATCGTCGCCATCAGCAGCGCGAGTGTGATCTGAATGGGCACAACGACGAGCGTGAGGACGAGCGTGTTACGCAACGCGCCCGCGAAATTGAGATCGCCAAGCATCCGGCGATAATTGGAGAGTCCGATACCGTCGGAGTTGGAAAGCGACAGCCAGATCGTTTGCACGAGTGGCCACAAGAACAGGAACGACAGATACAGCGTCGCCGGGGCGACGAGTGCATACGGAATCCAGGGCTGGCGGTGCATGTCATGTACTCATCCGCCGCACCGTCACCCGCGCGCGTGCGCGAGTGACGACGCAAACGGTGTGTTAGTTGACTGGGCAAGCACCGGCAGAGGCTTTGTCCGGAGACCAGCACGGTGCCTTGGTTGCCTGCATGAGGTCAGACAAGATCTTGCCTTGCTCGCCAAGCACGGCCTTCACGGGCTCATTGCGCAGCACGATACGCTGGAACGTATCGATATACACCTTGTTGAACTCGCCGTTCTTGTCGCCGAGACCGACCGGCAGCAGCGAGGGCAGGGCGTCCTTCGCAGCCGACGTTGCGCCAACGGCACCTGCGAGCAGCTTCACGCCCGGCGCGAGGTCGGCTGGCAGCTGGATGTTGGAGACAGGAAAGAAGCCCGCCTCCGCGGCTGTGACCAACTGCGTTTCGGATTTCACCAGATGCTCGATCACAGCAACAGCTCCGGCGCGATTGGGCGCGCCCTTCGCGATCGCGAGTCCTGCGATCACCGGCATGAAGCCACGGCCTTTCGGGCCGGCAGGGGCTGGAAACGCGACGAACTCACCGGGCTTCGCCGCAAGCGCATCTTTGAGACGCGCGATATGGTCGAAACCGATCAGGACGTCGCCAGACAGGAGTGCTTCCTGCATGAAGTCGATGTTCGTGGACGACGGATTGGTGAACTTCCACAGTTCCTTGAGCTTCTCCCACCCCGCCTCTGCCTCCGGCGACTTGAATGTCGACACCACGCCGCCGGTGAACGACGGATAGAAATAGCCCTGGAAGAAGCGATGCATCAGGCCCTTCGGCCCCGCCGGAAAACCGAGTGCACGTTTGCCCGTCTTTTCGTTGACGGCCTTGGCCCATGCGATGAGCTGATCATACGTCAAGGCGTTGACGTCGGCGTCAGCCGGCAGGTGCGCGAGCGCGGACTTGTGGGCCGCCATCACGAACGTCGCCTGCATCCACGGGATATACTGTTGGTTTTCGGACCCGAGCTTGCCGAGCTGCATGAGGCTTGGAGCGATGCCGGCGCCGGCCACCTTCTGGGCAACATCGTCGATCGGCTCGATTGCGCCGATGGAAACGAGCGGCCCAATCTCTCCATGCAGCGCGCCGACGAGGCTCACGGTGCGCTTGCCGGCCTCGGTTTCCGCCTTCATGCGAACCGTAAAGGGCGCCGGCTCGTCAACGGCATATGTCACGGCGGGAGCGCCCTTCAGGATGACCTGGCGCATCTTGGTTGCTTCTTCCACCGGCCTCAGCTGCGTCGACAGAAACACGGTGTCCTGCGCTAACGCCAATGACGATGTGCCAAACGCTGCAAGCAGTATGGCTAAGGCGGAATTCGATGTCGTGCGATACGAGAGCATTTCAGATTTCCTCCCAATCTGTCTTTTCAGTGTGAGCTGGATCGTTCCTCAAGTCCCGCTTCGATTCGGTCCATGACTCGCACGCGGGACTTGTCGAACAGGCAGGATCATCTGCAAGTCGCGCGGATCGCGTCCGTTCATTCGTTCGAGCAGCAGATGAGCGAGCTTCCCCCCGACGTCTCCCGCGTCGATTCGCATGGTCGACAGGGGCGGATCGCAGTACTCACCGAGTTCCAGCCCGTCGTGTCCGACAATCGAGATGTCGCGACCGGCGCGCAGGCCAGAATCCTTGGCGGCGGCTATGGCGCCGACCGCCATCATATCCGTCGCGCAGACGAGCGCGGTCGGAGGTTGGGGTGCCGCGAACAGCCGCTGCGCCGCTGCATAGCCCTCAGATTCCGTCGGAGCTGCCACGCTGTCTTCCAGGCGCGGATCGATCCCGGCTTCCATCATGGCATCGCTCCAGCCTTGGCGCCGTAACCGCGAGAACATCAGCTCTTTCGGTCCGGCAATGTGCGCAATCCGCGAATGCCCGAGCCCGATCAAGGCCTTTGTCGCGTCGTAGAACCCCGTTCGGCCATCGCCGTCGATGAAGGCGTGCGGCTTGTGCGACGCCGTGCGCCCATGAGTGACGAACGGGATACCTGCGTCCTCCAGGAGGGAGACACGAGCATCGGTGCAGCGGGTCCTGACCAGCACGACAGCATCAACGCGCCGCCCATCGATCAACCGGCGCAGGCTGGCCAATTCGCCCTCGACCGAAGGTGTCGGGACGATCATCAGATCGAACCCGGCCTGGGCAAAATGAACGCTTGCGTCCATCAACATGCTGAACAGACCGGACACGCCTGCCGCGCTCGTGCGTGCCGGTAGGGTCACTGCCACGGCGTTCGATCGCTGGCGGCGCAGGGACCGCGCCGCTGCGTTGGGCTGGTAGTTGAGCTCTCGCGCCCGCGCGCACACCCGCTCGCGCGTGGCCTTGGCGACATCGTCGTAGCCGTCGAGCGCTCGCGACACTGTCGTGATCGAAAGCCCGAGATGCTCCGCCAATGTTCTCAGGTTTGACAAACTGGACCGATCTCCACCATTCAAAACGTTTTGGAACATGCAAAGCTATGGTGTCAAGCGGCAGCGGTGATGGCGACCGGCATGGGCTCTCGCCAACCATTCAAATCGACTGTGGCCGAGATGGCGGCGCTTCCCGATTCACGGACGACGAAGTGGCCTGCCCCTGATCGCATTCGTGCTGGTGGCCCGTTTCGTGTTCAGTGGTTCCGCCTTCTGGGGCCGGCAAGAAGCGGCGAGCCCGGTTTTGTCGACCTGGCCCCTCATGTTCTTCACCATCGACGAGACGTTGATGCGGGCTCATGCTGCGAAGGCGCCTGCACCGACGCTTTCCGAAGCGACGTCCCGCATTGCACAACTCGCAGCACCGGGACTGCTTCCGATCCTGACAGGAATCGCGGTGTTTCGGCACTCGGGTGCACGATGACGTAGGCACCGAGATCGATAGGCGCCTCCCCTGCCACTCGACGTTCGGCGATCGGCACCGACGTGCGTGGATAGTGCCTTTTCTGCACAGAGCGCTGAAGCGATGAGATTGCCGCGGAGATGCCTTCAGTTGCGCCGCTTTGCGCCTTGCTGGGGCGAAGTTCCTGTCCCGTGTGCTAGGAACGTTCGACTATGCTCCCACAACCCCTATGGTTCGCAATGCGTCTCTGTCTCGCCATAACCGGCGCCGCCTTTGCTCTGCTGGCCGCCAACACCGCACACGCCCAGCAGTGCCCTGAATTCGGGCGAGGCAGCTTCGAGGGTCTCGATCTCGCCCAGGTAAAGCCCGGTCAGGCGCGCGTCGGGTTCTCAAAATCGAAAGCATTCGTCGTTCCTGGCGACCTAGTGCTTGTCTCGCAGGTGTTTGATGCCTCGGCCTGCGCCGCTTTCGTCAACGCCAAGGGACAAACGACGACCGGCCTCCTACCTAGTAATCGCCTTGAAACACCGACGCGGCGCGTGAAGCCTGAACCGGCCGCCTTCGTCGGCCTCTGGAAGCGGACCGAAGCGTCCATAAGCATCAAGCGGCAGGGCCGCGACGGCGCCATGGCATTCTCGGGCGCAGCCACCTACGGCGCGCTCGATAGGGGGCGTGTCGCGCGCGGTGCGGTCAACACCGGTGATTTCAGTTTCACACTGAAGCCCGACTCGAACAAGGTAGATGTCTCGCTGACACCGGCAGCCGGTGGCGATGTGCCGGTTCCGGGCGACAAGGGAGATCCGGCCGACTGCGCCATCGCCATGATGGCACTTGGGCCCTACCTTGTCGTCGAAGACAATGGCAACTGCGGTGGAGCGAACGTCTCGTTCACCGGTGTTTACCGGCGCAACGATTGAGCCAGGAACGGCGCGCCGAACAGACCGAGCACCGGCCCAGAGGCGGGGTCGCGCGCAACGGCAACGCTTTTGACGGGCTCAGGCCGAAGTGACCCCATTTACCCCGTCACTCTATTGGTCTCGCGCCAAAACCAAGCCAAACACACGCCCGATCCGAATGTGCACGATCGAGCATCGAAGGCTTCCCGCTCACGCGAATAATGCGAGGAGCCAGACCATCGCTTCGTGGCACTCACTTCCAATCTCGCATTGTGAGTCTGCCAAAATCAGCTGCGCGCAAGTTCTCGTTCGGCCTCACGCAGCTGATGCGAGATCTGGTTGATACGGCGCTTCAGGCCGACGACAGTAAACTTGAACGCATCTCCGTCCGGATTGAGCAATTTCAGCTTGAGCGCCGGCGTCAGTGAAGGCAGCGCGCGCGATCCCAGCGCTGGATCATGCTCGAACGGCGAGCAAACCTGATAAAGCACCGGATTGAGCAGACGAGCGATGCGGAGTATCCTTCGATTTTCTGCCGCGGTCTCCAAGGGCGACGTGAGCTTGCTTGCTCGAGCATCGAATGCAGCAAGCTTCTCCCGAAGCTTTTCGACCTCCAAGATCAACGGCTTCAGCGGCAGGAAGTTCCCCGCCTCCTCCTCGAACTCGCGCAAACTGTCCAGATAGTCGCTAGCGATAGCCGCCAGCTTGAACGGCAACATCTCCGCCGTCGCCAAGCGCAGCAATATGGACGCGTATAGTTTCGTGTCTTGCACCAGCACCGCAGGGTCGAACTTGTCGAGTGTCTCGTGCTCAGAGTGCCACCACCATGCGCCGCCCGAGCCGCCGACATTATGATCGCGGTTGGCATCATCAGGCGTCAGCATCGCGTACACTGACATGGAAGAGAGACCAATGCCCCAGAAGGATTGGTCAGCGGCACGAGACGGCCGCGTCGATGACACATACTTGTCACCGCGCTTGCCAAGGGCAAGCTGCGCAGTCGAACTCTTGAGCGTGGTCCAACCGGTGACTTCTGTCGTCATCGCCTCATTGAATTCCGACACCTCGGCCATCTGGTGGCGCGGCACATAGACCGTCGCGCCCTTTACACCCGGCGAGTCGATGTTGAAGTACACGATGCCGTGGTCGTATAGGTCATGCCAGAACGTATCAGCGAACCAAGTCGAGCCGGAATAGCGGCCGTGGCTGTGGCCCGGCCACCAGCAGAACTTCAGGCCGTAGCGCAGCTTCCCTTCGAACTGCTTGAGCACTCGGGCGAGTTCCAGCACGCAGGCATCGCCAGTGACGTTGTCGGTCGAGCCGTCGAACCACGAGCAGTAGTGTGCACCGACGAGGGCGAATTCCGGTTCCTCGCCCTTAAGTTCCGCCATCGGCAGCCGCACCCTGCGCCACCCCTCGAAGGTATCCGCGATCAGCGTCGCACGCACCGCGCCCTTCTTCATCTGCTCAACGATCTTGTCGCCGTCGAGCTTCGATATCGAGACGACGTGCACGCGAGGTATCTTCTTCGCCTGCTCGAACTCCGGCGTACCCCACACGGGCGTGATGATCATCTTGTGCCTCTGCTTGCCCGCCGACATGCAAATGAGGCCCTTGGCGCCGGCCGTCGCTGCGGCGAGCGCGTTGTTGGGAGACGGCAATTTTGTGATCAAGACTATCTTGCCGCGCACGTCCTTCCCGACGTAGTCGGCATCGTTTCCCTGACCCGCGAAAACTATGTCGTCGGTGACGCCGTCCGGCCCGGTCGAGAGCCCGAAGGCGACTCCGACCGCCGATACATCGAGTGTCTTGCCGCCAGCATGTATCTTCAGTGTCGCGCTGCGTGGATAGGAGATGTAGCTGTCGAACTCGTGTACCGTCGGCGTATAGCCATAGGATTTCAGCTTAGAGACGAGATAGTCGCAGGCCTTCTTTTCTTCTTCGCTCCCCGAGATCTTCTCGCCGAGACTACACAGGTTCGCCACCGTAGCCTCGAGATCCTCGCTCGACACCTTCTCTCGCGCGCTCTTGGTCAGGTCTACCATGTCCCTCTCCCCATTCACGCGGCCGGACCGCGTACGATGACTTTTCCGGTAATGCCGCGTTCGAGAACTTCGTGTGCTGCCGCGCAGGCCTCAAACGCGAAGGCATGCGTCGCCGGATGCTTCAGTGCGCCCCGCGACATCAGTTGACCAATCAGCGCCACGCCGTCGCGGCGTGTGTCGTCCGTCAGAATCATGCCCTGCACGAACCGGATGGTCACGTCATTGGGCGCCAGACGGTAATACGGCAAGACCGGTTCGCGAACACGACTCGACGAATACGAGGCGATCACCGCATGCGGCGCGACGATCTCGACATCGACGGGCAGATTGGCGCCGAGATCCACCTCGACGATTCTGTCGACGCCACGTCCGCGGGTCAGGGCCATCACGCGCGTGACGACATCTTCACGTTTGTAGTCGATCACCTCGTCCGCGCCCATGTCCATCGCGATGCCTGCTTTTTCATCAGAACTCACCGTGGCGATGACGCGCGCTCCATTCCAGCGCGCGAACTGAACCGCGTAGGTCGCCACGGCGCCCGCGCCACCCTGCACGAGGACCGTCCGCCCCGTCACCGGTCCACCCGTAAACACGGCGGCATAGGCAGTCAGCGCGGGAATGCCGATCCCGGCACCTACTTCAAATGGCACATCGTATGGCAGAGGTACGGCGGAGCTGGCCTTCACCACGGCGTATTCCGCTGCGGCCCCATAGCCCGCGAGATGATCCGCGCGGAAAAGCCAAACCCGTGTGCCCAAGCGCGCGCGATCGACACCGGCGCCGACATCCGCGATCTCACCAGCGCCGTCGCCGTGCGGAATGATACGTGCATGGGCCATGGGCCGCCCGGTCCAGCCGGAACGGCTCTTTGTGTCGTGTGGATTGACCCCTGAGGCCGCGACGCGCACGAGTACCTCACCATGTCCCGGTGAAGGCCTCGGCACCTCGCCGAAGCGCAGCACCTCGCGCGCTGGACCCTGCTGTTCATACCAGACGGCGCGCATCATCTCACCCATGGCGCGCTCACAGCCTTTCAGCAGCGTCGAAGTATTTGCCGCGGTGATACATCTTGGATGGTCGCATCATGGTCGCGCGCAGTGCTTTCGTGGCGCCGTGATCGACTTCGCGCCCACATGACTGAAACACAACACCATATGCCTCTCGCGCCTTTTCATAAGATGTGAAGCCGTCGAGCACGTCGTCGCGCACGCGCTCAGGAGGGCGATCCATCGGCGCGCCCCAGCCGCCGCCACCCGGTGTGATAATGCGCAACAGGTCACCCCGATTGAGCTTGTGGCCGTCACTCATCGTTGCAAGGCGTTGCTCATCTGCTGTGCCTGGATTGACGAGAAAGGCGCCGATTGTGCCGCAGGTACCGCCGTTGACACCGAACGCCGGATACCTGCAGTTGTCCATCCGCACGCCGAGCGTCATGCCGTCGTGCAGAATGCGCACGTCGCGGATTGTGCCGCAGCCGCCCCGATGCAGTCCGGCGCCGCCGGAGTCGCGATGAATGCCGAACGCCTCTATGCGCACGCCGAACTCCATCTCGACGAATTCAACCGGATAGTTTTCCTGCGCGACATAATATATGGCGTCGTGCCCATCCGCCTCGGGCCGGCCGCCGAAGCCGACCGAGAGCCCTTCGATGCCGAGCGTCATCTTGCCGGTCTTGGGATCTTGACCGCGCAGATAGTACAGAACGTACACGGCCGAGCCTGCGGCCGACATGCCACCCGTCGCCTGAGCAAGTGCGCCCGATAGCGAACTCGTTACCCGCAGCATCGTATGCGAACGCAAGCCGACGGGTGCCGGAAAATGCGGTGCGACGATAGAGCCAGGCCTTCGCCGCACCGCGCCGACCGAATTTTGGAAGCCGGCATTCATGTCGATTCCCTTGTCGTCACGCAGCAATGTCAGACCGAGCAGATGACCTAGAACCGTGTCGTGCATGACGTAGTTGATCGGACCAGTCGCCTGATCGGCGCTGCCGGTGAAGTCGAAGTCCAGCCTGCCGCTGCCGTCGTGAGCAACTTCCGTCTCGACGAAGTAAGAATTCGCAGTGATAGCGTCGCCGTCGATCCAGTCGCGAAAGCGCCATCGGCCCTTCGGGATCGTTGTCGCGATCCGTTGCTTCAGCGCGACTTCGTTCTGGCGCAGCATATGTACGAAGGCTGCCTCGACCGCCCCGGCGCCGAAGCGCGCAACGATCTCCTCGAGCCTCGCTTTGCCGAGCTTCACAGCCGCCATGATGGCGGAGAGGTCTCCGCGCATCGTCTCTGGGAAGCGAGAATTGCGCTCATAGATGCGCACGACTTCATCGTTGACGACACCATCGCGCATCACCCGTACAGGAGGAATCATGATGCCTTCGTGGAAGACGCTGGTAACGTTCGGGCTCACCGAGCCCGGATAGGTGCCGCCGACATCCCACAGGTGTCCCCACGCCTCAACGAAGCCGATCATGCGGCCCTCTGAGAACACAGGCATGACAAAAACAGTGTCGTTGGTCTGCGTGACGCCGCCGTGCGAGGCGTAGACGTCATTGAACCAGTACAAGTCGCCGTCACGCATCGTCGAGGCGGGATACTGCTCGAGAATCGCTTCCACGAGATTGCCGGCGAGCGTAACCGCTGTGGACACGACAAGACGCCCGGACACGTCGAGAAACGCAGTAAAGTAGTCCTTCTTCTCGCGGATGAATGGCGACATCGCCGATCGTCCGATCAACGTCTCCATCTCGCCGCGCGCAGACTGCAACGCCCCTTTGATCAATTCGAGCGTGACCGGGCTCGTTGCCAGTTCGGTTCTGGTCGAGTTCACCGCCATCAGTGCAGCTCCTCAATGATCAGGTTGCCAAACGCATCGACAAAGGCGCTTTGGCCATCGAGAATGAGTGTTGTCGCGTCGAGTTGATCGATGATCGCTGGGCCATCGACGACGTGGCCAGAGCAGAGGGCTTCGCGACGGAACGTCGGCACCGGCGCAATTTTGTAACCTTCGAGCCCGGCACGGCGTTGTCCGCTGGCCACAGCGCGCGTACCCTCGCGCACTGACCCAATGCGCGCCATCTCGATCTGGTCCATGAGACCTTCGGCCGAGACACGCAGATTTATGATTTCCACCGGGGCTTTGCGGTTCGAGAATGTATAGAGCCGCTGATGCTCGTCGTGGAAGGCCTCGATGAGAGCTGTGAGCAGCGCCTGCGATACTTCTCCCAATGGCAGTGGCACAGCCAGTTCCTCGCCTTGACCAGCGTAGCGAATATCCGCGAAACGCTTAAATCTCCGGCGCTCTAGTGGCACTTGGTCCCGGGCGAGTTGGGCGTCCGCCTTCTGATGGAGATCGCGCAACTGCGACGCGACAAAAGAGATGTCGATGTCCGGTGCGCGCTGTACCGCCGTAAGGGCAAAATCATACTTCAAGTCCGTCGATAGGAGGCCGATTGCGCAGAGGATGCCTGGATAGCGCGGCACCACGCATCGCTTCGCACCAATCAACCGCATGAGTCGCGCGCCGTGCACGGGCCCCGCACCTCCGAAAGGGCAGAGCGCGAAATCTGCAGGCGCTAGACCGCGCTCGACTGACATGACCTTCAGCGCGCCGACCATGTTGTTGTCGACGATGTCGATGATACCGGCAGCCGCCTCCTCGAGCGACAAGCCGAGCGGCTGAGCCACGTGAGCCCGAATCGCCGCCGCCGCGCGTTCGACATTCAGTGTCACCTCGCCGTCGAGCAAGTGTGGGGGCACCCGGCCGAGCACAAGGTTGGCATCGGTGACAGTCGCGTGCGTACCGCCCTTGTCGTAACAAGCGGGACCCGGCGCTGCGCCGGCGCTCTCAGGACCGACGCGCAAAGCGCCGCCCGTCGACACCCGCGCGATGGAACCACCGCCGGCACCGATGGTGTGGATGTCGATGATTGGTAACGCGAGCGGAAACTCGCCGATGCGGCCGCTAGTCGACACTTCGGGCTGTCCCTCGCGGATCAGCGCAACATCGGCGCTGGTGCCGCCCATATCGATAGTGATCAGGTTGTCGAAACCACTGAGCCGCCCGACGAGAGCCGCGCCGCGCGCTCCCGCCGCTGGTCCAGACAGAGCCAGATGCACCGGCTGCTTCTGCGCGGCGGCTGGTGGATACACTCCCCCGTTCGACTTCATGATGAAAAACGGAGCCCTGATGCCGCGCTTGGCGAGGCCCGCCTCGAGGCGGCCGACATAGCGCCCGGCCAGAGGCTGAACACTGGCATTCAGGACTGTCGCAAGCGAGCGTTCGTACTCGCGGAACAGCGGCAGCACTTCGTGCGACAGAGACACGTCGAGATCGGGAGCGACGCGCCGCAGTATAGCTCCGATTTGTTGCTCGTGTTCGGGATGCGCATAAGCATGCAAGAGCACGACTGCGACCGCAGCGTAGCCGCCGTCGCGGATCTCTGCCGCGACGCTGTTTGCTATCGCCTCATCGACCGGCGTGGCAATTGTGCCGTCGAGCAGTACGCGTTCCGGCACCTCGTAGATGTCGCGGGGCAGCACCGGCCGCTTCGGCTTAACCCAGCCGAACAGATTCTCTTTGCGCGGGATGTCTGCGCGGCCGATCTCCAGCACATGCCGGAATCCGGCTGTAACGATCAGGGCGATGCGCGCGCCCTTGCCTTCGAGGATGGCGTTGGTGGCGACGGTCGAACCGTGCAGCGCCAGCGTCACGTCGGCGGCAGCGATGCCGGCGAGCGTCAGCACTTTGTCGACGCCGCCGAAGAACCCCTCCGCAGGATCAGTCGGCACGGACGGGGATTTTGTTACCCAATAGCGGCCGCCGGCGCGGTCGGCGAGGATGACGTCCGTGAACGTCCCGCCGACGTCGAGGGCGAGCGCAAAGCCCGATGCACGGTTGGCGGTCATCTCTCCCCGTCTCCCCTCGCTCTGCACGGCGCGATTATCTGGCACGCGCGGCTCTGCGGGCAAAAGGCGCTTGCATACGTCGCCGCGACGAGCTGGCATGCAATAAAGGAGGACTTCTCAATGACCGGATCACGTTCTGGCGCTGTCGAACGCGTACGCGGCTACATCGATGGTGGCATGTTTGTCGAAGAACTCGGCCGCCGCATCGCCGTCAAGACCGAGAGCCAGAAATTCCCCGACCCAGCCGCGCTAGCCGAATGCCATCGTTATCTCGATGTCGAGATGGTGCCCGCCTTCGAAACGATGGGATTCGCCACACGGATCTACGAAAATCCGTTCAAGGGCCAGGGCCCCGTCCTACTCGCGACCCGGATCGAGGACATCGAGCTGCCCACTGTGCTCGGTTACGGCCACGGTGACGTCGTGCGCGGCCTGGAGGACCAGTGGACGAAGGGTCAGGGCCCATGGATCGTTGCGCGCGACGGCGACCGCCTCTACGGCCGCGGTACTGCCGACAACAAGGGCCAGCACACCATAAACATGGCGGCCCTGCGCGCGGTGATGGCAGAGCGTGGCGGCAGACTCGGCTTCAACGCCAAGTTCATGATCGAGATGGGAGAAGAGGCCGGCTCGAAGGGACTGCAGGAACTCGTCAGGGCCCACAAAGCCGACTTCGCGGCTGACGTGTTCATCGCCTCCGACGGTCCGCGCGTGAAGATTGACCGACCGACGTTGTCGCTCGGCTGCCGCGGTGCGGTCAATTTCGATCTCGTCGTCGACCTGCGCGAGGGTGGACATCACTCAGGCAACTGGGGCGGACTGATTGCCAATCCAGGCTTCATACTCGCCCATGCGCTCGCCTCGATCGTCGACCGCCATGGCGAACTGCTCGTGCCCGAACTGAAGGCGCCACCGATGACCAAGGCGGTCAAAGACGCTCTCGCCGACATCGAGGTCGACGCAGGCGACAATGGACCGGCCATCGACGCGTGGTGGGGCGAACAGGATCTGACACCCGCCGAACGCGTCTACGGCGCCAATACCTTCAACATCCTCACCTACTGGACCGGCACACCGGGCAAGCCCGTAAACGCCATCCCACCGAAGGCAGTCGCCAACTGCCAGCTGCGTTTTGTCGCCGGCACTGACGTCGCCGACATCATCCCCGCGCTCGAACGCCACCTGAGAAAACACGGCCACGACTTGGTCAAGGTGACCCCGCCGCCGCCGATCAACGACGGCAGGTTCGCGGCTACGCGTACAGAGCCGGATCATCCCTGGGCCAAATTCGTGCATGCGTCGCTGCAGCGCTCCTCCAACGCCAAGCCCGCGATAGTGCCGAGCATGGGCGGCTCGATCTGCAACGATATCTTCACAGACGACCTGGGATTGCCCGCGATCTGGCTGCCGCACTCGTACGCCGCCTGCTCACAGCACTGGCCGGACGAGCATATTCTGATGTCGCTGTCGCGTAACGCGCTCGAGCTGATGACGGGACTATACTGGGATATCGGTGAAGGCCGGGGCGTTCCGCGTCGCCCCTGATGGTGGCAATTTCGGAGTGTCAGCGTCCGAGAGCCGCATCGACCACGCGGTTGGCGCGCTCGATCGCTGCCAATGCCGCGTTTCGCCCCTTGAGCAGCGTCGCCAGTGCGAACCCGACCGTGTCCTTGTCGAACACGTCGAGATCGCCCGCGATCGACAGCAGCGGGACCGGTGGCAGTGTTACAGCCGGATCTTGCTGATGTGCCGGGCGGCGCGCGTAGTTGAGCGGAACTAGCGCACGGGCGAGGTCGCGCAAAGCGTCATTGGTTACGCGCGATGGAATCTTCCCGGCGGCCACGGCCTTATTGAACTCGGCGACCCGCTTGTCGAGGTCGGCGAGCGCCTCGGTGACCGGCGACAGGTCGAAGCGCTTTCCGGCTGCCTTTCGGTACTCGGCCACCGTGGCCGCAATCTCCTTGACCGCGGCGTGATAATCAAGTGGTAGAATCTCGGCGTTTGCGAATGTCAGCATGGCATCGAGATAGAGACGAATGTCCTTGTCCAAAACTCCCTTGTCCGCAACCTCGTAGACATCGTCCTCGGTGTGCCAGGCGATGTTGCCACCGCAGCCGCCGACATGATGCCAGCCGCGTTTCTTCACTTCCGCCTCCGGCATCATGGAGGAGGCCATGAAGGCCCCCGTAATGCCGAGATTGTAAAACGTGTAGTCGCTCGATCGGTTCGGCCGCTTCGGCACCGCCTTCTGCCCGGTGACGCGCTTGACAATGCGGGTCACGGCATCGACCGTCTCCGGCATCATGGTTATCGACGTGTACTCAGTCGCGCCGACGCACCCCGGGCTGTCACAGTTCATGTGCATTACGCACTGCTTGGCGAACTCTTGGGCGTGCTGGTCGAGATACCATACACTCCCGCCGTACCGCCCCGTGGAGTGCGCGGGCCACCAGGCGAGGCGCACGGAACGGCGCAGGCTCCTGCGATTTTCCCACAGCACACGGGCGATCTCGAGCATGCAGGCATTGCCCGTACCGTTGTCTCCGACGCCGACCTGCCAGCTATCATAGTGGCCGTGGATGAAGACGAACCGATCCGGCTCGAGCGCGCCGTCGATGTGCACCACGGGCAGATTCTGAGGAAACCATCCCTGTTCCAGGCTGGTCTTGATAGTCGCCGTTTCGCCCTTCTTCGCCGCGGCGAGTACCGCCACGCCGTCGCTTTGATTAACGGCGAGCGACGGGATCTTCGGCAGCCGCTCGAACTCGTCAGCCTCGGGCGTCCCCCATATCGTCGAGGCCGTCGACCAGTGTATGCGCTCGCCGGGATTGACCGCGATGATACCGACAGCGCCCATCTCCTCGATCTCCGAGGTCAGCATAGGCAGCGAGATGCCTTCAGTGACGACGATCTTGCCGCGAAAGCGCTGGCGATCGAGCTTCTGGTGGCGGGCGAACTCGCGCTTCGTGGGCTCCATGAATTCCATGGGCGCCGTGACACCTTCAGGCACGCTCATTGAGAACGCTGGCGGTTTTGCCTTGTAGATCTTTGCGCCGATCTTCACCGATGCCGGCCCCGGCAAGCTCAAGAACAGCGTTGGCTTGTGCATAGTGACGGGAATGCCGGCCTTCCCGAGTTGCTCGGCGATGATCTCCGCGCCGCGGTTCACGTCCTCCGGCGCCTCACGAGGTTGATCCTTGAACCGCTCGATCAGCTCCCACGCGAAGTCGACTTGAACTTGGTCCAATATTGCGGCCGGCTGCATCCTTCTTCTCCCGCGGCTGAGCCAGAATTGGAAAAGGCAAGCATGACGCGACAGCAGCGCCAATTGCGAAAGCTTGCACGCCCGATGCGCAGAAAATGCGTATGTGCAGATCTTGTGAAGTGCCCGCTACAGCACTTACGCTGACCTCTGCGTAGGCGCTCCATGGGCTCCGGGGCAGCAGCGGGTGGGGATAGACACATCATGCAGAAGCGAACCGAGACATCCGCCGTCGATTCGATCGTCGATGACATTTCGCTCGCTGCGCCGTGGGCGCTGGTCGAGAAGTTCGCGAGGATGCCACGCTGGAAAGCGAAGGACGTCAACAAGAGCGCGGACGTCATCGTAGCGATGCTCGAAGCAGCTGGCGTACCCGTCGAGGTTCATGAGCCGAGCCTGCACCTCAGCATCCCCTACACTGCCTCGGTCGAGGCGGGCGGGCGCACCATGAAGGCCAAACCGCCGGCTTACGCACGTGACTGCCGCGATGGCCTCACAGCAGAACTCGTCTACGTACCTGCGACCTATTCGAAGACGATCTCGACGCTGTTCGCCAAGAATCAGGACGACGATCTGACATCCGTCGAGCGCCTGAAAGGCAAGATCGTCGTGTCAGAGGGCTTTGCGTTTCCTCAGAAGATGCGTGAGTTCGAGCAAAAGGGCGCCGTCGGGATCATCGCGGTCAATCCCGGCGCCGATGTGCACTGGGGCATCTGCACGTCGATATGGGGCACACCCGATCTTGACGACCTGCCGCGCAAGCCCGGGATTCCCGTCGCTGCCGTGAACAACGCCGACGGCAAAGCCCTCATCGAGATGGCGGGCAAGGGTCAGAAGGCGACCATCCGCACGGAAATGGAGGAGGGCTGGTTTACGCAGAAGGTCCCAGTCGTCACCATCCCGGGCAAAGATGAGAAATATGTCCTGGTGCACGGACATTACGATAGCTGGGACGTCGGCGTCGGCGACAATGCGACAGGCGATGCGACGCTGCTCGAACTCGCACGCGTTTTCTGGAAGCACCGGAAGCGCCTGAAGCGCACGATCAAGATTGCCTGGTGGCCCGGTCACTCCACCGGCCGTTACGCCGGGTCAACCTGGTTCGCCGACCAGTTTGCCATCGACCTCGACGAGAACTGCGTTGCTCAGGTGAATTGCGACAGCCCCGGCTGCCGCTGGGCGACGACGTTCAACAACCTCTCGGTCATGAGCGAAGCCGAGGGACACGTCGAAGCCTCGATAAAGGCAGTCTGCGGCATCACTCCGAAGCCGGAACGCCCGCCACGCGCAGGTGACTACGCCTTCAACAACATCGGCATCTCGTCGTTCTTCATGCTTTCGTCCACCATGCCGGACGACCTGCGAGCCAAGAAAGGCTATTATGCGGTCGGCGGCTGCGGTGGCAACATCGCTTGGCACACTGAGAACGATCTCCTCGATATTGCCGACAAGGACTTTCTCCTGCGCGACATGAAGGTGTACGCGCAGGCCGTAATCGGCGTTGCCAACGCCGACATCCTGCCTTTCGACTGGACCTGCGTGACCCGCGAGTTCGCGACGACCATCGCGAAGTACCAAAAATCCGCGGGTGCGTCGCTCGATCTCAGCACTGCGGCGATCGCCGTCGAGACTCTCGAGAAATCGCTCGCCAAGTTCTATCGTGCGACCAAGTCTGGAAAGATTGTCCCCGAGGCGGCGAACGACGTCATCCAGCGGCTCGCTCGCATCTTGGTACCGATCAACTTTACGCGCGAGGCCCGCTTCCGCCATGACGCCGCAATTCCAATACCCGAATTGCCCACGCTTGCAGTCGCTCTCGATATCAAATCCCTGCCGAAGGCGAACCTGGGTTTCGCCAAGGTGCAGTTCATGCGCGGCCAAAATCGCTTCGTCGCCGCGCTACGCGAAGCGACCCGCCTCGTAGACTCTGCTCTATAGATCGCCTGCTGAACGGTGATGGCGCCGAATGGACCTTCGGATCCAAAAGGGGGACCATGCAGCAACCGAGCTTTGACACTGCGGCCATGCTTGCCGAGATACAGGGCTGGGTCGAGGTCGAGAGCCCGACCACGGACGCGGCTGCCGTGAATCGCATGATGGACCTCGTCGAGCGGTCCTATCGCCAGACAGGAGCGCGCCTCGAACGCATCCCCGGTCGCGACGACTACGGCGACCACCTGATCGCGCGCTCGTCCTGGGGCCGCGCCAACCGCGGCATCCTGGTGCTCTCGCACCTTGATACCGTACATCCAATCGGTTTCATCAAGCGCCTGCCTTTCACGGTCGAAGGCGACGTCGCCTACGGGCCAGGCATCTACGACATGAAAGCCGGCGCTTTCCTCGCCTTCCACGCTTTTCGCGAGATGGATCGGCTCGATCGCGGCGGCGTTCTCCCTGTGACGCACCTCTATGTCTCCGACGAGGAGGTCGGTAGCCCCACATCGCGCGCCATCATCGAGCGCGAAGCGGCGAACGCCAAGTATGTGCTCGTGACCGAACCGGCGCGCGAGGGCGGCAAGATCGTTACCGCTCGCAAGGGCGTCGCCCGCTTTAATGTCCACGTGAAGGGACAGCCTGCCCACTCCGGTTCGCGCCACCAGGATGGTCGGAGCGCCATAAGAGAACTGGCGCGGGTGATCCTGATGATCGAGGGCTTTACGGATTATGCAAAGGGCGTCACTACCAACGTTGGCGTAATCCGGGGCGGCACGCGTGCGAACGTTGTCCCGGAGGAAGCCTTCGCCGAGGTCGACATGCGCGTGACCTCGCCTGCCCAGGCAGAGGAGATGGTTGGCAAGATCCTCGCCCTAACCTCTGAAACGGATGGCGTCACAGTCACCGTGAGCGGCGAATTGAACCGACCACCCTATGAGAAAGATGAGCGTATCGCATCGCTGTACAATCATGCAAAAGAGCTCGCCGCAGAGATCGGCTATGATCTCCTGGACCTGAAAACAGGCGGTGGGTCGGACGGCAACTTTACTGCCGCCCTCGCTCCCACGCTCGATGGTCTCGGCGTCGACGGAATAGGCGGCCACACCCACTACGAGCAGATCCGCGTCTCGTCGCTGGCACCGCGTTCGCAACTGTTCTTTCGGCTTTTTGAGACGCTGCACTAGGGAAAGGCCTTACCCGAGCAACGTTTTTCCGCCAGGATGCACAAGAACCCGATACCGAAACGGAATAACAAGTCCGAACTCAGGAGACGCACATGTCGCAATCGCATGTTTCACGACCGACCCGCCGACTCGTGCTCGCCACCGCGGCGACAGTCCTCGCTGCGACGACATCGTTGCCCGCGTTCGCGCAACAAGGCGATCGCGTGCGCAAGATCGTAATCATTTCGGGCGCACAAGCCGGAGACCCGCAGGAGTTCCAGGCAGCCCAGCTCGTCGCGCAGGAATGGCGCAAACTCGGCCTCGACGTCGAGGTACGCGGCATGCCGCGCCCGCAGGTGTCCGATCTCGTCTGGTACAAGCGTGACACCTGGGACGTCACCATGTGGCGCATGGTTGGTCGCCCAGAGCGCTCGGACCCGGATGAGCTCGTTTACAATCTCTTCCACTCGAGCACGGCCGAGAAGGGCTTCAACTTCGTCGGCTACAACAATCCGGAGTATGACAAGACGGCGGAAGCTCAGCGAGCGGAGATCGATCAGACGAAGCGGAAAGCCCTCGTCGACAAGGCGCAGGACCTGATCATGCAGGATGTGCCGTACTTCTTCATGGTCTATCCGAAGAACGTCGTCGCCTATAACGGCAACGCGTGGAAGAAGGACACCATCGTCGATCAGTCCGGCATTGGCGTGCGCAACTTCTGGACCTTCGTCGGCGCAACGCCTGCGGGGGCCAACAAAGACATGGTGCTGAATTCGGCCGACGCGCTCAATGCCATCAACCCGCTCTACATTTCCGGCGCAGTTGACAGCTGGATCACTGATCTCGTCTGGGACCGGCTGATGCGTGTCGGTCCGGACGGCCTTCCGAAGCCTTGGTCGGCAGAAAGCGCGAAGTTCGTGGACCCGACAACCGTGGAGGTGAAACTGCGCCCTGGCCAGACGTGGCACGATGGCAAGCCGGTCACGATCGACGACGTAATTTACTCGTTCGAGGCGCCGGCCGGAACCATGTCGCCGATGTACAAGCCGTTTGTCGCCAACATCGCCAGCATGGAGAAGGTTGATGACACGACCTTGCGCTTCAAGCTGAAAGCGCCGAATGCCTCTTTCTTCACGTCCGTACTCGCCAAGATCAATCTTGTACCGAAGCACGTCTGGGAACCTGTGCTCGCGAGTGACGCCCTGAAAGGTAAAAACGCGGAGGCCTACCAGGAGCAGCAGCCGATCGGCTCTGGTCCGTTCAAGGTCGCCCGCTTCAAGCTTCAGGAAGAGGTCGTACTGGAGAAGAATGATAAGCACTGGGCGGCGCCGAAGATGGACCGCTGGATCTTGCGGGTCGTCACCAATACCGAAGCCGCCGTCGGCATGCTGAAGCGTGGCGAGGTTACTTTCCTCGCAGACTATCGTGGCGATCCGAAGATTCTCGACGACATCGCCAAGCAACAAAAGGAGATCGAACTCGCCGCAACGGTCGACATGGGCTTCCGCTTCGTAGCCCCAAACCTGCGCCGCGCGCCCTTCGACGATGTCAACTTCCGTAAGGCACTTGCATTGACCGTCAACCGCAACCTTATGGTCCAGGCGGCCTACAATGGTTATGCAGTCCCGGCTAACAGTCACGTTTCGGCTGCGCTGCCCGCGTGGCACAAGGGCGAGCAGTTCAGACCGAACCTTGAAGAAGCGAGGAAGATTCTGGAACGTGCGGGTTACAAGCTGGTTGGTGGCCGCCTCCACTATCCCGACGGGAAAAAGGAAGCTCTTCAAGCGCTGCCATAACGAACTTTAGAGCGTCACCCTAAACCGGGGAAATCAGAACAAGTGGCGAAGGCTCCAATATCCCTCCTTAATGCCGTGCCCCGGATTGGAGATGGCCGCGTGGTGCGGTGGATCTCGGAGCCCTCGTTGGACATTGATCTCCTCTGCGCGAGACGCGCATGCTGAACCTTGGCGCTCGTCTCGCGCAGATGCTGTTCGTTCTCTGGGTCGTCGCGACCATCCTGTTTTTCTTGTTCCGCCTCATGCCGGGTGATCCGACCGTCGCGTACATCGATACCACCTTTAATGAGGAACAGATCCAGCAACTCAGGAAGGCGTTCGGTCTTGATCGACCGCTGCATGAGCAGTACGTCATCTATCTGAAGAACCTTCTGATCGGCGAGTTCGGGGACAGTTTCCATCATCGCCAACCTGTTCTGAAAGTTCTCCTTGGCGTCCTACCGAACACGGTGGTTCTGACGCTCACCGGCCTCGTCATCGCCTATGTCTTCGGGACACTGGTCGGTGCCTGGCTCGCATGGAAACGCGGCAGTGTGGTCGAAGGCTTT
>CAYMEB010000013.1:0-48208 GCA_964389095.1 uncultured Hyphomicrobiaceae bacterium
TCATGGTGAAGCAGTCGCTCGGTGTGAAGAGCGCCAAGGAGCTCAAGGGCGCGTCCGTCTGCGTGCAGACCGGCACCACCACCGAACTGAACCTCGCCGACTTCTTCCGCGCGAACAAGATGGACTACAAGACCGTCGTGTTCGAGAAGAACGATGAAGTCGTTGCCGCCTACGACGCCGGCCGGTGCGATGCGTTCACGACGGACGCTTCGGGCCTCTACGCCGAGCGCCTGCGCATGAAGGCCCCCGGCGACCATATCGTGCTGCCGGAGATCATCTCGAAGGAGCCTCTCGGTCCGGTCGTCCGTCAGGGTGACAGCCAGTGGTTCACGATCGTGAAGTGGGTTCACTTCGCGATGCTGAACGCCGAGGAACTGGGCGTCACGCAGAAGAACGTCGATGAAATGGCGAACTCGGCCAACCCCGAGATCAAGCGTTTGCTCGGTAAGGAAGGCGACTTCGGCAAGGGCATCGGCCTCGACAACGACTGGGTCGTCAAGATCCTCAAGACGGTCGGCAACTACGGTGAGAGCTACGAGCGCAACGTCGGCTCGGGCTCGCGCCTCAAGATCGACCGCGGCCTGAACAAGCTGTGGAACGCCGGCGGACTGCAATACGCGCCGCCGATCCGCTGATCCAGCGACGGCTGGGGCCGGGCACTCGAACGAGAGCCCGGCCCCAACTCTATCAGGCGGCGATCACGCCGGCTGAACAGTTCCGGTGCACTCATGGCTACACTCGACTCCAGCTCGACTCGCGCCGACCCCCGCTTCAGCGGCGGCCCACCGCCCAAGAAGGCTGCAGAGGGCAGCTTCCTTTATCGAAAAGAAGTCCGCGCCGTTCTCTATCAGGTCGCGCTCCTGATCGTGCTCGGCGTCATCGGTTACGAGATCGTGACCAACGCGGCGGAAAACTTGCGGCGCCAGAACATCGCGTCGGGCTTCGGGTTCCTCAAAACGACATCTGGTTTCGACATTGCCCAGACCCTGATCGCTTACACCAACACATCTTCTTACGGTCGCGCATTCGTCGTAGGTCTCTGGAATACGATCGTCGTTGCCGTCATCGGCTGCATCCTCGCGACCATCATCGGCTTTCTCGCCGGTATTGCCCGCCTGTCCAAGAACTGGCTCATCGCAAAAATCGCGACCGTCTATGTCGAGGTCATGCGTAACGTGCCGCTGCTGCTGCAGCTTCTGCTGTGGTACTTCGGCGTTCTGAAGTCGCTGCCCCCACCACGCCAGAGCATCAACTTCGCCGACACGGCTTACCTCAATGTGCGCGGTCTCTACCTGCCGCGGCCGGAATTCCTCCACGGCATAGCCCTCGAAGTCGCGGCCATCGCCTTCGGCATCGTCGCCTCGATCGCGGTCGCCCGCTGGGCGAAGACGCGCCAGCTCAGGACCGGACAGCAGTTCCCGGTGTTGTGGACGAGCCTCGGGTTGATCTTCGTTCTGCCGGCGATCGCATTTGTCGCTGCCGGTAGCCCAGTCAGATTCGACGTGCCGGCCCTCAAGGGTTTCAATTTCGAAGGCGGCATGGTTGTCCAGCCCGAGCTGGTCGCGATCACGCTCGGCCTCGTCATCTACACAGGCGCCTACATCGCCGAAATCGTCCGCGCGGGCATTCTGGGCGTCCCCAAGGGACAATGGGAAGCGTCGCGGGCCCTCGGCCTCTCCAACGGGCAAATGCTGCGGATGATCGTCATTCCGCAGGCCATGCGGATCATCATCCCGCCGCTGACCTCGAACTACCTCAACCTGACCAAGAACTCCTCGCTCGGCGTCGCCATCGCTTACGCAGATCTGGTGAACGTCGCGGGCACGATCCTCAACCAGACCGGGCAAGCGGTCGAGGTCATCCTCATGATTATGGGCGTGTATCTGACGCTCTCGCTGCTCACGAGCGCCTTCATGAACTGGTTCAACAAGAAGATGGCGCTGGTGGAAAGATAGCGCACCGCAAGCGCTACACTGAGTTTCAGAAGCGGTATCCAAATCGGAGGTGGCGAGACAGAACTGCGGAATTGGGCGTTGGCACCCCACTGCCCCCTTTTCGCCTCTGGCCATTCGCCAAGTGACGATCATGAACGACACCGGCGCGCACACCGTCACGCGGGAACCGGCTCCCGAAATGAAGCCCCCGCGCGCCCAGGTCGGCCCGGTCGCCTGGCTTCGCGACAATTTGTTCTCCTCGGTCGGAAATACCATCCTGACCCTGCTGGGTCTCGCCCTCATCTACTGGACCTTGAAGGGGCTGTTCACCTTCGCAGTACTGGAGGCAACCTGGATCGCCAAGGACGGTTCCGATTGCGCGAAGAACGACGGCGCCTGCTGGCCGTTCGTGTTCGCCAAGTTCGGACAGTTCATGTACGGCACGTACCCCGAGGTCGAACGTTGGCGCCCGAAGCTGGTCTATCTGCTGGCGATTGCCGCGCTGTTGCCGATGATGTTTGCGACGCTGCGCGAGAAGCTCCTGGTCCTGGGGTGGCTTGTCGCTGTCAGCCTCGCGCTGATCGCCGCCAAGTACGCGTTCCTAGCCGCTGGCTCGCGGTTCACGGGCTTCGACGAGATGGTCGATCCGCTCTTCCTCGTCCTCGTTTTCGCCGCGACTGCCGTCACAGTGTTTCTCGAAGAACGTACCGGCAAGACACCCTTTGCGATCTTCTTCTTCCTCGTCTTCCCGGTCATCGCCACGATCCTGCTGGTCGGCGGCATGTTCGGTTTGCCGGCAGTCGCCACCAACAATTGGGGCGGCATGCTGGTGACACTCGTTGTCGCTTCGACCGGAATTGTCGCCGCCTTCCCGCTCGGCATCGCCCTTGCGCTCGGCCGCCGCTCCAAGATGCCCTTCATCAAAGGCGCCTCGGTTGCCTTCATCGAGTTCGTCCGCGGCGTCCCGCTGATCACCGTGCTGTTCATGTCCTCGGTCATGTTGCCGCTGTTTCTCCCGCCCGGCTGGAACATCGACAAGCTCTTGCGCGCACTGTTCATGGTCATGCTCTTCTCTGCCGCCTACCTCGCCGAGGTGATCCGTGGCGGCCTGCAGGCGATCCCGCGCGGACAGTTCGAGGCTGCCGACGCGCTCGGCCTGAATTACCGCCAGAAGATGAGCTTGATCGTCCTCCCGCAGGCGCTGAAGCTCGTCATTCCGGGCATCGTGAACTCCTTCATCGGCCTGTTCAAAGACACCTCGCTGGTGCTGATCATCGGGCTGTTCGACCTGCTCGGCATCGTCCAGAAGAACATGGCGGACGCGAAGTGGTACGCTCCCACCACGGTGATGACGGGATACCTGTTCGCCGGCTTCATGTTCTGGATCTTCTGCTTCGGCATGTCGCGCTACTCGATGTCCGTCGAGCGGCGCCTGGCGGCGGGCGACCGACGCTGACCGCAGCTGGCGATGTGGCGGCCGCCTGTCCGGACCGGCCGCGCAACATCGCCCACGCGTCGAAGATCGCGCAGGAGAACCTCGCTCGATGGTGCTGAAAGTCTTGATCTGCGGTGCCGGACCGGCCGGCCTCTATGCCGCATACAGGATCAAGCGGGCCCGCCCGGACGCACAAATCGAGGTATACGAGCAGAACACTGCCGATGCGACCTTCGGATTCGGCGTCGTATTCTCCGACCGTGCGCTCGAGTTCCTGCGGGCAGACGATCCCGAGACCGCGGACGCCGCCACCCGGCACATGGAATGTTGGCAGGACATCACGATCGTTCATCGCGGCTTGCGCATTGCCATCGACGGCATCGGCTTCTCGGCCATCGGCCGCCTGGAACTCCTGCGGCTGCTCCTGGCGCGATTGGACTCACTGGGTATCCGACCCCATCATGCCACCCTCTGCCCGCCGCCGAGCACTTTTGCCCGATACGATCTCGTCGTTGCCGCCGATGGCGTGGCATCGGGCATTCGAAGAGCCTTCAGCGAGCACTTCGGCGAACGCATCGAGCATCTGACGAACCGCTTCGCCTGGTTCGGCACGACGGCCGAATTCCCGACCTTGACCCAGACGTTCGTCGAAAGCCGCTGGGGGCCGTTCAATGCGCATCACTACCGCTATGCACCCGGTCGCAGCACGTTCATCGTCGAATGCGGCGCCGACACATGGCAATCTGCAGGCTTCGCGACGCGCGAGGAGGCGGACACTCTGGCGACGTGCGAACGCATCTTCGCCGATGTCCTCGGTAGACACCGATTGATCTCGAACCGCTCGATCTGGCGGCAGTTCCCCTGGATCAAGGTCGATCACTGGTCCCACGACAACATCGTGCTGATCGGGGATGCCTTGCACACGGCACATTTCTCGATCGGCTCAGGCACGAGGCTTGCGTTGGAGGACGCCGCGAGCCTCGCTGACGCCCTGCGCGAGCATCCCGCGGATATCGCGGCAGCGCTGCAGCTTTTCGAAGCGCGACGGCGGCCGCCGGTCGAAAAGCTCGTCGCCGCATCCCGCCGCAGCGCCGAATGGTACGAGAGTTTCGCGGATCACATGCGGATGCCGCCGGTCGAATTCGCCCGCGCCTATGTCAATCGCAGCGGCCGCATCGATCATGAGCGACTGGCGAAGATGTCGCCGCGGTTCGCCGCGCTGTGTGCATCGGAACACCGGGACCGGGCTTGAACCGGTCACTGACCCCTCATGCCGCCGCCATGGCCTTGACCTCGGCGAGCAACTTGTCGTCGACGCGGATGCCTTCGGCCGCCGCGCGTGCACGACCCTGCAGGCGCTTGCCACCGGGCAGGCGCGCACCCGCGTCGCCTTCGACCATCTCCGCCAGGATCGCAAACCGATCCAGGAACACCTCGCGCCCGGCCATGCCGTCGGGCGCAATGGCGATCAGCGTCTGCCCCACGCCCGGCGAGGAACCTTCCGCATCGAAAAACGAAGATGCCTCCGCCGCGAAATTGGCGCCTGTGAGCGCCGCGGCCAGGATTTCCACCATCAAGGCCAGCGCCGCACCTTTTGCCCCGCCGACCGGCGTGAGCGTGCCCTTGAGCGCGGCCTTTGCGTCGGTCGTCGGCCGGCCGGCCTCGTCGACTGCCCAGCCCAGTGGGATCGGATCGCCTTTCTGGGCCGCCGTCATGATCTTTCCTCTGGCGACTTCGGACAGCGCCATGTCGATGACCAGCGGTTCACGATCGCGGCGGGGCACGGCAAACCCGATCGGGTTCGTGCCGAATACGGCCCTCTTGCCGCCCCAAGCCGCCATGGCCTGGGGCGTGTTGGCCACCATCAGGGCAACCATCCCGGCCCGTTCAAGACGTTCCACGTGCCGTCCGACGACACCACAGTGATGGGAGTGCACCAGACCGCCGGCTGCGATGCCGAACTGCGCAGCGAGCGACGGCAGCTTCTCCACCGCCAGATCAAGTGCCGGATAAGCAAAGCCGCCGGCGACGTCGATCATGATCGTGGCGGGACGGGGTGCATGCACCCGCGGAACCGCATGTCCATCTACCTTTCCGCTCCGGGCCTGGGCAGCATAGCTCGGCACGCGCGACAGACCATGGCCCTTCTGACCGTCGATCTCCGCCGCCGTCAAAGCCGCGGCGACGGACGCTGCATTGGACGCCGACGTCCGCGACGCAATCAGCGCCCTCGCGATCAGCGCTTCCAGATCCGTGGCGGCGATGGTGGTTTCGCCCATGTCAGCCTCCCAGTGCCGCAAGCACGTTCTCGACGGTCACAGCCGAAATCCGTGCGTTGGACTGCCGGGTCACGCCGGCCACGTGAGGGGTCAGGATCAGATTTGGTACACCGGCAAACACGCTTGCGGTGGCCCCATCGATCGGCTCGACGCCGAAGACGTCGAGGGCCGCGCCACCAAGATGACCGGAACGCAACGACCCGGCGAGGGCCGCCTCGTCCACGATGCCGCCGCGCGCCGTATTCACCAGAAATGCGCCGGGCTTCATGCGCGCCAGTTGCCGTTCGCCGATCAAACCCTTTGTCTGCGGCGTCAACGGGCAATGCAGCGTCACCACGTCGGACGTGGCCAGCAATTCGTCGAGAGACTGTCTGGTAACCCCTGACCAGGCGGGATTGTCGGCGGGCAGAAACTCGTCGTGCGCGCAGATGCTCATGCCCATCCCGCGCGCCCGGCCTGCAACGACTTGGCCGATGCTGCCGTAGCCGACGATGCCCAGACGCATACCTGTGATCTCACCGCCGTTGCCGGCCGCCTCCCGCGGCCATTCCCCGCGCATCAATGCCGCCGTGGCAGAGAAGCCGCCCATGCGCGACAGAAGCAACGCTGAGGCGATCACGTACTCGGCGACCGAGACGGCATTCGCGCCGATGGCGGGACAGACGGCGATCTTTCTCGCTTTGCAGGCTGCCACGTCGATGTTGTCCAGTCCGACGCCCAGGCGCCCCACGGCCTTCAGCTTCGCCGCCTTGGAGATGAGCGCCGCATCGACCTGCGTGCGATTGCGAACGATCAGCGCAACCGCATCGGCAGCCAGCGCCTCCAGTTCCGCCCGCTTGTTCCACAGCGCGGTATCGAGGTGCACGCTGTAGCGGGCGCGCAGCGCCTCGAGCGGGCCCGGGTCGAGAAACTCCGTGACGACGATCTGCGGCATGACCACCCCTCGGGACTGAAAAGATCAGGTCCTATACAAGACCAAGGTTGCAGTGGCCAAGCCCGCTCTGGCTGCATCAGCCCGACAACGAAAAGCCCGCGACCGTGGGGGGAACGGTCGCGGGCGATCGGTTGGCGCATTGGAGTCGGGGGAGGGGGAGCGCCACGCCGACAATGGCAACATAGAACGACGAAACTGACGGTTTTACAAGGAGCTAGGGGTCATAGTATTCCGTTATCGGACCAGAAGCGCCGGCCATTGTTCACGCCGTTTCGGGTGGCTCACCGTCGGCCGAACAGCCGCTCGATATCGGAAAGCTTGAGTTCGACGTACGTCGGCCGCCCGTGATTGCACTGCCCGGATCGAGGCGTCGCTTCCATCTCGCGCAGCAGGGCGTTCATCTCGTCCCCGGTCAGCTTTCGCCCGGCCCGTACGCTCGAATGACAGGCCATCGTCGAACAGACCGCCTCTAGCCGAGTGCGGAGCGGACCCCGACCTCCGTTGGACAGGATCGACCCGGCGAGGTCTTTGACGAGCCCCGAGATGTCCAGCAGACCCAGCAATGCAGGCACCTCCCGAACAGCCACGGCATCGTTGCCGAAGGCCTCCACGCTGAGCCCCAGCTCGGCGAGCTCGGCTGCTGCGTCCTCGAGGGCAGCCACCGCGTCGGGATCGAGTGCGACGATCTCCGGCAGCAGGAGTGCCTGGCGGGCGATGCCGCCGTTCTCCAGCTGGCCCTTCATGCGTTCATACACCAGCCGCTCGTGCGCCGCGTGCTGATCCACGATCACCATGCTGTCCCGTGTCTGAGCCACGATGTACATCTCATGGATCTGCGCCCGTGCCGCGCCCAGCGGCCGATCCAGCAGATCCGGCCGAAAAGCGGCCGCGGAGGGGCGTGCATCCGCCGCCGTCAGCCCTGATAGAGCAAGGGGTGCCTGCATCGCCTCGGCAAAGCCGCCGGCGCCGGGCTCCGAGCGCCCCTCGTAAGCCCCTGCAGCCATCGGGGATTGAGCCGGCGCCGGCAGGTTTGCCGATCGTTCGGCGAGCACATCGAGCAGTCTGGCGCCGCCTGCTGTGGTCGCGCGGTGCCCTGCCGCCTCCAGCGCGCGCCGAATGGCCGAAACCATCATCGCGCGCACCGCCGCCTGATCGCGAAAACGTACTTCGGCTTTCGTCGGATGCACGTTGACGTCCACGTCTCGTGGTTCGAGGTCGAGAAACAGGGCGAACAGCGGCTGCCGCCCTTTCGGCACGAGATCGCCGTAGCCGGCGCGCACGGCGCCGAGCAGCAGCCTGTCGCGAACGGGACGGCCGTTCACGAACAGGAACTGTCCGCTGGCATCGTTGCGGTGCAGCGTCGGAAGGCCTGCGAACCCCTCCAGCGCGAGCCCGGACCGCCCGGCCTCGATCCGCAGCGCATCGGCGAGGAACTCTTGCCCCATGATGCGCGCGAGCCTCTGGAGATGGCCCTGTGCACTATCGGCCGTCCGGGGCAGATCGAGCGCCGCGCGATCCTCCTGCGCCAACACGAACGAAACACCCGGATGAGCCATCGCGAGGCGCTTGACGATCTCCGACGTCGCCTGGTTCTCGGCCCGCTCCGACCGCATGAACTTCAGGCGCGCGGGCGTCGCCGAGAACAGCTCGCGAACCTCCACGATCGTACCGCGGTTGAGCGCGGCCGGGCCGATCGGCTGGCGTGCCCCCCGATCGACGACGATCGCGGCCCCCTCGCCGGTGCCGTGGCGGGAAGCGATGCGAAGATGCGCAATCGAACCGATCGACGGCAACGCCTCGCCCCGAAACCCCAGCGTCGAAATCGTCATCAGGTCATCGTCGTCGAGCTTCGACGTTGCATGCCGTTCCACGGCCAACGAAAGATCCTGACGCGTCATGCCCGTGCCGTCGTCGGTGACACGGATCAGGGAAAGCCCTCCACCGGCAGTCACCACCTCGATCCGCGTCGCGCCCGCATCGATGGCGTTCTCGACCAGCTCCTTCACGACGCTGGCCGGCCGCTCGATCACTTCGCCGGCGGCGATGCGATTGACGGTCTCGGGTGGTAGCTGACGGATCGGCATGGTGTCAGCCCCGCCGCATGAGGCTTTCGCGCGTAAGGCTCTTTGCCAGCTCGACCGCGGGCTGGTCGAACGGATCGATGCCCATCAGACGAGCCGCGAGAACCGTCTCGATCATGAAGTGCATCAACAAGGCCCCGATCGTGCGCGCATCGAGGCCCGGAAGATCGATCGTGCGGACCGGCCGGCCGGCCCGAATGAGCGCAGCAGGAACAGCCGCGGCCTGCGCCGCCACCAGGTCCGCGACGGGTCGGCCCGCGAGGAAATCCATGCCGGCGCGCTGCGTGAGATCTACGGGCAAGGTCGGGCCGTCCCCGTTGTTCGAGTGGCGCAGAACGGTGATGAGGTGTTCGCGCGGGCCATCCATGAACAGCTGCAGTTGACTGTGCTGGTCGAGCGGTCCGAGACAAGCCACCGGGGTCGTCCCGTGCCCCTGCTTTCCCAAGCTCTCGGCCCAAAGCTGCACGAACCAGTGCGAAAAGCGCCCGAGCTGGTCGGCGTAGGGCATCATCACCTGGGTGGATACGCCCCGTGCTTCGCGCAATCCGACGGCCGCCGCCGCCCCCACTGCCGGGGCGAACGCGGCCGGCGAGCGTGCCGCCGTGAGTGCCTGAACGACGTCGCCGGCCCCCGTGCGCAGGGCCTCGACGTCCAATCCGCGTGCCAGGGCAGGTACCAATCCCACCATCGTTAGTACGGAAAAGCGCCCCCCGATTCCGACCGGATGATCGAGCGCAGCCACGCCATACGGGGCAAAGAGATCGCGCAGCGGGTTGCGGCGCCCCGTGCGCTCTGGTTCGGTGATCAGAAGAAACGACGTCCCGATTGCGCTTTCCAGATTGGCTTTGCGCATTGCCTCGATGGCGCAGACAGCCTGCACCAGCGTCTCGACCGTCGAGCCGGATTTCGAGGTAATGACGAACCGCGTTCGCACCAGATCGAGACCGGCCAGGGCCGCGGAGAGGCTGCCCGCATCGAGATTGTCGTAGAAGCGGGTCCGCGGTCGCTGCCGCTGCCCCTGCTGCATGAGGCCCGGAATGTTCCAACCGGCGACCTGCGCTAGCGTCTGCCCGCCGAGACCGGACCCGCCCGTACCGAAGAACACGAGCGTCTTGGCACCGTCGGACAGCTTGGCTACGGCCGCACGGGCCTGGGCGATGTCAGATTTGGCTTCGGAAATCCGCAACAGCTCCGACCGCCGGCTGCGATAGTCTTCCACCAGAGCGGCCATCGGCGCTTCGAGCCGCCTCAAGACCCCGGCGAACTCGACCTTCGACAGTCCGTGCGGCCCGATCGCGCCTTCCAGGCAACCCTCTACGTTCTGCGTGAAGGGGTAGGAGCTGCTCGTTCCTGCGCTCTCCGCGATCATAGGTCTTCCGTCACTGGGGAAGGGTTGTGCATCGCTTGGCCGCCAATTGCGTCCTTGCGGCACGGTTCGGCCCATCCACTCTGGGCCGAGGCCGCAGCCGCCTTCCGGGAATGAACATGCTGTCACGACTGCCTTAGCCCGAATCGGTCGGCTGACCAAGGCGCGCCTCGATTCCGTACACCGCCATTCCGGCCGGATGACGGCGTCCGGCGGCCGAGGGCCCGGACCTGCCCGGTAAGGCGCCACCACCGAGACATCGCCACCGAAATTGGCCGGATTCCGGTCGATATTCAGCCTTGAAGATCGCGATGTTCGACTGGATTGCTGCGGCGAAGGCAGTTAATTTGCGACCGTTCGAGTAGGCGGAGTAACTTTGTGATGCGTCGCACGTCGTTCCTGTTCCATGCTCTCGTCGCGATCCTCGCGGCCGGTGCCCCTGCGGCCTTTGCCCAGGAATCGAAGCCTGCTGAAGCACAAGCCAGCACGACCACGGCTGCGGCGGCTGCCGATTCCCGGCAGGCGCCACAGGCCGCCGCCCAGCCGCCGGAAACGACGAAATCCGAACCCACGTCTGCGTCGGCTCAGCCGGCGCCCACGCCTGCGCCGTCTCAATCCACGGCTGCGCCGTCACAACCCACGACAACTTCATCGTTTTCTCTCGCGAGTGAGATCGACGACAGGTTGCGCAAGGCCACCGTGGCGCCCGCCGATCGTGCAGATCGGGACGAAGCGCTCAAGGTCTATGCCGAACGCGGTGGGAGCCCGATCTGGGTCGACGAGCAGGGCCTGAACCCGCGAGCCTTGGCCGTGATGGGCGAGATCAAGAGCGCCGAGGACTACGGCCTGTCGCTTTCCGCGTTTCGGCTGCCTGAACTGAGCGCCAATGCGCCATCACGCGTCGATCTGGCGGAAGCGGAGACGACGCTCACGCTCGCGGCGCTGAAGTACGCGCGCCACGCCCGCGGCGGACGTTTGAATCCCGCGAGCCTCTCCAAGAATTTCGACCGCCAGCCGGTTCTTTTCCGTCCAGCGAGCATTCTCGCGGAACTGGCGACGGCGCCCAACCCTGAGAAGTATCTTCGCTCCTTCCATCCCCAGCACGACCAATTCGAGCGCTTGCGGCTGAAGTACGTCGCATTGCGCTCCGGGCAGACCGTGCTCGAACAGCCCGCCCAGACGGAGCCGCAACCGGCGACGAAGAACGCCAAGTCGGCCAAGACCCAGCCGGCGCCGGCCAAGCCGATTTCAAACGCTGCTCTCGAACGCAAACTGCTCGCCAATCTGGAAATGTGGCGTTGGATGCCGGTCGATCTCGGCGACTATCACATCAAGAACAACGTGCCGGAATTCACCACCCGCATGGTCCGTGGCGGCAAGACCGTGCACCTGGAGCGGATCGTGGCGGGCAAGGTCGAGAACCAGACGCCGATCTTCTCCGACGAAATGGAGTTCGTCGTCTTCAAGCCGTTCTGGAACGTGCCGACGTCGATCAAGTGGAAAGAGCTTCAGCCGCAGCTGATGCGAAATCCCGACGCGCTGTCGCGCGTGGGCCTTCGTGCGGCCTACAACGGACGCGAAGTGGACCCCGCCACGGTCGATTGGGCGACGGCGGACATGCGTGCATTCCATGTCTTCCAGCCGCCGGGTTCCGGCAATGCACTGGGACAGGTGAAATTCATGTTCCCCAACAAGCATGACGTCTACATGCACGACACGCCGCACAAGAGCCTCTTCAACAATCCTTCGCGTGCCTACAGTCACGGCTGCATGCGCGTTCGAGATCCGCTGCGTTTCGCCGAGTTGCTGCTGGCCCATGACAAGGGCTGGGACTTGGCCCGCGTGACCCAACTCGCGACTTCGGGGCCCGAGAACAACGAGGTCCGCCTGACCAAGAAGGTTCCCGTGCACGTGACGTACTTCACCGCGACGGTCGAAGACGACGGCAAACTGAGGATCTTCAACGACATCTACGGTCACGAAACGCGCGTGCATCTCGGCCTCGAGGGCAAGGCGCACTTGATCGTGAACCCACGCGAAGAAAAGTACGTTCCCCCGTCTCGCGGCGGACCGGCATTCGTTCAGAAATCTCCGAACTCGCTGGAGAGCTGGATGAAGTCGGTGTTCAACTTCTGAACGGCCGCGTAAGGGTAAGGACCACGTCGCAGATCCGCTGCGTCGATGCTGGAGCCACGCAATGGCACCATGACGCATCCGGTTTCTGCCGGTGGCTCCTTTCGTAGCCTCGCAATCGCCTCCCAGGGCGCATAATCTCCTCGCTGATCGCGAATCAGGGGAGAGCTGCTTCCATGTCAGCCACGAAGCCGCGCGCAGAAACACTCGTGGCGCTCCTCATGGGAGGCTGGTCGGCGGAGCGTGAAGTCTCGCTGTCGTCGGGCCGCGAATGCGCTGCGGCGCTGGAAGCCGAGGGCTTTCGCGTCAGCCGCGTGGACGTGGGCCGCGACATCTCCGATGTACTCACGCGGTTGAAGCCGGATGTCTGCTTCAATGCTCTCCATGGTCGCTGGGGCGAGGACGGTTGCGTCCAAGGCCTGCTGGAATTGCTCGCGATCCCTTACACCCACTCGGGTGTCATGGCTTCATCGGTCGCAATGAACAAAGCGGTCACGAAGCGCATCGTGGCCATATCGGGCGTACCGGTAGCCGAAGCACGTCAGCTCACGGTGGCGGAAGCGATGGCTGAACACGCGCTGCCCCCGCCTTATGTTGCCAAGCCGATCGCAGAGGGATCGAGTGTCGGCGTCGTCATCGTGCAAAAAGGCGCCAATCGGCCGCCGGAGACGATCCGCACCATTCCCCTGACGCGCGACGGCGACTTGATGATCGAACGCTACATCCCCGGCCGCGAACTGACTTGCGCGACGATCGACGGAGAGGCCAGCGACGTCATCGACATCGTTGCGGCTGGTCATCTGCAATTCTACGACTACGAGGCCAAGTACGCGCCAGGCGGATCGAAGCACATCCTGCCGGCTCAAATCCCCGCCGCCGTGCGCGACGCGGTCCGCCGTCACACGGTCGCGGCCCACCACGCACTCGGCTGCCGAGGCGTATCGCGATGCGATTTCCGTTGGGACGAGGCGACGAACGAACTAATTTTCCTCGAGATCAATACCCAGCCCGGCATGACCCCGACCTCGTTGGTGCCGGAACTCGCCCAGTATCGTGGCTGGAGCTTCGGCAAGCTCGTTTCTTGGCTGGTTGAAGACGCCGGGATCGAGCGGTAGCCACGGCGCGGAAAGACCTCACAAGCCCAGCATCGCCTTTGCCAGGATCTCCCGCTGGACTTCGGAAGTTCCCCCGAAGATCGTAAAGGCGCGACCGTTCAGATAGCGGGGAACGACTGGCAACGCATCCTCGTTCAGGACCGAGGGAGCATTCAAGCCATACAAGGGTCGCATCGGCTCGGCCGCCAACGCGTGTTCCCCGATCGCATCGACGGCGAGCGACATGACGGCTTGCGTGATTTCGCTCATTCGCAACTTGATGAGCGAGGACATGTGACCGGGACTATTGCCGGCGGCCATGGCGGAAAGCATCCGCAGCTCGCCCATCTCGAGACAGTCGATATCGATCGACGCGTCCGCCATGCGCTGCTCGAGTTCCGCATCCAGCGTGCCGTACATCTGTGCAAGGCCGCGCGCGCGAGCCAATGCATTGCGCAGGCGCCCGGACGCCACCCCGGCCCCGCGCTCGAACTCCAGGAGGTACTTGCCGTAGCTCCAGCCGGCCCCTTCCTTGCCTACCAGGTTCTCAATGGGGACTCGCACGTCGTCGAAAAAGACCTGGTTCACCTCATGGTCGCCGCCGATCGTTCTGATCGGTCGGACGCTGATCCCCGGAGCCTTCATGTCGATCAGAAAAAATGAGATGCCGTCTTGTTTGCGCGGACCATCGCTGGTGCGGAGCAAGGCGAACATCCTGTTGGCGTGATGGGCATGAGTCGTCCAAATCTTCGTGCCGTTCACGACAAAATGAGAGCCATCGCGAACAGCCCGCGTCGACAGCCCGGCCAAGTCGGAGCCCGCTCCCGGTTCCGAATAGCCCTGGCACCAGTAATCTTCCCCGGACAGTATCCGCGGCAGATAGAAGGACTTCTGGGCAGGTGATCCGAATCCGATGATGACGGGCCCGACCATGCGCAATCCGAGAGGCGACAATGATGGCGCCTCCGCTCGCGCGCACTCGCTTTCGAAGATGTAGATCTGAGCGGGCGTCCACCCCGGTCCACCGTGCTCGCGCGGCCATTGCGGCGCAGCCCATCCCTTGGCGTGCAGACGCCGATGCCATTCTCTCGTGATTTCCGGCTCGGCGAACGTCGCAGGCGTGAGCTTGGCCGCACGAACGAGGTCGGGCGTGAGACTTTCGGCGAGAAATGCACGCACCTCGTCGCGGAAAGCCAGATCTTCGCCGGTGAGATTGAGTTGCATGTCCGCTCCCGTGTACCCAGCCGCCGCTCGCGTTCTGATCAACCCGATAGCGCGATGTATCGAGCGCGATGCTGCTTGACGGTCCCCAGTGTCGCCTCGAACGCGATCGCGCGTTTGAGATATCCGCCGATCTCCAGCTCCTCGGTCACCCCCATCGCGCCGTGAAGCTGCACGGCGTCTTCCGTCACCGCGCGCGCAGCCTTGGCGATCTTCACCTTCGCGCTCGAAACCGCGCGCGAGCGAAGATCGGCCGCCGACCCGTCGCTGCAACGGACCGCCGCGAGCAGCGCGGCCGAGCGCGCTTCCTCGCAGCGCACGGCCATCTCCACCAGCCGGTGCTTGACCACCTGGTTCGCTCCGATCGGCTGGCCGAACTGTTTGCGCAGTTTGGCGTAGGCGACTGTCGCGGACAGCGCGGCGTTCATGGCTCCGGCCATGTCGCTGCATGCCGCCGCGACCGCGCGATCCAGTGCCGTCTCGAGGTCACGCGCGCAATCTGCTTCGCCCAGGCGCTCCGCCGGAGTGTTGCTGAACACCATTTCTGCCGCCTCCCGGCCGTCGACCGTCGCATAGGTCTGGATCTGAAGCCCAGCAGCTCCCGCCTCGACATGGAACACGCCGATATGCCCCCCATCCATGAATGCGGTAACGAGGTAGCCCTGGGCTGTACCCACGTCCAGGACTGCAATCTTGCGCCCGTCGAGTGCGAACCCTGCGCCACCGGCTCGCCGCGCCACAGTTGAAGCGCGGCCGGCGACCGGATTGCCGGCCTCGGCGTGCGCAACGGTCAGGAGAAGCGATCCCGCAGCAATCTCCGTAAGCAAACGTGCCTTCTGGTCGCCTTTCGCGGATGCTTCGACGAGCGATCCGGCGAGCACGACGCAAGATATGTACGGCTCCGCCACGAGATGGCGGCCCATGGCCTCGGTCAGTATCGCGACTTCGACCATCCCGCCGTCGCTTCCGCCGTACTCGGAGGCAAACGGCAGCCCCAACCATCCCAAAGCGGCCAGATCGCTCCACGCACGCCCCGGCGCCGCTCGCGATGCGGCCGTATACTTCTGTCTGAGGAACTTCTCCGCGCTATCGCGAAGCGCTTCCTGCTCGTCGGTGTAGGAAAGGTCCATGCGCTCACTTCCTGACCGCGCTCGGCAGACCGGAAGGATCCACCAACATGCCGAACTGATCCCGATTGTGGGCGTGACAGAGCTGGTGCAGGGCGAACGCGTGCGCGAGCGCCTGTGGCTGCCCCATGGCGTCCACCGCCCCGTTGACCGCCTGCTTCGTAAGCTTCAGCGCAAAGGACGGCTTGCGCGCGATCCGGCCTGCCATTTCCACGACGAAGCTGCTTAGTTCGGCCCGCGGAACCACATGGTTGACCATGCCCAGCCTATGCGCCTCCGCCGCCGACCACTGATCGGCCGTGAACAGGAATTCCTTTGCCTTGCGATGGCCGAGCTCGAAGGGATGGACGAACCACTCGACGCCACAGACACCCATCGTGACCACCGGATCGCAGAACTGCGTATCCTCGCTGGCGATGATCAGATCGCACGCCCACGCGAGCATGAGCCCGCCGGCGATGCAGCGCCCTTGAACGGCGGCGATCGTCGGCTTGGCGAGGTCACGCCAGCGCCGCGTCATCTGCAGGTAGATTTCTTCCTCGCGCGCCATCAGGCCATGCGCTCCCGGTTCGGCGAACCCTCCCCACGTGCCGATCGGCGGAAAATCGACGCCGGCCCGGTTCTTCGTGTCCGCGCGCAGATCATGCCCCGCTGAGAACACGGGATCGGCGCCGGACAGAATGATGACCTTTACGCTGTCCTCGGCAACCGAATAGTCCAGCGCGGTGTTGAGGTCGTAGGTCAGTTGAAGGTTCTGCGCGTTTCGCGCCGCAGGACGGTTCATCTCCAGCCTGATGACGCCCTCGGCGGGCGAGTCGATACGGATCGTCTCGAATTGTGGGATCATCTCCGCCTCTCAGCACCCTGCGTCACCCGGGCGGAATTGGAGCACGATCGGCCCGGTTCTGCCAACTCTGCGGCTCGAAGGCCCCGATCCGCCGGGTCCAGGAGTGTTCACGTCAGCTCCGGCGCAGAATGACCCGATTGTCCCACGGGTCTGCCGCCTCGATGGCGTCACCGCGGCGCTGCGCGCCGTTGGCGAGCAGACGTTCCGCCGCCACATCGAACGCCGTCTGGTCTTTTGCGACAAGTTGGAACGAAGCAAGTCCCGTGGTCGACCCGGAGCGCTTCGGCGCATTCCGGCTCATCCACACATTGGCAGCCACATGATGGTGATAACGCCCACTAGCGAAAAATGTGGCGCCCGGCCGGCGTGCCCTAACCTCGAGCCCGAGCATATCGCGGTAGAACTTCTCGGCCTCGGCAATGCCTCCGACGCGAAGGTGGACGTGGCCAACCGTGGTTTCATCCGGCACACGCGCGGCCGCGGCAGCATCGATCTCGCTACCGACGGTAACCAAACCCTGGACATCCAGAGGATCGGTGGTCATGGCCACTTCGGCACCGTTCCATTTCCACATCTCGCGCGGCTTGTCGGCATAGACTTCGATGCCGTTCCCCTCGGGATCCGAGAGATAGAGCGCCTCGCTGACCTTGTGGTCGGACGCACCGTCGAACCGCACGCTCGTCCGGATCGCCCGATGGAGCCAGCGGCCCAGGTCTTCCCTCGATGGCATCAGGAAAGCCGTGTGAAAGAGGCCGGCGAAACCCCTGGGCTCCAGATCGGCATCCGAATTCTGGCGCAAAGTCAGCAAGACCCGGCCGCCGGCCCCCAAATGGACGCTCTTGCTCTCGGTCCCGAGCTGCACGAGCCCGATGACGTTCTCGTAGTAGCGCGCGACCTTCGACAGGTCGCGCACGATCAGAGTTGGCGCGGCCGGACGGATCGGAGCGTCCGCGGTATCCGAAAATGGGGCTTCCGGCATGTCTGTCACTCCTCGAACCCCGTCTGTCACTGGGCGAACCAGAGACATCAGGCGCCTGATACCTTCAACCCATCATGTCACGCACAAGCGGCGCGACCTTGCGTCCGTAGAGTTCGATGCACCTCATGATCTTGCTGTGCGACAGCGGCCCCGCGCTGTACTTCATGTCGAACCGGCTGGCGCCGAGCGCCTGGAGCGTTCCGACGATTTTTCGAGCGACGGTTTCAGGCGCGCCGACATAAAGAGAGCCGTGCGAAATCTCCCGGTCGAAATCCGCCCGCGACATGGGCGGCCATCCTCTCTCGCCGCCGATGCGATCACGCATGATCTTGTAGTCGGCGAACAGCTCGTCCCTCGCCTGATCATCACTCTGCGCGACGTACCCGTGCGAATGAACGCCGACCTGCTGACGCGCATGTCCGAACTGCTCCAGCGCCCGATGATACAGATCGACATGACCACGGAACCGTGAAGGCTGTCCGCCGATGATCGCGATCATCAATGGAAACCCATAGCTCGCGGCTCTCACGACCGACTCCGGGGTTCCACCTACTCCGATCCACGCCTTGAGGCGTCCGTTCTCGATCCGCGGGAACACACTCTGCGCTTCCAGCGGTGCGCGCAGCTTCCCCTCCCACGTAATCGGCTCCTGTTTCAGGAGTTCTGCGAACAGCTGCAGTTTTTCGGCAAACAGCAGTTCGTAGTCAGACAGGCGATAGCCGAACAGCGGAAACGACTCGGTGAACGATCCTCGCCCCAGCACGACCTCGGCCCGACCTCCAGAGAGCGCGTCGATCGTGGAGAACCTCTGGAACACTCGAACCGGATCATCCGATGAAAGTACGGTGACAGCCGAACCGAGCTTGATGCTGCGGGTCCGCGTGGCCAAGCCCGCGAGCACCACGTCGGGCGCCGAAATTGCGAAGTCTGCCCGATGATGCTCGCCCAGACCGATGAAATCGAGCCCGACCTCGTCGGCCAGGATGCCTTCGGCCAGGACGTTGCGGATGACTTGAGCCTGAGAAAGAGGCCGGCCGTCGTCGTCCGACGAGACGTCGCCGAATGTGTCAACCCCAAGTTCGATAACCCTGGACACGATGGCTCTCACTTTCATGAGGTGCCGACTCGAAAATGTCGGCGGGCTCGCTTCCTATTGCGACGCTCGGCTTTTGTCGCCGGTCATCTGCCGGGCATCACCTGCGCAGAAGGCAGTGCAGATATGGCCAATATCAATAGCGGACCTCGGTTGTGACCCCACGCGCGCCCTGCGCGACTTCTTGCCCGATATCCGCCGAGATTTCCGCAAGATCACGCAGATAGGCACCCTTTGCGCCGGCGTGCAGCATCGAGAGCATCAGGTGAAGCCCGGAGGGCTTGGCGATCGTCCCCGGCACCCAGCCTCGCTCGCCGAGTTTGTAGGCGACACGCATCATGTTCAGCGCAGGATTACGGAAAGCCATGATGGTCAGGTCCGGTTCGGCGATCAGCTCCCACCCCTGCAGGGACGTAACACCCGCGACATAATCGTCGCGAACCGCCATCAGGTCTTTCGCCAGCCGCCGATAGCCGTCCGCCCCGAGGAAATGAAGTGTCGCCCACGCCCCCGCAACGGCGCCCCCGGGCCGCGTGCCGACCAGCGTGCTCGTCGTGAACCGGCCGGAAGGCCAAACGTCGAGATCGAATGCTCCGTGCGCCATCAGAGAGCGGTCACTGAAGAACAGCGTCGATGCCGGTTTCGGGGCGAAGCCGAACTTGTGCAGGTCCGCCGAGAGTGAAGAGACGCCCGCGACCGAGAGTTCGAATGCGGGTACGTGCCGTCCGACGGCCCGGATGTGCGGTGCGATCCAGCCGCCGACGCAAGCGTCGACGTGCAGCCATGTCCCTGTACGGCTCGCAATCTCGCCGAGTTCCGCGATCGGATCGAACACGCCATAGGGAAAGCATGGCGCCGACCCCGCGATCATTACGGTCGCGCCGTCGATGGCTGCATCCATGGCAGCCACATCGGCCCGTCCATCGGGCCGGACCGGAATGCGTCGCTCCTCGAGATCGAGGCAAGACGTTGCTTTGGTGAAGGCCGGGTGCGCAGTCTCCGGTAAAACCACGTTCCCCGATCCTCGCTCGAGACCACGCGCGCTCCGCGCACACTCCCGCGCGGCTCGCACGGCGAGAAAAAGGCTCTCCGACCCGCCGCTCGTCATGAAGCCTGCGCTGTCCTTCCCTCCCTGGAAAAGTGAGAGGCCGATGCCGATGACCTCGTCCTCCATGCGCTTGAGGCTCGGAAAAGCGCGCTTGGCGCCGAGTGCATTCTCGGTGAAGAACTTGAAGAACGCGTCGCGGCCGACCTCGGACGCTTCGGCATCCCCGCCGAAAACGTAGAGAGGCGACCGCCCTTCCCGCCAGCGCACGTCGCCTTGCGCATAAGATTCGAGCGCGCGGTCGATCTGTCCTCGGCTCCAACCGATCTCCGGTAGCTTTGTCATGGGCGCCTCACACCGAATGAAAGCCACGCTGCCGGCACCCCGCAGCACTGTCGGCGGGGCGCGGAAACTGGATCGGGTGAACGAAAGACGCTGTCCCCGTCATTGTCAACGCGCGAGATCGAGCGTCCCATTCTCCGCTGCGCGCTCACCCGCGCTGCATCAGCGGCCCCAGCGCATCGATGATGCCGGTGATCAGAATCTGAACCCCGACGCACAGGAGAATGAATGCAGCCAGGCGGCTGACGACACGGGCACGGGCCTGCCCGAGGAGAGCGACGACACGATCTGCTGAAGCGTAACATACCGCCACCGTGGCCGCGACTGCGAGTGCCGCCAGCGATGCCCCGAAGTAGAAGACCCAAGGATCGTTGCCCGTGGCCGGCCCGGAGGCTGCCAATGCGATCGCCACGGAGATCGTCCCTGGGCCCGTCGTGAACGGCATGGTCAGCGGGAAGAAGGCCACGTCCGGGGCCAATCCCTCCGACGTCGCCTGCTTCTGCTTTCGATCCTCCTGGTTCTCCGGTGCCGAAAGGAGTTCCCAGGCATGGGCCGCAACAACCAGTCCACCCGCGATACGAAGCGCGGCCAGCGAGATCCCGAAGAACCCCAACAACGGCGCCCCGGCCCACAGCGCCACCAGCATGACGACGGCAGAGTACACCGCGACCCGTCGGGCGAGAACGACGCGCTCCATGCGCGGCCGATCCGCCGTGATCTGGCTGTAGATCAACGCCCCGCCGAGCGGATTGACGATCGAGAACAGCGCTGAGAACGCCAGCAGAAATGTGGCCAGGAGATTTTGATGCTGGAGCACGGTCCGCTCGCTCCTCAGCGAGAATATTGCAACTTCACGCCGATCGCGCGAGCTCTTCGCCGGTCGGCCTGCCCGGCAATGGATCGCCGATGCGAATGATCTCCCACTGCAGCTCGATGTCGCTCGACCGCTTCACGCGCGCACGCACGGTCTCGCCCAAGGTCTCGATGTCTTCTCCTGTCGCGCCCTTGTCATTGATCAGGAAGTTGCAATGCATCTGCGAAACCATGGCACCGCCGACTCGGAGCCCACGGCAACCGGCCGCGTCGATCAGCTTCCAGGCGCTTCCCCCGGGCGGATTCTTGAATGTCGAGCCCCCCGTGCGGTCCTTGATCGGCTGATTGGCCTCTCGGTATTGCGCAACCTCGTTCATCTGCTCGATGATCTTGGCAGGTTCGCCTGCTGTGCCTTGGTACACCGCCTCGGTGAAGATCAGATCTTTGGGCGCGCCGCAGTGACGATATGAGAACCCCATCTCCGCGCGCGAAAGGATCTGGATTCGCCCCTCGCGGCTGACGGCGGTGACTTCTACCAACGCGTCCTTAGTCTCGCTCCCGTGCGCACCCGCATTCATCCGCAGCGCGCCTCCGATCGAGCCTGGGATGCCGCGGTAGAACGCCAATCCGGCGATGCCCGCGTCCGCGGCTGCGCGCGCGACCTTCACGTCAGGTACGGCAGCACCGACGCGAATGCGATGGCCGGGCTCGACTTTGATTTCGCCGAACCCACGCCCGAGGCGTATCACGACGCCGGCGACACCACCGTCGCGCACGAGCAGGTTCGATCCCAGTCCCATGACGAAGACCGAAAGGTCTGCGGGCATGTGAGCCAAGCCGTAGGCGAGATCCGCCGTGTCGGCCGGCGTGAAGAGAACCTGCGCCGGGCCTCCGACCCGGAACCATGTGATGTCCGCGAGCGGCGCATTGGAGAGCAGACGCCCCCGTAGTTCGGGCATCCGTCGGGACAGCTCCGGGACGACATCTGGAAAGGGCATGCGGCATCACTCCTGAAGCCATTGGGGCAAGGCGTGCGCCCACTCGGTAGACTGCCCTGCTCCAAAGCACAGAATCGTATCACCCGCCCGTGCCCGCGCCTTGATCGCGGGAATCAGGTCGCGCGGCGCACCGACACTTACTGCGTCTCGATGACCGTGATGGGCAATTGCCGCTGCGAGCGCCTGATGCGAGATTCCGGCGATCGGAGGCTCCCCAGCCGCGTAGAGAGGCCCCACGATCACGCTGTCCGCATCCTCGAAGCACCTCGAGAACTCGTCGAAAAGATCGCGCAGCCGCGTGTAGCGGTGAGGTTCGCAGATCGCGATCACCCGGCCTCCGTCGGCTCCCGCTCGGGCAGCCCGCAAGACGGCTGCGATCTCCACCGGGTGATGGCCGTAGTCGTCATAGATGGTCGCACCGTTCCAGGTTCCGGTAGGCTGATAGCGCCGCTTCACCCCGGCGAAACGCTTCATGCCCGCGGCCAGGGTTGTGTCGTCGACGCCGATTTCGCTCGCCACTGCAATCGCGGCCAGGGCATTGAGCGCGTTGTGATGTCCAGGCACTGGGACCTGCCAATCCGACAGCGCGCGGGCACCTCCTTTTACGCGATGCGACAGCTGCGCGTTGAACGTCGTCACGCGCCCGCGCACCCTCGTCGACAGGAGCCGCAGATCGGCATCCTGGCTTTCCCCATAGGTGAGCAGACGGCGCCCGTCACGCCTCAGGCCCAAATCGTCCACGAGCCGCCGCGCGACCGGATGATCGATGCAGACGACGGCGAGGCCGTAGAACGGGATCTGAGAAAGGAACTGCCCGAACTCACGGTGCATGTTCTCCACAGTACCGAAATAGTCGAGGTGCTCGGGATCGACATTCGTGACGATTCCGATCTCGGTGGGAATTCGGACGAACGTCCCGTCGCTTTCGTCGGCCTCCACCACCATCCAGCGCCCCTGTCCGAGCCGGGCATTGGAGCCCCAATCGAGGATGATCCCGCCGGTGATGACGGTCGGGTCGCGACCGGCATCGGTGAGGAGGTGGGAGACAAGGGATGTCGTCGTCGTCTTGCCATGCGTACCGGTTACCGAAATGGTCGAGCGGGTCCGCATGATTTCTGCCAGCATTTCCGCGCGCCGGATCACCGGCAGACCACGCGCTCGCGCGCCCGCGAGCTCTGGATTGGCGTCCTTGACGGCGGTCGAGATGACGACCAGATCGGCGCCGCCGAGATTTCCGGCTTCGTGACCGACGTGGACTGAAATGCCTTTCGCGCGCAGCCTTTCGCAGTTGGCGCTGTCCTTCTGGTCGCTGCCTTGCACGCGGTATCCCCGTGCTGCGAGAACTTCGGCGATAGCGCTCATCCCGATACCGCCGATACCGACGATATGTATGATTCCCAGATCGTCCGGCATTCTCATGCGGTTCGCCTCATCTGTCTCCGGCCCATCAGTGCTTCCACCAGATCGGCGAGCCTCGTTACGGCATCCGGCCGGCCTTGCGCTTTCGCCGCCGCCGCCATTCGCGCCAAACCCGTTCCGTCGCTCAGGAGAGAAGCGATCGTTGTCGTCAGCACGTCAGGACTGAGATCCTTTTGCTCGCGGAGCACGGCCCCGCCGGCGGCGACCAGATGCCTTGCATTGTTGAGCTGGTCGTTGTCCAGAGCATGCGGCAACGGGACGAGTATGGACGGCCGCCCCATCACGGTAAGTTCGGCGATGGTCGACGCGCCCGCCCGTCCTATCACGAGGCTGGCATTCGCCATCTGCTCCGGTAGATCGGTGAAGAACGGAGCGACGTTGGCGCGAATGCCGGATTGCCGATACGCGTCTTCGACCCTCTCCACGTCCTCTGCCCGGGCCTGTTGGGTGACGAAAAGCGACGAGCGCATAGATGACGGCAGAGCTGCCAGGGCCGGCGGCACGGCGTCAGACAAGAAGCGGGCCCCCTGGCTGCCTCCGAACACCAGCAGCGAGTAAGGACCGCTCGCGAACGGCTGCCGGTAGGGCCGTGCCGACCAGTCGAGAACCACGTCTCGAACAGGGTTGCCCGTGAGAACGACCTTCTCGGCAAGTCTGCCCTCGATCCCCTTCACGCCTTCGAACGACGTGGCAATCGCTCCGACACGGTTGGCCAGCATGCGGTTCGCCCTGCCGAGCACGGCATTCTGCTCGTGCAGCGCCGAGGGAACGCGCCGGATGCGCGCCGCGATCAGCGGAGGAAACGTGGGGTATCCGCCAAATCCGACGACGGCGGCCGGCTTGAGGTCTCCCAAGAGTTTCACCGCCGCGGCGACGCCGCGCGCCAGGGTCAGGCCGGTCTTCACCACGGCCGCCGGCGAACGCCCGGCCAAGGTTGCAGCCGGCACCTGGTAGACGGCCCGGGCGGGAAAATCGACGCCGTAGCGATCACCGCGATGATCGGTGACGAGATCGACGACGATGCCCCTGCGGCCCAGTTCCTGCGCCAGGGCGAAGGCCGGAAAAAGGTGCCCTCCGGTCCCGCCGGCTGCCAGGAGGACGTTGGCGGCTGTGTCGGTCATGGCTTCACTCCGCAATCCGCGACGGTGCACCGATCGCCAGTCCGTAACTCCCCGCCGAGCGGGCGGGCGGATGCAGCGCGTGGGCCCGTCGCCGCGTCAGCGCCAGCAGAAACCCCATCGAGACGCCGACCGCCAGCATCGAGGAGCCGCCGTTTGATATCCAAGGCAAAGTCATGCCCTTGGCCGGCAGGACACCGACGTTGACGCCGATGTTGATCGTGCTCTGCAGGGCGACGAACAATGCCAGGCCACAGATCGACAACCGGTCGATCGGGTCGGGCTCTTCCATTGCGCGCACGAGGGCTCGGACGACGACGAATCCGGTGAGGCAAATCAGCGCCACGCACGCGATCGCTCCGAACTCCTCTGCGATCACGGCGAAAATGAAATCCGTATGGGCGTCGGGAAGGACCGTCTTGATTCGCCCTTCGCCTGGCCCGCGTCCGAACAGTCCGCCCTCCATGAACGACTGCAGCGCGCGATCGACCTGATAGGTGTCGCCTTGGCCGAAGAAGCGATCGATGCGGCTGCGCGCATGCGGAAAGAAGAGATAGATCAATCCTGAGCCCGCGACGCCTCCGGCGGCGAGAATCCCGGCCCCGCGCAACGGTTGGCCCGAGAGGAAGTAGAGTCCTCCCCACACAGACACGAACAATAGGGTCTGCCCCACGTCCGGCTCGGCGAGCAGCAGGCCGACCACGACGATCAGCATCCCGATCGCAATCGGCAGCGCCGGCACATCGAACCGCCGGCGGGCATCCGCAAGCAGCCACGCCGCCAGCAGAGCGAACCCCGGCTTGGCGAACTCGGACGGTTGCAGGGAATAGCCGGCGAACCTCAACCACCGCCGCGATCCATTGACCTCGGCGCCGACCGCGAGCACCGCCACGAGGCCGACGAACGCCGCTAGAAACAGGAGCGCACCAAGCCGGCGAACCTGAGAGGGTGTCGCAAACGACGCCACAAGCATGATGAGGACCGCGACCCCAGCCAGGACGATGTGTCGTTCAACCAGCGCAAAGGCCGGCAGGCCCCGCTTCAACGCCACGGCGGGACTGGCCGCCAACGAAACCAGCACACCACAGGCCGCCAGGGTCAATACAGCGCCGAGCAACGTCCGGTCGATAGTGAACCACCAGAGCGCCAGACGGCTGCGGTCGGTCCGGGCGAACCTCATGGCGCCACCCGCGTCGGCACGAAGCCCTGCAGCCCCAACGCCAGCTCGCGAAACCGATCCCCGCGGTGCTCGAAACTCTTGAACTGATCATAAGAGGCACATGCCGGCGACAGGAGCACGACAGGAGCCTCGGCATCCGAACCCAGCGCGTCTCGTGCCGCCGAGCGCAGCGCCACGTCTAGGGTCCCGCACATCTCGTATGGCACCTTGCCTTCGAGCGTCTTGGCGAAGTCGGGGGCACACATGCCGATCAAGTGGGCCTTTGTGATGCGATCGAAGTAAGGCCCGAGACTGGTTATGCCGCCTTCTTTGGGCGTCCCTCCGACGATCCAGTGGATCCCGCCCGCAAAGGTCGCCAGGGCCTTTTCCGTGCTGTCGGCATTGGTGGCTTTGCTGTCGTTGATGACGAGCACCCTGCCGATCCGGCCGATTTCCTCCATGCGATGAGGCAAACCCGTGAAACTTGCAAACGCGTTCGCGACTGCCGCCGGATCGATGCCAAGACTCGAGACGGCAGCGAGCGCCGCGGCTGCGTTCTGAGCATTGTGAGCACCACGAAGGGTCGCGATCCCGCCCAGATCGATCCTCGCCTCGGGTGCGCGGGAAACAACGGCGTGGCCGTCGCACCACACGTCGGCGTCACGCCCCGCGGAGATCGTACGCACGCTTTTGCCGGAGGCCGCCAATTCGTGGGCGAACCGCCTGCACCAGGCATCGTCGAGACCGATTACAGCGCGGTCGGCTTGCGCCGCCATGCGTCGCTTGATGGCCGCATAGCGCTCGAGTGTTCCATGGCGATCGAGATGATCGGGTGCGACGTTGAGAACCACACCGACGCTTGGATTGAGGCCGGGCGTCAGATCGATCTGAAACGAGGACATCTCGATGACGTAGACGCGGCCGGGTGCGAACGGAGCCAGCGCCAGCACGCCGACCCCGATATTCCCGCCCATCTCGACATCGGCACCCGCCTTGCGCAGCAAGTGCGCAATGAGCGCGGTCGTCGTCGACTTGCCGTTAGTGCCCGTGACGGCCACGACGGCCGTTGCAGGCGAGACTGCCGCCCGCTCTCGAAAAAACAGCTCCGTGTCGCCGATCACCTCGATACCCGCTGATTTTGCCGCGATCACGGTCCAGTGCGGCTTGGGATGCGTAAGAGGCACGCCCGGCGCCAGAACCAGCGCCGAAAACCCGGACCAGTCCGCTCCACGGAGGTCTACGACGGCCAACCCTTCACGAGCGGCAGCGGCACGTCCGGCTTCTCCATCGTCCCAGCACGCTACGTCGCAACCGCCGGCGGCGAGTGCGCGCGCGGCTGCGATTCCGGAGCGTGCCAGCCCGAAAACAGCGACCCGACGACCTGAGAATGACGAGATCCGAATCATCGATCGCAGACTAACTCAGTTGACACGTCCAGGCACCGATCTGCGGTGCTCCGGCGCAGCCGCTCACCCAAGCCGCCCCTCCTCGGCTTTGTGCTTGAATTGCTGCGCGATCAGGACACCTTTCAACGTTCGCAAAACGGCCAAAGCCAGGACAGGTGTCAACAGCCCCCACGCCACCACATGGAACCAGACCGGCACCCCGAACTTGAACTCGGCGATCAGGGCCGATCCGAGGACCACGACACCCAGAATGAAGATCGCGAACACGGCCGGACCATCGCCCGTATCGATGAACTTGTAGTCCAGACCACACGAAGTGCAGCGATCCCGCAGCACCAGTCCCGATCGAAACAAGGCCCCGTGTCCGCAGCGGGGACAGCGGCCTTTCAGACCGGCAGCAACCGGGCTTTTTGAGGCGGGCTCGTGGGTCATTGTGCTCCAATCGGCAGCGACTTCGACGAGGGCTGCCTGCCCCAGGGCCTGTTGGACGACACCGCGAAGTTGGCGGCGTGGCCGGTCGACATGCCTCAATAGGGCACTCCAACGCACGCCGTCACCTGCGCCTGCGCCGCAGCCCCTCCCAATAGGCCAGCCGCTTGCGGATCTCGCGCTCAAAGCCACGCTCGGGCGGATCGTAGAACTGCCGCCGGCCGCCCATCTCGTCGGGAAAGTAGTTCTGGCCGGAGAAGCCCTCCGGCGTGTCGTGGTCGTACTCGTAGCCTTCGCCGTACCCTTCAGCTTCCATCAGTTTCGTGGGCGCATTCAGGATGATCTTGGGCGGGGGTACCGACCCGGTATCGGCGGCCGTCCTGGTCGCAGCTTTGAACGCGACATAGGCGGCATTCGACTTGGGTGCCGTCGCCAGATAGATCACGGCATTGGCCAGCGCCAGCTCGCCTTCGGGCGAGCCGAGGAAGTCGAACGCGTCCTTCGCCGCATTGGCGACGACCAGCGCTTGCGGATCGGCGAGGCCGATGTCCTCCACTGCCATACGTACCAACCGGCGGGCCAGAAAAAGACGGTCTTCACCGCCGTCCAACATCCGGCAGAACCAGTAGAGGGAGGCATCCGGGTCGGAACCCCGGACGCTCTTGTGCAGAGCGCTTATGAGGTTGTAGTGCCCTTCCCGGTTCTTGTCGTAGATCGGCGCTCGGCGCTGAACCAGGGCAACGAGGCGATCCCGATCCAGGCTGGGCTGGCCGGCCGGCACGGCGAGGCACACTTGCTCTGTCATGTTCAACGCAGCGCGCCCGTCACCATCAGCCATCGCGATCAACGCGGCCCGCGCTTCCGGCAATAATGGCAGCGTCCTGCCGAGTGCCGCTTCGGCTCTTTGAAGCAGACTTTCCAAGGCGTCTTCACTGTGACGGTCGAGCGTGATGACTGTTGCACGACTCAAGAGCGCGGCATTGATCTCGAAAGACGGGTTTTCCGTCGTCGCCCCGACGAGGACGATGGTCCCGTCTTCCATGGCCGGCAGGAAGCTATCCTGCTGGGCACGATTGAAGCGGTGAATTTCATCCACGAAAAGCAGCGTCCCGAGCCCCGCTTCCCGCCGCGCGCGGGCCCGCTCGAACGCTTTCTTCAGGTCCTGAACGCCCGAGAAGATCGCCGAGATCTGCTCCAACTCCAGCTTCGCTTCTCGCGCAAGCAGCCTTGCGATGGTGGTTTTACCGGTTCCCGGAGGTCCCCAAAGGATGAGAGAGCCGATACGTCCCGACGCGAGCATTCGAGTGAGAGCGCCGTCCGGACCGACCACGCGATCCTGCCCGACGACCTCGGCGAGCGTCGTCGGCCTGAGCCGGTCGGCCAGCGGGCGTGATACGCCCTCGGCGATGCCGACAGCTTCGAACAGTGTTGTCATGGACAAAGATTAGACGGCCGGCTCGGCGCACTGCAATCTGTTGCTGTTCAATCCGGCCAGATCGGCTGGATCGATCCTCAAGCATGCGACAGGGAGGCTATCGAAACCGTGCCTCCCCGACACTCGGGGACCGGCTGAACCGGAGGCAGACGAATGGCGCACGTGACCTTGATAGGCAACCTCAAGCAGTTTACCGGCGGCGTTACGGAACTCGAGGTGGACGCCGCCTCGATCAGGCGCCTGCTGCTGGAACTGGGCACGCGCTTCCCAGATCTTGCGCCACACCTGGAGCAGGGCATTGCCGTCGCCATCGACGGACAGATCTACCAGGACGACCTGCTCCGAGCGATCCCGCCCGACGCCGAGGTGCATATCCTACCCCAGATCGCCGGCGGCTGACGAACGGAACGCCTTTCCGGTGGCATCTTCCAGAAGCGATATTCCGCTTGACCCGCCCGCTTCCAGAACCTAGGAACCTCGGGCCTTTAGGGCGCGTAGCTCAGCGGTAGAGCACTACCTTGACATGGTAGGGGTCACAGGTTCGATCCCTGTCGCGCCCACCAGATTCTGCTCGCGGTTCGTTCAGAGGCCGACTGAAGTCGGCTTCCGGGCGCGCGGCGGGCGTCGGCCGTTGGAGATCTCCTTCGTGCCGGCATATCGCCACCGACTGCCCGGGAATGTCGCTATGAAAGTTCGTAACTCGCTGAAATCGTTGCGCGGTCGCCACCGCAACAACCGCATCGTGCGGCGTAAGGGGCGCGTCTACGTCATCAACAAGACGAACCCGCGTTTCAAGGCCCGCCAGGGCTGATCGGACGCAGGATCGCTGGTCAGCCGATAAGTGCGGACAGCTGCCCCGGCAGTTCCGGGTTTACGGACTGCGACGCTCGGCGGCCAGCTGCCTTGTCGTAACGGCCGGGAAGCGCGCATCACGCGGCGAACGATCCCCTGCCGGTTGCGATGTACGACCGGCGCCGACGCCAGCGTTTTCGCCCGACACCTGTCGGTATTGCATGCGCAGGTGAGCAGGTGAGCTTGGGTCTCGCCACGCCACGACCGACCGGCCTTGTGTGGTTTTTGCCGCCCGATTTCCTGGCAATTTCACCTCTGAATCGGGGACCGGCTCGAACTTCCCCCATCTGCACACCGCCGCAGCCCCCGCGCGAGCGAACCTGACGCCCTCCCGCGTACGCCACACCGACTGGTGACGAATGGCGGCTCGCACGTCCCAACTATGTGTTTTTAGTCTTTGCGCCGCAGAAGCACATCCATGAGATGACGCCGGCTATACCGCCGCCGCCTTCACAAGCGCCCTTGCGCGGTGTTCTATCCGGCCGCGGCCGGATTCCCGAAAGACCCGGCCCCACGACAGGAAACTCGAGCCCGTGCACGCAGCTCCGGTTACTAAGGACCTCGTCCTCATCGGGGGCGGCCATGCCCACGTGCATGTCCTCAAGAGCTTCGCCATGCGCCCGATGCCTGGCGTTCGGCTGACGCTGATCGCACGCGACATCGAGACCCCCTACTCCGGCATGATTCCCGGCTTCATCGCCGGGCACTACAGCCGCGAGGATTGCCACATTGACCTCGGTCCCCCGGCGAGGTCGGCAAACGCCCGGCTCATCCACGACGAAGCAGTCGGAATCGACTTGGAAAACAGGCGCGTACGATTGAAATCGCGTCCGACGCTGCCGTTCGATGTGCTTTCCGTCGACATCGGCTCCACGCCCGACATGTCGACGATACCCGGAGCAGGCAGTTTTGCGATCCCGGTCAAGCCGATCGACCGCCTCGCCGCGCGTTGGCAGCAGGTCGTGGACCGGGTCGCCGCACGCCGAGATGGCCCCCTTCGTTTCGTGACGGTCGGGGGCGGCGCGGCTGGGGTCGAGCTGACCCTGGCTGCTCGGCATCGCTTGCGCGCACTCTTGCTCGAGAACGGGCGCAACCCAGACGACCTGTCGTTTTCCATCGTGACGCGAGGCGAACTTCTCGAAACGCATGCGGCAGGCGTCCGCCGGATGTTCCGCAAAGAACTGAGCGCCAACGGCATTTCGCTCAGCGAGCACGCCACCGTCACCGAGGTGCGCGATCGCATGGTCGTCACGGCTGCGGGAGCGGTGCCGTTCGACGAACTGTTCTGGGTGACGCAGGCCGGCGCCGCGCAGTGGCTTACGGATACCGGCCTCGACCTGGATGGAAAGGGCTTCATCCTCGTCGACAGGTACTTGCGCTCCACGAACTCTCCCGCGGTCTTCGCGGTCGGCGACGTCGCAACCAGTGCCGTCGACCCGCGACCGAAGGCCGGCGTCTTCGCGGTCCGCCAGGGCCCGCCCCTCTCCCGGAACCTGCGCGCGGCTCTGGCGGGCCAGCCGCTTCGGCCGTTCAAGCCGCAAAAGCACTTCCTGTCGCTGATATCCACCGGCGACAAGCGCGCGGTCGCATCACGCGGTTCGATTGTCCTCGCAGGCGCCGCGATGTGGCGCTTGAAGGACTGGATCGACCGACGCTTCATGGCGACGTACCGGGCGCCGGCGAATATGAATTCAACCGGCGACGTGAACTCTCCCGACGGCGACCAGCAGCTTGCAAAGCTGAAGCAGCCTCCGATGCGATGCGGCGGCTGCGGCGCCAAAATCGGCGCCAGTTCGCTCTCCCGCGTCCTGCAGCGATTGTCCCCTCGCCCGTCCCCTCACGCCGTGATCGGCATGGATGCTCCCGACGACGCCGCCGTCGTCACCGCGCCGCCAGGCCGCCACCTCGTTCAAACTGTGGATTTTTTCCGTTCGTTCACCAGCGATCCCTACGTCTTCGGGCGGATTGCGGCAACGCACGCGCTCGGTGACGTTTACGCCATGGGCGGCACGCCACTGACCGCCCTCGCCACGGCGACCATTCCCTATGCGGCACCCGACAAGGTCGAAGAGGACCTGTTTCAGATGCTGCGCGGAGCACTCGATGTCCTGGAGGCGGACGGCTGCACGCTCGTCGGGGGACACTCGGCTGAAAGCGCCGAACTCGCACTGGGGTTCGCCGTCAACGGCAGCGTGGATCCCGAGTGCATGCTGCGCAAGGGTGGCATTCGGCCGGGAGACGCACTGATCCTGACGAAGCCCCTGGGCACAGGGGCATTGCTCGCGGCAGACATGCGCGGAAAAGCCCGCGCCCCCTGGATCGAAGCGGCGTTGGCCTCCATGCAGCACTCCAACCGCGCAGCCGCCCAAGTCATGGTGTCGGGCGGCGCTCGCGCCTGCACGGACGTCACCGGGTTCGGATTGCTCGGCCACCTTCACGAAATGCTGATGGCCTCGGGTGCAGACGCGGTTCTTGCGCTCGACGATGTGCCATTGCTGAATGGCGCGAGGGAGGTAACCCGGTTGGGAATTGCGAGCAGCCTGACGCCGGATAACCTCCGGTTGCGTCGCGTCGTGGAAGCCGATCATGCGGCGGCCGCTCAACCTGCCTTCTCGCTCTTGTTCGACCCTCAGACCGCCGGGGGGCTTCTCGCTGCGGTTCCGCCGGCAAATGCGGCTGCCGTACTGCACGACCTGCGGACAGCGGGCTATGCCGGGGCAGCGATCATCGGCCGAGCCACTGCGATGCGCGAAGATCGCCCGACTGTGATCGTCAAAACCGACTGAGCAACCGCATCATCGCACCCGCGAAGCGCTCGCAATCACTGTGCTGCGCCGCACCCAGCCACGATCCGAAAAATTTGACCGCAAGAGCCTGAATAGTTACCACATTACCACCGGGCGGATTTCGCTCGACGCATGCATAGGAGGATCGGTTTCTATGAACGTACCTGTCTCACGTCGCGCCTTTATGAAGGCGTCGGGAGCAGGTGTTGCCGCAACGTCGCTCGGCGCTTTCGGATTTGGAGGAGCGGAGCAATCGCTCGCCGCCTCCATCAGGCCGTACAAGCTCGCCCGCCTCGTGGAAACGCGCAACACGTGCCCCTATTGCTCCGTCGGTTGTGGCGTCGTCATGTACAGCAAGGGCGATCTCAAGAAGGGCGAAAAGGCCGAGATCGTCCATATCGAGGGTGATGCCGACCACCCGACGAACAAGGGCACGCTTTGCCCCAAGGGCGCAGCGCTCCTCGACTTCGTGCAGTCCAAGACCCGGACCAAGCACCCGATGGTTCGCGAGGCCGGTTCACGCGAGTGGAAGCAGGTCTCCTGGAACGAGGCGCTGGACCGCATCGCGAAGCTGATGAAGACCGACCGCGACGCGAACTTCATCGCAAAGAACAAGGACGGCCAGACCGTCAACCGCTGGCTCTCGACCGGTATGCTGGCAGCCTCTGCCACGACCAACGAGACGGCATTCCTGACCTACAAGGCCGTGCGCTCGCTCGGCATGGTGGTGTTCGACAATCAAGCCCGTGTCTGACACGGCCCGACGGTGGCCAGTTTGGCTCCGACGTTCGGCCGTGGTGCAATGACGAATTCGTGGACCGATATCAAGAACACGGATCTCGTTCTGATCATGGGTGGTAACGCTGCTGAAGCGCATCCGTGCGGCTTCAAAGGCGTCATGGAAGCGCGCGCGTCGCGCGGTGCGAAGCTCATCGTCGCCGATCCGCGCTACACGCGCTCGGCCTCCGTTGCAGACCTTTACGTCCCGGTCCGGCAGGGCTCGGACATTGCTTGGCTGCTCGGGGTGATCAACTACTGCATCGAGAACGACAAGGTGCAGTGGGAGTACCTGAAGAACTTCACCAACGCTGCCTTCATCGTGAAGGAAGGCTATGCCTATCAGGACGGCCTGTTCTCCGGTTACGAGGAAGCTCGCCGCGACTACAATCGATCTTCGTGGTCCTACGAGATGGGCGACGATGGCTTCGTGAAAGTCGACGAGACCCTCGCGCATCCCAGAACGGTCTGGAACCTGCTCAAGGCGCACGTCAAGACATACACCCCGGATATGGTCTCCCGGATCACCGGCACGCCGAAGGACAAGTACCTCGCGGCATGCAAGATGATCGCCGAGACGTCTGCTCCGGACAAGGCGATGACGTCGATGTACGCCTTGGGCTGGACGCAGCACTCCAAGGGCTCGCAGATCATCCGCTGCATGGCGATGCTGCAGCTCGTTCTGGGTAACATGGGGTTGCGCGGCGGCGGAATGAACGCCCTGCGCGGGCACTCGAACATCCAAGGCCTGACCGATCTGGGCCTGATGTCGAACCTGATCCCGGGCTACCTCACCCTGCCGACCGATGCCGATCCCGACATCGCCACCTATCTCGGCAAGCGCGGCTTCAAGCCGATGCGTCCCGGACAGGTGAGCTTCTGGCAGAACTACTCGAAGTTCTTCGTGAGCTTCCAGAAGGCCATGTACGGGCCGGCGGCGACGAAGGATAACGCGTTCGCCTACGACTACCTGCCGAAGCTCGATGTGCCGGCTTACGACGTCCTGCGTGCATTCGAAATGATGCACCAGGGTCAGATGAACGGGTACATCTGCCAGGGCTTCAACCCGCTGATGTCCTTCCCCAACAAGGCGAAGATCAAGACGGCCCTCGCGAAGCTGAAGTACCTCGTCGTGATGGATCCGCTGCAGACGGAAACCGCCCGCTTCTGGGAGGATCACGGCGAGTTCAACCCGTCCAAACCCGAGGACATCAAGACGGCGGTGTTCGAATTGCCGACCACCACGTTCGCCGAGGACGAGGGCTCACTGACCAACTCCTCGCGTTGGCTGCAATGGCATTGGCCCGGCGGCACACCTCCAGGAGAGGCCAAGACCGACATCTGGATCATGGCGCAGCTCTATCAGCGCATCAAAGCGCTGTACGAGAAGGAGGGCGGCGCATTCCCGGATGCGATCAGGAACCTCCATTGGCCGTACAAGGATACAAACGATCCTCACCCGGCCGAGATCGCCCGCGAGATCAACGGCTACGTTTTGGAGGACGTGCCCGATCCGGCCGATCCGACCAAGAAACTGCTCGAGAAAGGCAAACAGATCGCCGGCTTCGGCGTCTTGCGCGATGACGGCTCGACTGCGTGCGGCTGCTGGATCTACTCCGGCTGCTGGACCGAGGCCGGCAACAACATGGCTCGGCGGGATACGCGTGATCCCGACGGCACGGGTGCCTACCTCAACTGGGCATTCTCCTGGCCGGCCAATCGACGCATCCTTTACAATCGCGCTTCCGCCGACATGAAGGGCAACCCTTGGGATCCCAAGCGGAGGCTCATTTCGTGGGACGGCAGCCGGTGGTCGGGTTACGACGTGCCGGACATCGCCCCGACCGCGAAGCCTGAAATGGTCATGCCGTTCATCATGACCGAAGAGGGTGTCGGGCGCTTGTGGGTCCGCGGCCTGATGAAGGACGGTCCCTTCCCGGTCCATTACGAGCCGTTCGAGAGCCCGATCGCCAATCCGATCGCCCCCAACATCAGGGGCAATCCAGCGGCGCGCGTGTTCAAGGGTGACATGGAAGTGTTCGGGACGTCGAAAGACTACCCCTACGCTGCCGTCACGTACCGGCTCACCGAGCACTTCCACTTCTGGTCGAAGCACGTGTCGGTCAACGCCATGCTGCAGCCGGAACTCTTCGTGGAGATCTCGGAGGAACTGGCGAAAGAGAAGAAGATCGCCAAGGGTGGTTGGGTCCGCGTCTGGTCGATGCGTGGCTCGATCAAGGCCAAAGCGGTCGTCACCAAACGCATCAAACCGCTTCAGTGCGACGGCAAGACGGTGCACATCGTCGGTATCCCCATTCACTGGGGCTTCACGGGTGCGACCAGGAAGGGATTCGGGGCGAACGTTCTGACCCCCTTCGTCGGCGATGCCAACATCGAAACGCCGGAATATAAGGCGTTCCTTGTCGACATCGAGCCCATCGCCGGCGGTCCGGCGGTATCGTGAGAGGGAGAAAGCCATGACGAACTTTCAACCTCTCGACGTCGTTCGCAAGTCGGCGTCGGTCACAACGGCGCCGCCTCCCGGACGCGATGTCGAAGTCGCCAAGCTCATCGACGTGTCGAAGTGCATCGGCTGCAAAGCCTGCCAGTCGGCATGTCTGGAGTGGAACGACCTCAGAGAGCCGGTCGGAGTGAACGTCGGGGTCTACGACAACCCACACGATCTCACCGCCGACTCCTGGACATTGATGCGGTTCACGGAGTGGGAGAACCCCAAGACGGGCAATCTCGAATGGCTGATCCGCAAGGACGGCTGCATGCACTGCGAGGATCCGGGCTGCCTCAAGGCATGCCCCGCTCCCGGAGCGATCGTGCAGTACGCCAACGGCATCGTCGACTTCCAGAAGGAGCACTGCATCGGCTGCGGCTATTGCGAAAAGGGATGCCCGTTCAACATCCCGCGCCTGAGTCAGGTCGATCAGAAGGCCTACAAGTGCTCGCTCTGCTCCGATCGCCTCGCGATCGGCCAGCAGCCGGCGTGCGCGAAGTCTTGCCCGACCCAGGCGATCATGTTCGGCACGAAGGCCGAGATGATGGCTCAGGCCGACAAGAACGTGGCGATCCTCAAGGCGCGCGGCTTCGACAAGGCAGGCCTTTACAATCCTCCGGGGGTAGGCGGCACGCACGTCATGTACGTGCTGCACCATGCCGACCAGCCCCAAATCTATGCCGGATTGCCGGACAATCCGCGCATCAGCAGGGTGGTCGAGGCCTGGAAAGGCGTCAGCAAGTACGCCGGCATGGCCGTCATGGGTGCTGCGGCGTTCGTCGGGGCCTTGCACTATCTCGTGAAGGGTCCCAACGAGGTGACCAAGCACGACGAGGAAGAGGCCAAGCGTCTCGCGGAGGAACGCCGATGAGCGCGACCAACCAAGGCGATGCACCTGTTCAGGTGCGTCGCTACTCGGGATCGGCCAGGCTGAACCACTGGGTCATGGCAGTCTCGTTCGTGCTGCTTCTGATCAGCGGCTTGTCGCTGTTCCATCCCAGCCTTTTCTTCCTGTCCGGGTTCTTCGGTGGTGGAGCCAACGTCCGTTGGCTCCATCCCTGGGTCGGCTTGGTGTTCGCAATCGGCTTCATGCTGCTGTTCATCCGCTTCCTGCCGGCCAACCTACCGGAGCGGACGGACATCACTTGGCTCGCGCGCTTGAAGCACGTGCTCGCCGGCCGCGACGAGTACTTGCCGGAAGTCGGCAAGTACAATGCCGGCCAGAAGCTCGTGTTCTGGGCTCAGGCGATCCTGGTCCCGATCTTGCTGGTCACCGGCTTCGGCCTGTGGGAACCCGGTCTCGCATGGGCTGAGAAGACCTTCAGCTTCAAGGCGACGATCGACCAGAAGCGCATGGCGGCGCTGGTTCACGCCATGGCTGCCGTGTTGGCCATCGTCGTCTGGATCGTGCATGTCTACGCGGCCATCTGGGTGCGCGGCACAATCGGTGCCATGACCCGCGGCACGGTCACTGGCGGTTGGGGTTGGCGCCATCATCGGCGCTGGCTCAAAGAACAGATCGACAAGAAGCCCGCCTGAACAGCGGGCAGTGTTGAGGCGAGGGGACCGGGCAGTTTGCCCGGTCTTCACTTTGAGCAGACATCATGAGTGATGCCACAGCCGTTACACCCGGTTTGTTGAACATCGGCGAGGAAGCGAAGCCGCCGGCCGTCGTGCTCCCCGATCCCGTGCTGACGTTCCTGAACCGCGCAAAACGCTTGGAAAAATTGGCGGAAAACCACGCCCTGGGCGACTATTTGAAGCTTGTCGCCGCGATCTGCCGGGCACAAGCCGATGTCCAGACAGACCTCCCGCCGCTCCATGGCTCCGGCGTCACCGGCATGGTATCAGGCAGCCCTCCTTTGCAACCCGATACCGTGCAGCTGGATGCATCGGAAGACATTTTCTCGAGGCTTGCGACGGCGCTCCAGGCCGTGGATGGACCCGAGCCCTTCAAGCAAACCTTGCGCGCCATCCTGGCGGTCGCCCCGACACAGCGTCGTCTGCTTCTTGCGGAGGCGCTGGCATGGCAAACCGCCGCTGAGGACCCGGCCACGCTGGCTTTGGCCTACGCGGCTCTTCAAGTCCATTTCGCGCGCCTTGCCGCGAAATTGGATGTCGATGCGATCGAGTTGCAGTCCGGGCCTGGCCGGTGCCCGGCTTGCGGGAGCCCTCCAGTTGCTTCCGCGGTTGTGAACTGGCCGCAAGCCAACAACACGCGCTTCTGCACGTGCTCGCTGTGCGCCACGCAATGGCACGTCGTTCGTTTGAAATGCGTCAGCTGTGGTACAACCGCCGGCATGTCCTACCCGCACATAGAAGGGCACTCCGATAGCCTGCGTGCGGAAACGTGCGATGCTTGCAAGTCGTACGTGAAGATCGTCTATCAGGTGAAAGACCCCGTGCTTGAACCATTCGCCGACGATGTCGCCTCACTCGACCTCGACATGGTCCTAAAGGCCGAAGGCTGGAAGCGAGGCGGCAGGAACCCCTTCCTCCTAGGCTACTGACCCGAAAGGCTTGTGCTGTCATGGATGACGCTCGAGCTTCTTCGAATGTCAGGCTGCCGGCAGTCGACCTGGTGCTGCGCACGCCGGTCGGCGCAACCTCCGTTGCCCGCTTCGGCCACAAGGCGACCGTCGCAGCCATCAGATCGATCCTGTCGGCGCAACGGCGCACCAGGGCAAGTGGCGCAACGATAGATGCCGACGGCGTCGCCATGCGCGCTGCGGCCCTGCTCGACGAGCAGGACGCCCCGACGCTGCGGCGTGTCTTCAATCTCACCGGAACGGTCTTGCACACGAACCTGGGACGAGCGGTCCTGCCGGAGGCTGCAATCGATGCGGCAGTCCAGGCGATGCGGCATGCGGCCAACATCGAGTTCGAACTCTCGACCGGCGCGCGCGGCGAACGCGACGATCATGTTCGAGGTCTACTGCGCGAGATCACGGGCGCCGAGGATTGTGTCGTCGTCAACAACAACGCTGCGGCAGTCCTGCTCGTGCTCAACGAGTTCGGAAGCGGCCGCGAAGCGATCGTATCTCGTGGCGAATTGATCGAGATCGGCGGCGCATTCCGTTTGCCGGACATCATGGCTCGGGCGGGTGCCAGGCTCGTCGAGGTCGGCACAACCAATCGCACGCATCTGCGTGACTACGAGTCCGCGGTTACCGATGCGACCGGCCTGATCCTGAAGGCGCACACATCGAACTATATCATCCAGGGCTTCACATCTTCCGTCCCCGCCGTCGAACTCGCCGCACTGTCGCGACGTCACAGCATTCCGCTCATCGACGACTTGGGTTCGGGGACATTGGTCGATCTCGCGGACTACGGCCTGAAGCGAGAGCCGACGGTGCAGGACGCGCTGCAGGCCGGCGCGGATCTCGTCACCTTTTCGGGAGACAAACTCCTAGGCGGCCCTCAGGTGGGTTTGATCGCCGGTCGAAAGGATTTGATTGCGCGGGTTGCGCGAAACCCTCTCAAGCGGGCTTTGCGAATCGACAAAGTCCGCATGGCGGCTCTGGCCGCGACACTGAAACTCTATCGCGATCCCGACCGCCTCGCGGAAACTCTGCCGACCCTGCGCCAGTTCGTTCGATCCCGCAGCGATCTGACCGAATTCGGCCATCGATTGCGGCCCGCGATATCAGAAGCATTCGGCTCGTCGCTTGTCGTCGATGTCATCGAGTGTGCGAGCCAGATCGGCTCGGGCGCGTTGCCGATGGAAACGCTCGAGAGTGCAGGCCTCGCGCTTCGGCCGACGCGAACGAAGGGGGCGGGCTCCGTGCTCGATCGGCTGGCCGTCGCGCTGCGGTCTGCCCCGATCCCCGTGTTGGGCCGCGTAAACGACGGTGCCTTGATTCTCGATCTGCGCTGCCTCGACGACGAGGCGGCATTCAGGAAGCAATTACCCGCGATCGCCGAAACATTCCGCAATGGAGGGACTGTGTGTTCGACCTCCTGAAGCCGCGCACGCCTCGCAAGCCGCAGCCTGGCGAACTCGACAACTTGATGCGAGATGCAGAGGCGGCCGCGGCACGCGGCGACTACGACAGCGCGCTCGCCGCGTGGAACACGTGCGCACATGCCGGCATGGCCCGCGCGCAGGCCGAGATCGGCCGTTGCTTCGTGGACGCACTCGGCGTCGAGCGCGATCCGAAGCTGGCCCACACTTGGCTCAAACTCGCAGCCGACGCAAAAGATGCATACGCCCAGCGCTTGCTCGGCGACTACTATTTCAATGGCGAGGGGGGCACGCCCGATCGAGCCATAGCGGAAGAATGGTATGCGCGAGCCGCCGCGCAAGGCGAGCCTCTGGCGCAGGAAATGCTCTCATGGATCTACGCCGAGGGCGATCTGCGCAAGCCGGACTACGATCAAGCTCGCGCTTGGGCCCTCAAGGCTGCCAAGCAGGGCGTTGCGAAGTCCATGACCAGGCTCGGCTTCCTCTACCACAACGCACTGGGCGTACAGCGCGACCCGGCTGCTGCGGCGACTTGGTGGCTGAAGGGCGCGCTGGCGGCCGATCCGGATGGCCAGGCGATGTACGGCGCCGCGCTGTACCTCGGAGCCGGAGTTCCCCGTGACATTCTGAAAGCCTACGCGTGGCTCACCCGCGGAAAACAGGGCGGCAGCAGCTTTGCCGATCGGTTCCTTCCCAGTGCGACAGCCGCTTTGTCACCTCAGCAACAGGCCGAGGGTGATCGCCTCGCACAGTTGCCCCTGCCCGAGGCGCCGACATGATCATCGGCACCGCGGGACATATCGACCACGGCAAGACATCGTTGGTGCGGGCGCTCACAGGCGTGGAGACCGATCGGCTCAAGGAGGAGAAAGCCCGAGGGATCTCGATCGAGCTGGGCTTTGCCTACTGGCCGCGGCCGGACGGAACCACCATCGGATTCGTCGATGTGCCGGGCCACGAAGCCCTGGTTCACAACATGCTCGCAGGGGCAACCGGGATCGACCTGGTTCTGCTGGTCGTTGCTGCCGACGACGGCGTCATGCCGCAGACGCTCGAGCATCTAGCTATCATGGATCTGCTGGGCCTCGAACGCGGCGTGATCGCGCTGAACAAGGCCGACAAGGTCGGCGCTGACCGGCTGCGGAAAGCAGAGCTCGAGATCCGTTCGGCTTTGGCTTCGACCGCCCTGGCTGACGCGCCCATCATCCCCGTGTCCGCCGTCACCGGGGCCGGGCTCGACCCACTCCGGGGGGCATTGCTTGCAGAGGGAAGCGAGACGCGGCATCAGTTTCGTGATCGTCAGTTCCGCCTGGCTGCGGATCGCTCGTTCGTTCTCAAGGGACACGGCACGGCCGTAACCGGATTGGTCCTGAGCGGCAGGATTCGCGTCGGAGACGAAATCGTTGTCAGCCCCGAAGGCCTGAAGGCACGCGTCCGCTCGATCCGGGCCAACAACAGCGTTGCGGACGTCGGCGAAGCCGGCCAGCGCTGCGCGCTCGTGCTCACTGGCGCCGGGATCGACAAGGACGCGGTAGGGCGCGGCGACATGATTTTGGCGCCGCCACTCCACCTTCCATCGGCGCGCCTCGATGCCGAGCTACGTGTACTTCCCAGCGAGTCGAAGCCCTTGCAGACTTGGTTTCCGATCAAGTTCCATCATGCCGCGTCGGAAACTCCCGGACGCCTCGTGCCGCTGCAGTCGGACACCCTCGCTCCCGGTCAGACCGGGCTCGTTCAGATCGTTCTGGAGCGACCGATCGCGGCATGCTGCCACGATCGGTTCGTGATCCGTGACACCACATCCTCACGTACGATCGGCGGAGGAAAGATCCTCGACATCCGCGCACCGGAGCGGCGGAGACGCACGCCGGGTCGGATTGCCGCGCTACGGGCGATGACTCATGACGATGTGCTTGTCGCAGTCCGTGAGATTCTGAGCACTGCCGCTCCCTGGCTCGACCTGACCCAGCTCTGTCGGGATCGCGCACTCGCAGACACCGACGTTCCTTCCCTTGCCGTCGCCCTGGGAGATGAGACTCTGGTTACTGCCGACGCGACAATCGTCTTTGCCCGCCAAGCCTGGGCCACCTTCGCCGACGCGATCGGGCGATTGCTCGACGAGACGCATGCCGGGCAGCCGGAGCAGCCCGGGATTCCCCGGGAGCGCCTGAGGGCGGCTGCGCCATATCGATTGCCGGTCACGGTCTTCAATGCTGCGCTGGCGCGTCTGGAGAAGGCCGGCGTATTGGCGCTCGACCGCAGCTGGGTCCGCAGGCCCAACCACCGGATCGCTTTCTCCGAGCAGGAGGAGAACCTCTGGCGGCACATCCTGCCGCGCCTGATCAGCGAACCGTTCAAGCCTCCGCGGGTCCGAGACATCGCCAAGGCCATGGACATCGACGAGGCGCTGGTTCGAAGGCTGTCCAAGATGGCCGCGCGGCGCGGCGACGTCGAGGAAGTCGCACATGACCACTTCTTCACGCGCGCGGTCGTCGAGAAGATGGCCGCGATCGCAGCCGATTGCTCGCAAGCGTCGCCGACGGGAGATTTCGGCGCCGCCGAGTTTCGCGACCGTCTGGACAATGGCCGCAAGGTCGCTATTCAGATCCTTGAGTACTTCGATCGCCACGGCTTTACGATCCGCAGGAAGGATCGGCGGCGCATAAACCCGCACCGTGTCGATCTGTTTCTGCCGCGACAGTCCCAGACGACTGGAAACGCAGATCGAGTTGGAGGAGTCCCGCTCCCGGTGGGGCGACCGGACTTCAAATCCGGGTGGGGCCGTCAGACGGCTTCAGGTGGGTTCGACTCCCATCCTCCTCCGCCAAATCCAGCCACGAGAACGGTCTGATGCATCAGGAGGAGACTGCTACTCGCCTGTTGGAGCGAGCCGCCGAGGCAGCAAAGGCCGCGGAGGATGCTTTCAGGAAGTCTGCCGCGGCGGAAACCGCGCGCCTGCAAGGCATTCGGGTCATCGCGTTTCGACGTGTCCGCCTCGTCGATCTCCTGGAACGTTCGATGCCCCCCGGGGATGACGTCGAAGCAAGGGTCGAGTACCAGGCTGATCGGCTCTGTCGAGAGTTTGGCTGGTCACGGGAGAGCGCCGCCCACGCCGAGGTCATCGCCAGGCTCCAGCCCGTCTTTCGTGCCCTGGCCACCGGCGCGACCTCCACGCAAGGCGGCGAGGTCGTGAAGAGCCTGGAAGCCTTCGAGAATTGGTTCAGCGCGGCACGAGGCACCTCGTTCTACGCACTCTTCGATACGCACGTTCAGGAGACGCCCGTTGTCGACTTCTGACACTACTGATTTCGATCGTTGGCTCGCCGAAATGTACGGGCGGGTCGGTGACTTCACAGCGCTCGTCATTCTCGTCAACATCGCGGGAAGCCAGGTCACCCCGCTGTGTTCGACATACGTGCATGTGATCGGCACGGAAATCGACTGGAACGAAATCACCGTGATGTTTGCGGGCTCTGGACAGAACTGGAACGCTGCCGCGTTTTTTCCGACACAGGGCCGGCAGGGCGGACCGACAGACAACCCTACTGCTCGCCTGCGCCTCAAGGAACTGGAGAGCGCGGTCTCACGCGATCGCATGACCCTCAACGAGGGCCAGTTCTTCGACAGCTTCGGCCGCAACATCCAGATCGAGCCCGTCTGATGCAGGTGTGCGAACGCTGCATTGCACAGACCCGCGATGACGTGGGGCCGTCCCTCACATAGTCTGACGCTCGGCACCTCATCTTCGACGGAGACCATATCCCAATGGCGGTCATCAAGGCGGACAAACTGGCCGCATTCGTTCAGGAGATCTTTGTTCGGGCCGGCTGTTCCCACGCGGAGGGAGAGCGGATCGGCCGTTACCTCGTCACCGCAAACCTGACCGGTCATGACAGTCACGGCGTCCAACGCGTTCCGCGCTATCTGCAGTGGAAGGAGGAAGGCTTCGTCGTCGCGGACCAGACCGTGAAGGCGCTGTCCGATACCCCGGTGCTCGCGGTCTTGGACGGTTGTTACGGCTTCGGCCAGACCGTGGCGCCTCAAGCTGTCGAGATTGGCATCGCAAAGTGCAAGGCGATGGGCCTGTCGGCGATCGCTCTCCGAAATGCTGGGCACATCGGCCGCGTGGGGGATTGGGCCGAGATGGCGGCAGCGGCCGGATTGGTCTCGGTTCACTTCGTGAACGCGGCGGGATCCTCACTCGTGGCGCCTTTCGGTGGCGTGGATCGACGGTTTTCGACCGCGCCCTATTGTGTCGGCGTGCCGCGCACCGATGCGCCGCCGGTTATCCTCGACTTCGCCACCTCGGTCGTCGCCGAAGGTAAGGTTCTCAACGCATCCTTCGGCGGCAAGAAAATACCTTCTGACTCGCTAGTTGCTCAAAATGGTTCGATGAGCGGGGATCCGCACGTCCTCTATGGACCTTACACGCCGACCGGCCAGCGCGACTATCGCAAGGGCGAGGGTGCGATCCGCGCCTTCGGCGACCACAAGGGCTCCGGTTTGGCACTGATGTGCGAACTCCTGGGCGGCTCATTGACCGGGACAGGCGCGACCCAGGAAGGGCGGCGCTTCGCAAACGGCATGATGTCCTTCTACATCGATCCCGCACGGCTCGACCCCTCGGGCTTCTTCCCGGAAGACGTCGGGCGCTACGTCGCCCACGTCAAGAGCGCGCGACCGACCGAGCGCGGCGGCGAGGTACTGGTGCCGGGAGAACCCGAGCAACGCATGAGAGCGGAGAGATCAAGCAACGGCGTGCCGTTGCCGGACGACACTTGGAAAGCGATCGCAGAAGCAGCCCGCAAGGTGGGTATCAGTGATGCCCGGATCGTCGCGGCCACGGAGTGACAGACATGATCGATGCGAAGCTCATGGAGGCCCTGCGGGCCATCGACACTCCGACGATCTGCAATGCGCTCGAAATCGTGGCTCCCGAGCGACGTCTGACGGGTTTCACCGTTCGGCCGCTGGTCTGCCCCTTTCCAGATCTCCCGCCGATCGTCGGATACGCAAAGACCGCGACGATCCGTGCCACGCACGCTCACGAACTCAACTCGAAAGACGCTCGCGCACAGCGCATCGCTTACTACGAATACGTGGCCGCCGCCCCGCAGCCAGGGATCTCCGTCATTCAAGACCTGGACGGCGCAGAGGTGGGCTTCGGCGCTTTCTGGGGTGAAGTTCAAAGCACGGTCCACAAGGCGCTCGGGCTTGCTGGAGTGATCACCGACGGCTGCATTCGCGACATCCCTCAGTGGGCGCCGGGCTTCCAGGCCTTGGCGGGTTCGATCGCGCCGAGCCATGCTCATGTGCATCTGTCGGACTTCGGCAAGGAGGTTCGTGTCGCTGGGATGCTGGTGCGCTCGGGCGATCTGATCCACGCGGACCGCCATGGCGCGGTTGTGATTCCCGAGGCGGCCGCCGCCAAGATCCCTGCGGTTTGCGACTTGCTCGCGCGCAAGGAGGCTGCCATCCTCGATGTCGCGCGCAAGCCGGGTTTCACCATCGCAAAGTTGCGCGAGGCGCTGACAAAGCAGGACGAAATTCACTGAAGATGCCGCTCCAAGCGGCGGTCTCAGTTCGCTCCCTCGAGCAAGCGCCGAGCAATGACCTGTGCTTGAATCTCAGCTGCGCCTTCGAAAATGTTCAGAATACGAGCGTCGCACAGGACGCGGCTCACCGGATACTCCAGGGCGAACCCGTTACCGCCGTGAATCTGTAGCGCGTTGTCGGCCGCAGCCCATGCGATACGCGCGGCAAGGAGCTTTGCCATGCCGGCCTCGAGGTCGCAGCGTCGCCCCTGATCCTTTTCGCGAGCGGCATAGTAGGTGATCTGACGCGCGATCATGACTTCCACAGCCATCATCGCGATCTTGTTCGAGACGCGCGGAAACTCGTAGATCGCCTTGCCGAACTGCTTGCGCTCCAGCGCATACTTGAGTGCCAGATCGAGCGCACATTGCGCGACACCGATCGCGCGGGCGGCAGTCTGAATTCGCGCGGCTTCGAAAGTCGCCATCAGCTGCTTGAATCCCTGCCCTTCTATGCCCCCCAGAAGCTGCTCCTTCGGCACCTCGAAGCCGTCGAAAGAGATGTCGTACTCCTTCATGCCGCGATAGCCGAGCACCTCGATCTCGCCACCGGTCATGCCCTTCGCCGGAAAAGGCTCCCGATCGGTCCCGCGCGGCTTTTCTGCCAGCAGCATCGAAAGGCCCTTGTATCCGGGTTCGCTCTGGCTCGTACGCACCAGCAGCGTCATCAGATCGGCACGGACGGGATGCGTGATCCACGTCTTCTGCCCGGTCACCTTGTAAACGTCACCTACCAACTCGGCGCGGGTCCGCAGCGAGGCCAAGTCTGAGCCGGTATTGGGTTCCGTGAAAACGGCGGTCGGCAGGATCTCCCCCGAAGCTATGCGGGGCAGATACTTGGCCTTTTGCTCTGCGGTTCCACCGGCCAGAATCAACTCCGAGGCGATCTCCGAACGTGTGCCGAGCGAGCCCACCCCGATATAGGCACGGGACAGCTCCTCGGAGACGAGGCACATGCTTTCCTTTCCGAGCCCCATACCGCCGAACTCTTCCGGCAGCGTCAGCCCGAAGACGCCCAGTTCTGCGAGCTTCGAGTAGACCTCGAGCGGGATGTATTCGTTCTTCAAGTGCCATGAGTGGGCGAAAGGCCTCACCTCGACATCGCCGAAACGCTTCATCTGCTCGCGCATTTCCGACAGCGTTTCGTCGAGACCGCTATCGCCGAACGTCGTGGCGGCCGGTTGTGCCGCGATGAGTTGCGCGATTGCGTCGAGCACCACTTGGCTGCGTCCACTATCGACGACCTCGGCGCTCTGATCCTCGAACACGCGCAGATCGGCCCGTGAGACACCCAGTGCCGACAAGCGAACTGTCTCGCCCTGGCTCATGGGAATCCCGCCGCTCACCTGTTGCGCGTACTCGGCGATTCCGGCGACCGCGAGGAGGCGCTCCATCTGTCTGTAACGACCGGCCTCGTCGAGGCGCTTCGCCCAGGCGACGAGCTGGCGCATCGCCTCGACGGTCGTCGCGAGCCAAGCAAGTCCATGCGTGAAAGCCTGCTCGCCATCCCCGCCGGAACTTTCGGCCAATCGGCGGCGAACGGAGACCTTGGCTGCCTGCAGGAGCCGTTCTGCGCCCGTGACAACGGCACTCAGCTGCTGAGGCCCGGGCAGATCCGGCCGTTCCACAATTCGTGCTGCTGCAAGGCCGGTCAAAGCCGATCTCCCCCGTGGCGATTCGATCGATTGTGCGCCGCACACTAAATGTGGCGGCGGGCTGTGCAATGCGGCGATCCGTCCGCAATCTCAGTTGCCGGCGGGGCCCGTCAACGCAGTCATGAACTTGCGAATCGTCTGCTCGGTTTCGGGCAGCGCCTGCTCGAAAAATGGCAGCTGGCGGCCATTGCGTTCACCCGACACCCGCTTGACGATAACGACCGAGGCCTCTTCCGCGCCGGAGAACGAGGGCCCGACGAGGTCGTTCGGGTCGACTTCCGTCAGAGCGTTGGACTGCACACGCGGCGCCGCTCCCGTTCGGACGATCTCGACCTCCGCCTCGGGCACAGCCATGGCACAGGGCACCGCCCCCACCTCTGCGGCGGCCGACGACGACCCGGTTCCCTCCGTCGCGGCCCGTTCGTCGGCGCGCGGATCGGCCGGCGCCGTGCGCCGGCTGGCGCGGGCCGCATCCGCGGTCAAGGCATCGAGTTCGGTTTCCAACGCCAGCATGCGGGTCAGTGAGACGGCGGTACGGTCAGCGCTCGTCGCCGGCGCTGCAGCTTCGGCTCCCGGCTCTGCGCGAACACCGGTCAGGCGTTTTGCGAGGGTCTGCGGTCCTGACCGCAGGGTAGGCTCGGGGTTCGGGCTGACCGCACGAGCGACCGGCGGCGACGCAGATTGATGACCAATTGCCGAGACCGAAGGCAAAGGAGATTTCCGGATCAGCGCCAGGATCTCCGAGAGTTCTTCGTCGACACGCTTGTCGACACTCTGGTGGTCCGTCTCGGCCGCGCGGTGGTTCGGGTGCCGCAGCATGTTACCGTCCATCCCATGGTCAAACCGGACATCGCCGGTCGCGATCACCATTTCCGGTTCCGATAACATGATTTGGGTGGACGGCGGGACCTCGGGTGGTCCTGCCCACATCGAGGCCGCGCCCGAGTTTGAAACACCGGGCGCAGCCTCCTGGGCGCTCGTTGGTACTGCACCGAAAGCCTCGAGATCGACATCATCGACCAGCGAAACCGAGGCACGGGCTACCTCTTCCGTGGCCAACTCGGCAAGCGTACCGGCCGAAGCTGACAGTCCCGTGGTCGCAACGCCTCGATCGGCAGCCTCAGTTGCGGATGCTGCAATGTCAGGTTCCGCCAGCACCGCCCTCGGCGCGGCCTGCTCGCTCAACGGCTGCTGCGGCACACGGGGGACCGGCTCGAAGTCCGCGCGGTCCGCAGAGACCGCCTCGAGCTCTGCAGGACCCGAGGTCTGATTTGCATTTTCGAGACCGGCAGACCAAGTCGGATGTGGCTTCGGAGTGAGCTTCTCGTCGCCGGCGCTCGAACCGAATTGCGACGTATCATCTGGCCGCGAGCCGTCTAAA
>CAYMEB010000014.1:0-48012 GCA_964389095.1 uncultured Hyphomicrobiaceae bacterium
GATCGTCCCGATCGAAGGGCTCCTCGGGAAGGCCCATCTCCCGTCGTACGATCCGCATGGTCTCGGCGGTTCTCGCGAGCGGGCTTGCGACAAATCTGATCGTCGCACGCTGGACCGCCAGGACCTCGCGCAGGACCCGGCCGTTCCTCGCGGCTTGCGACCTTCCGGTATCGTTGAGGGGAATGTCGGTTTGCCCCTGGTAGCGCTGTTCGCGGTTCCAGTCCGTCTCACCGTGACGGATGAAGTAGAGCGTGACGCCGTCGCGGAGCATCTCAAACCTTGAGGACGAGCTTGCCGAAGTTGCCGCCCGTGTAGAGCAGGTTCAGCACATCGGGGAAAGCGTCGAGCCCGCCACTTCTGACATCTTCCTTGATCTTGAGCTTGCCCTCCTTGTGCCACTGGCCGAGCTCGCGAATGGCGTCAGGGATCCGCTCGGCCCAGTCGAACACGATCAGGCCCTGCATCTTGAGGCGCTGCGTGAGGACGGCCCGCAAGTTGCGAGGTCCCTCCGGCATCGAGGTGGCGTTGTAGGCCGAGATCAGACCGCACACCGCGATGCGTCCGAACGTGTTCATTTGGAGAAGGATGGTGTCCAGGATCTCACCGCCCACGTTCTCGAAATTGACGTCGATGCCCTTGGGACAGGCCGCCTTGAGGTCTTTCGCCAGATTGCTGGCCTTGTAGTCGACGCAGGCATCGAAGCCCAACTGCTCGACGACGTAGCGACACTTTTCGGGTCCGCCTGCGATGCCGACGGCGCGGCAGCCCTTGATCTTGGCGATCTGGCCGACGATCGAGCCGACTGCCCCCGAGGCGGCAGACACCACGACCGTATCGCCGGGCTTGGGCTGGCCGACTTCGAGCAACCCGAAATAGGCGGTCCATCCGGGCATCCCCAGGCCGCCCACCCAGCGTTCGAGCGGCGCAGCCGAGGGGTCGACTCGAATCAGGCCCCGCCCGTTGCTGATGGCGTACTGCTGCACGCCAAGCAGACCCTGGACTGCGTCTCCGACCTTGAACGCCGGATTGGAAGAGGCGTCGACGATGCCTACCGAGTAGGCGCGCATGACATCGCCGATCGCCACCGGCGGCACATAGCTGCGGCCTTCGTTGATCCAGCCGCGCATTGCCGGATCCAGAGAAACGTAGGCGATCTTGACCCGAATCTCGCCGGGCCCCGGCTCGACGAGGGGGGCATCGGCGATGGTGAACACATCCTTGGTCACGAGGCCGGGCGCCGGACGCTTGGCGAGCTTGACTTGCCTGTTTGCCATCTGAGATTCCTTCTTCGTCACACGGCCATCATAGGTGCATGTCGCCAACGCGCAATGCCCGCCATCCAGCAGGCCTTCAATCCACTAGGCGCTCCAGGACGTCACACAGGATTTCTGCTCCGAGCGCGGCGTCGGCGGACGTCATCGTTTCCCGAGGGTCATGGCTGATCCCGCCGTTGCCGCACCTGACGAACAACATGGCCACGGGGCACAAGTCGGCCATGGCCATGGCGTCATGGCCGGCGCCGGAGGGAAGCCTGCGAACGGTCATGCCGCGGGCCTCGATCGCTTCGGCAAAGACCGACTGCAGCGCCCGGTCACAGGCCACCGCGGCTGCATCGTGTGTCTTGCGCAGTGAAATGCGGACTTTTCGGCGCTTCACGATCTCGTCGATCGCGAGACGAATCCGAGCCATTGCAGCGCGCCGCACCTTGTCGGCGCCCGCACGAACATCCAGAGAGAGTTCTACCCTGCCCGGCACGACGTTTGCGGCGCCTCCGGGGGTGCTGGCCATGCCGACGGTACCCACCAACCCCGAGTCGGAGCGGCAGATACGCTCGACTGCCAAGATCAATTCCGCAGCCGCTGCCAGAGCGTCGCGCCGAAGGTCCATCGGAACCGTTCCGGCGTGTCCGGCCTGCCCGTCGATCCCGATCATGAAGCGGCTCGCGCCAGCGATCCCGGTGACGACCCCGACCGGCAACTTTTCCTGTAGCAGAACCGGTCCTTGCTCGATGTGAAGTTCCAGGTAGGCCGCCGTGCTGCCTGGACGACGCGCGGCACTCTTGAGGGAGGGGGCCTTCGCCGAGCCGTGAAAGCGCGCCAGGGCATCACCCAATCGTTCGCCTGTGGTATCGACGAGATCGAGTATCTGCGGGTCGAGTGTGCCGGCGAGAGCGCGGCTTCCGATCAGGGTCGACTTGAAACGGACGCCCTCCTCTTCCGCGAAGGCGACGAGTTCGACGGGGCGCGCTATGCGCCGCCCCATCTTCTGCAGCGCTTCGACGGCTGCCAATCCGGCCAGGATGCCATAGGGACCATCGTACTTGCCGGCGTTGACGACCGTGTCGTAATGCGATCCGACCAGGATCGCAGGCGCGTCTGGATTTTGTCCTGCCAGCCTGCCGACGACGTTACCGACGGCATCGAACGCCGCGGTCATTCCGGCGTTTCTCATCCAGCCGATGAGTGCTTCGCCCGCCGTCTTCTGGGCCGGCGTGAGATACGTTCGGGTGATCTGGCCGGGCGTCTCCGTATATCCGGCCAGAGTGTCCAGCCGGGCCATCAGCGTCTTGCCGTCGATGCGTGAGTGTCGCTTCTTCGCGTGCGCCTTCACAGCAGATTGCCTTCCCTCTCGATCGCGGCGCTCAGGCCCAGAACCATGCCTGCGGCTGCATCCCAGCCGGAGGTGTGGCCGATCGCTCCCACCCGATCCACGCTCGACGCACGGATTTCGCCACGCAGGATTTCGTCGCGCAGAACGTGCAGGGGCTCGAGCGCCATCCCGTCCGCCGCGGCCGAAAGGTGCATGGCGCTGATCGGCGTGGTCAAGGCGTCGAGTTCCGGCTCCAGAAATGCCCAGAGAGCATCACGCAACTGTTCGTGCCCGGCGGCGGACATCGCCAGCATCACTCCGGCGAGAAGATCGTCTCCGGAGGGTGTCAGGCCGGGGCCGAGCCCGACGAGCAACATTGCCGAGCGTACCGCCGCAGGGCACCACACTCCGCCGGCGAGCACCTTGGGCAGTTCGAGCCTGAAGGACGCAAGTGGTCCCGCAGCCGACCGCTCGACCGCGCTGACGGGCCGTGCATTCGGTTCCAACACCAGTCGCGCCAGCCCGTCAGCGGGCAGCCGCTCGGTGTGCCCCGTCGTCTCGCCTGCGCCTTGCGTGACAAGGAATCGCGCAAAGGTTTCCAGTCCGCGCCGTACGGGCGCGGGAGCGAACCTCGGCGGTGGGGGCGGCAGCCAGACCTCGGCTGAGGCAGTCTCGATGGCCAGTCTGGGTGGGAGATGCAGCCGCGCGGCGGAATTGCGACCTTCGAGGCCCGCTGCGATCCCGCGCGTGACCCATGATCCCCATTGGGCCTGATCGATCTCGATGTTGATGGGGCCGGCGCCCAGAGTGTCGACGCCGATGCAGACGATCCCGCGTGGGCAATGGACGTAGAGCGAGCGCTCGAACACGGAAAGAACCTGCGTCTCGCCGTCGTCGCCAATGATCTCGTTGGCGATTGCGCCGATCCTGCTTGCGCGAACGACGCGGACATCGGGTGCCGTCTCAGCTGGCATCGGGCACCACGTGCGTCCCCGTTTTGCCGCGGAGGGCGTCGACTGCCTCGTCGAGACGAGCGATGACGACCCGCTTGCCGCCAGATCGAATGAACCGGATGGCGGCGGCGACTTTGGGGCCCATGCTACCGGGAGGGAAGTGTCCTTCGGCGTCGTACGCCTCCAGTTCGGAGACCGAGACGCGATCGAGTTCGCGCTGATCTGGCTTGCCGAAATTCACTGAAATGCGCGGCACCGCCGTCAGCAGCATGATCGTTTCGATGCCGAGTACACGGGCCATGAGTTGGGTGGTGAGATCCTTGTCGATCACGGCCTCGACGCCATTTCGAACGCCTTTGGGGCCACGAACGACCGGGATTCCGCCGCCTCCACCGGCAATCACGATCGTGCCGCGTTGTGCCAGCGCCTCTATCAGCGAGATGTCGCAGATGTGTCGAGGCATCGGCGAAGGTACGACATGTCGCCAGCCGCGGGCGCCATCCTGCTTCATGCGCCAGCCGAGTTCGGCTCCGATGGATTTGGCCTGGTCTTCGGCAAAGAACGGCCCGACGAACTTGGTCGGATTCTGGAAGGCTGGATCGGCGGGATCGACTTCGACTTGCGTCAGGAGGCAGGCGACGTGGCGTGGATTGTCATGCTCGCGAAGCGCGTTTTCCATCGCCTGCATCAGGAGATAGGCAATCCCCCCCTGGCTGTGCGCCACGCAGATGTCGAGCGTCATGGGCGGAATGCGGTCGCGGGTTAGGGCCTGACGCATCAGGATCTTTCCCACCACGGGGCCGTTGCCGTGAGTGATGATCAGCTCTGTCCCGAGCATCGCGAGCGGGAGCAGCGCATCAGCGGTCTTGCGCGCAATCTCCTTCTGCTCCGCACTGGTGCCCGTGATGTTTTCGGGATGAGTGGCATTGCCACCGATCGCGATCACGAGGCGCTCTGGCATCCCGAACAGGGGTTCGACGGCCGCCGCCATGACTGTTTCCTTAGCGAGATCGAACGAGCGAAAGTGCCAGTCTTGCCGCAGCTGCATTTGACGGCGCTACGAGTACGCCTGCACTGGTCAGCCGCGCGATCTGCTGCGGGAGGCTCTGCGGGTCGCCGCTCGTGCCCGTGACCGAAGCGACGATCGGTGGAGCATCGGGACTGCGGCCGGCAAGCGTCATCGCAAGGTGGCCCGCCGGATCGCGATGGCCGCCGAAGCCCAACACGCAATCCAGCAGGATCACAGAGGTCGCGGCATCGCCGAGGGCTTCGGCGAGCGGAGCGTCGCGCACGGCGGGCTCGATCATGGGGTGCGGGCGTCCGAGCGTGTATTCGTCGTCTCCGAGATCGAGCAGTGTGTGGCGCCCCGCGCTCTCATCCATCCCCGCCACACCGTCGATGGCCACGTTGGAGGCAAGCTTCAAACCCGCTTCGCGCAGGACCGCCTGCGCCTCTGCGCACAGCGTGCCGCCTGCAAACAATCCCCTGATCTTGCCCGGTCTGCGCGCCGCTTCGGCCGGCGAGGACGGCACGACCAGCGAGCGACCCAACGCGTGCTCCGCTGCCGCTTCCAGCGTGATCGACAGCTGCGCGTTGGCCGGCATGGGGATATCGATGCCGCCGATGAAGCAGATCGTGAACGGCTTGGACGAGCGTGCCACCCGCTCGAGAACGGTACGTGCCACCTCCTTAGCGGGTGGCTTCGAAATGACGACGATGTGCCGCGTTGCAGGATCCGAATCGAGCAGGTCGATCGCGGCAAGGCATGTAATGCCCCCCACCTCCTTCTTGAGATCGCGCCCGCCGGTTCCAATGGCGTGGCTAATCCCTCCGCCGTTGTTCGCAATCAGGCAGCTCACTTCCTGAATGCCGGTTCCCGATGCGCCGACAATTCCGATGTCGCCCCGCGGCACGACATTGGCGAAAGCCAGCGGCACGCCTGCGAGAAGGGCAGTTCCGCAATCGGGCCCCATCATGAGAACCCCGGCCGCCCGGGCCTCGCGTTTCAGGTCGACCTCGTCCTCGAGGGATACGTTGTCCGAGAACATCAGCACGTTGAGCCCGCGGCCGATCGCCTTCCGCGCTTCGGCGGCAGCGAACGCACCGGGAACAGATATCAAGGCGAGGTTGGCGGACGGTTCCAGGGTAACTGCAGAACGTATCGTGCGTGGACGCCAGGAGGCGGCTGAGCCGTTCGCCCTCGGCTTGTCCAGCAGAGCCTGGGCTTCGGCCAGAGCGGTCGACGCGGCCGCCGCATCCTTCGCACGCAAGGCGATCACGAGATCACCACCCGCGGCCTGTTCGCCTTCGGCGGCCAGCACCCCTGCGTCCGCCATGATGCGCTTGTTCGCGGGTGTCCCCATCATCATTCCGCATTCCTCGACGCCGTCCATGGCGGCGACGGTTCGAGACATGCGCATCAGCGCAACCGAGTCGAGGTATGTCCCCTTGCGGACGAGATTGAGGATCGTGGGCATGTCGAGCGGACTGTGGCCTTGGTAGAGTTGGCGGCTATCAAACTGCTGTTTCTTCAGGATTTTGCGGCTGTCTTGCGTGCCTCGATCAAGCCCGCCATGGCCTCCACGGCCACGGGGTAGCCGTTGACTCCGAGGCCGCAGATCAGGGCGGTTGCCGCGTATGTCGTGAAGGAATGATGGCGGAATGCCTCGCGCTTGTGCGGATTCGAGATGTGCAGCTCGATGATCGGTCCCTTGAACATGTTCAAGGCGTCGAGAATTGCCACCGACGTATGCGTGAAAGCCGCTGGATTGATGATGATGCCTTCCACGGAGTTGAGCGCTCCTTGTATCCAGTCGATCAACTCGTATTCCCGGTTCGACTGGTGGAAGGAAACAGAGAAGCCGAGTGCCTCAGCCTTTTTCTTGCACAGTTCCTCGACCTGTTTGAGCGTCGTGCTGCCATAGATCTGCGGCTCGCGGGTCCCCAGCAGGTTGAGGTTCGGGCCATTGAGAATGAGGATCGTCTTCGACATGTCTCGTTCCGCTCTGGTCGCGTGCACCGGCCGCCCTGTTCAGGGGGCCGTTGCGGGTTCTGGAAGTTCATAGCAAGTCCTGGAAAGGATTTCTCCCGATTCTGCTGACGGCCAAGCCCGAGCGGCGGGGCCGAGGAACGCTAGGAGTTTTCGCCCGATGCCGCGGAATGTGATCGTTACCGGGGGTGCTGGTTTCATCGGCTCCGCCCTGGTTCGCCACTTGGTCGGACGCCTTGGCTGGCGGGTAACCGTCGTCGACAAGCTGACCTATGCGGCCAATACTGCCTCGCTCGAACCGGTTGCGGCCAACCCGAACTACAGGTTCGTCAAGGCCGACATCTGTGACAGGTCGGCGATGGATGCCGTCTTCGCCGAGTGCAGGCCCGACGCGGTTTTTCATCTGGCCGCGGAGAGCCATGTCGACCGGTCGATTACCGGATCGGCAGACTTCATCGCCACGAACATCGTCGGTACGCACACGCTCCTGGAGGCTGCGAGAGGCTATTGGGCGGGCATCACCGGCTCTCTCCGGGACGAGTTCCGTTTCCTGCACGTGTCGACCGACGAGGTCTATGGAAGTCTGGAGCCTGGAAAATTCTTCCTGGAAACCACCCCCTACGATCCCAGGTCGCCTTATTCGGCAAGCAAAGCGGCTTCCGATCATCTGGCTTCAGCCTGGCACGAGACCTATGGCCTGCCGACGCTGATCACCAACTGTTCCAACAACTATGGGCCGTGCCATTTTCCGGAAAAGCTCATCCCGCTGATCTTGCTCAATGCCCTGGAGATGAAGGCCTTGCCGGTCTACGGAGACGGCCGCCAGGTTCGGGACTGGCTCTATGTCGATGACCACGTCCGCGCCCTGACGCTCGTGCTGGAGCAGGGCAAAGTCGGCCGCACCTACAATGTGGGCGGGCGCGCCCCGATGGAGAACATCGCCGTCGTTGAGCGGGTTTGCGACATTCTCGATCGGCTCCGGCCGGCTGACCGGTCACGTCGGTCGCTCATCACCTTCGTTGCGGATCGCCCGGGCCACGATCGTCGCTACGCCATCGACCCGTCACGGATCGAAACCGAACTGGGCTGGCGGGCACAAGAGACCTTCGACACAGGCATCGAGAAGACGATTGCTTGGTATTTGGCGAACGAGGCTTGGTGGCGCCCCCTTCGAGATCGGGTCTACGGCGGCCAGCGGCTGGGCCTTGTTTGACGCCATCTCGCAGCCGGTGGATGTGCCGGTCGCTGGTCTCGATCGCGGACCGATGCGATCGGAGGAAGGCCGGGTTCAGCGCCTGAGCGTTCGCCGTCGGCGACCGAGATGCTCGTTTTGCCACCCTGGCAATCGATCCCGCACATTGCTGCCTATGTGTTTCGTTTGTGCGACGTCCGCCAAGGTCGATCGGTGCGGAGTTCGGCGGTTTGCGGTGTGGGTACGCCGAGTTGCTGCATCGATCGGAGTGTCGTCGTTGTCGCCGCAACTCTATGCCAGCGCCCTCGGAGACAGGGCGTCTATTCACGGCGGGCCGGACGTGCCCCTCAGTCTCGATCGCAACGTGGTTCGCCGGGGTTGGGGCTTCAAATCGGGTTCAGCGGCGCCGATGGCGCCTTGCGCCCCAGGCAACATTAACAGGCGGGAAAGCCGGGTGAGACTACCGTGGCTCCGATTCGCCACGACACTCGGGAACCGCAATGAGCACGACCACCTTGCCAGTCCGGGCGACGGTGTACTCCATGCTGTCGGCATGGGCAGGTTCGCGTTGGCTGTGGTGTGTGGCCGCCACGGCGTTCGTCGTGTTCCGTGACATTGCACCCGATTTGGCCGATCTGCGGCAGTCCCTGGGGGATACCGACGATGCGACCCGCCTGGTGCAGGTTCGTTCGCTGCTGGGAGGCGCTGGCTGGTTCGACCCGACCCTGCATCGCATAGGTTTCCCAGACGCCCTGGTGTCTCACTGGTCGCGCCTTATCGATCTCCCGATCGCGCTGCTGCTCCTGGTTTTCGGCGTTTTCCTCAGCGCGCCGACGGCCGAAATGCTGGTGCGGATCCTCTGGCCGGCGCTTCTTCTGCTGGTCTTCCTGCGTTTCATGGTGCGGGAAACGGACCTGCGCGGGGGAGCCGCAGCGTCGGCTCTGTTCCTGGTTCTGGCCGTCACATGTCTGTCCGGCCTGTTTCAGTTCAGGGCGGGCCGGATCGACCATCACAATGCGATGATCCTGGGTACGGTCGTCGGTCTGCTCGCACTGGTCAGGTCAATCGACAGTCCACGTGCAGGCTGATTCGCCGGCGCCATGCTGGGGCTCGGTCTGGCGGTCGGTTACGAGCCGCTTGCCCTGACCATGCCGTTGCTGGCCGTCGCGGCGGTCGTTGCCGTCGTGGAACTGAGGGTCCTGCCGGGGGTGAGGTCTGCTGCGGTTGCAATGGCGACTGCCCTCTTGTGCGTTTTCTTCGTCACAGTGCCGCCGCCGCGGTGGTTCGCCACCGTTTGTGATGCCCTCGCGATCAACATGGTGCTGCTGGTAGGGACCGGAGCGGCAACGCTCGTGGTCATCGAGGCGAATGCCGCGCGCTGGCGGACAGCGATGCGATTGGGGGTACTCGCGGCCGGAGGCGTGCTGGCCGCTGGCGCTTATCTCGCCAGCGGACCTGTGTGCATCGGAGGACCCTTCGCCACCGTGAGCGCCGATGCCCAGCGGCTCTGGCTTTCCCATGTGATCGAGACCAAGAGCGTGTTTGCCTCGCTCGCGAGCAATCCGACGCCGATGATCGTGTTCATGGTGTTTGCTGCCCTCGGCATCGCGGCCGCGACGTGGCTGTGGAACCGGGAGCGATCGGCTGCCAACCTCGCACTGGTGGCGTTGACGGTGGGATCGCTCCTGCCGGCCCTCTGGCAAGTCAAGTTCATTCCCTATGCGAGTTGGCTGGCGGCATTCGCGCTGACGCTCGCGATCGCCAGTGCCCGGCCGATCGGCTCCTTGAGTGCCTTGTCGGTGCGGCTACTCGGCGCAATGGCTGTCAATCAATCCAGCCTGGCGCTGCTGGCCGGGGCCGTGCTCCTGCTCGGCGGCGCGTCGCGCGATCTCGTCGAAGGAAAGGGAGCGCCTGAAACCGACGCCTGCCGCTCGACGCCCGCGATCGCAGCGCTTGCTCGGCTGCCAGAGGGGCGCATTGTGAGCCAGATCGACATCGGTCCCTTCATAGCGGCGCTCACGCCGCACCATGTTTTTTCCGCGCCTTATCACCACCTCGACGACGCCATCGTCGAGACGCACGCGATCTTCCGCTCGCAGCCCGAGGAAAGCCGTCGCCGCCTGGCTAACACCGGCGCTGGCTATCTCGTCGCCTGCATCGCGCCTTTGAAGGATGGCCGCCAGACCATCGTCGAGGAAGGGTTGGAGAAGGGGTCCCTGCACGAGCGCCTGGCCGCGGGCGAGCAATTCCCGTTCCTCAAGGAGATCAGCGGGGCTTCACCTGTGCAGAGCCTGCGGGTCTGGCGGATCGTGCCGTCGTCCGGTTGAGCCCAACGGCAGGCCGCAACGATCAGCCGGCCCCCATGGTTCTGCGAAGGCGGCTCGCCGGGTATGTTCCCAGAATGCGCAGCTCGTCGGAGAAGAACTTCAACTCGTCGAGTGCACGGCTCAGCGCCAGATCGTCGGGATGCCCCTCGACGTCCGCATAGAACATCGTTGCCGTGAACGTTCCATCGACCATGTAGCTCTCGAGCTTGGTCATGTTTACGCCGTTGGTCGCAAAACCGCCGAGCGCCTTGTAGAGAGCGGCCGGCAGGTTTTTAACCCGGAAAACGAAAGTCGTTATGACCTTTCCGTTTCCGGAAGCGGCGTCTTCGCGCTGCTTGGACAAGATCACGAAGCGCGTAGTGTTGTGCTTCTCGTCCTCGACGTCCTCGGCCAGGATGTCCAGCCCATAGACCTCCGCTGCGAGTCGCGGGGCCAGGGCTGCTTTGGTGCGATCGCGCCACTCCGAAACCTGACGCGCCGATCCCGCCGTGTCTCCGGCCACATGCGGCCTGATCCCAAGCTTCCTGATGATCTTGCGGCACTGCCCCAGAGCGTGAACGTGGCTGTAGACATCGGTGATGTCCTTCAGCTTCGCTCCCTTGATCGCCATGAGCTGGAAGCGGATCGGCAGGAAATGCTCGCCAGCGATAAAAAGGCCGGAGTTCGGCAGCAGATGATGGATGTCCGCGACGCGGCCTGCGACCGAGTTCTCGATCGGGATCATTCCGTAGCGGGCCTCGCCGGACTTCACCGCGGCAAGCGCGTCCTCGAAGGTGGGACACGGTAGCGGTTCCGCGTCGGGAAAGATCTCGGACGTCGCGATGTGCGAGTTCGCGCCGGGCTCTCCCTGGTAAGAGATGCGAATGCGGCCCCCGGTCGGGGATTTGGCTTTCTTGGCTGTCATCGTGGTCGTTTCTGGCGCGGCGGTTCGTTCAGCCGCGGGCGGTGGCGGCGATCATCTTCCGCGCGCGCTCGAGGTCGTTTGGGGTATCGACGCCGAGTGGCACCGTGTCAACGATCTCGACGTCAATTCGCATATCGTCTTCCAGCGCGCGGAGCTGCTCGAGCCGCTCGCGCCGCTCCAGAGGGGAGGGCTTGAGGCTGACGAAGCGTTCGAGCGCTGCCCGCCGGTAAGCATATATCCCGATGTGATGGTACAGCGGTCCATCGCCGGAAGGGGCTGTCGCCCGCGTGAAGTAAAGTGCTCGCAGGCGCCGGGCGCTGATCGGCGTTCCCACCGCCTTGACCACGTTGGGATTGGTCCGCTCCTCCTCGAGCCTGATTTCGGCAGCCAGAGTCCCTATCTGGACCGCTTTGTCGTCGAGCGGTGCCAGACATGCGCGCACTAGCCTCGGTTCCAAGGTCGGCAGATCGCCCTGGAGGTTGACGACGTTCTCGATCTCGCCCTCCGGGTCGATCCGGTTCAGCGCCTCATAGATCCTGTCCGATCCGGTGGTGTGATCGGCTCTGGTCATGACCGCCTCGCCACCGGCGTTTCTCACGGCCGAGGCGATTTCAGCGCTGTCGGTCGCAACCAGAACCCGCCCGACCTCAGCTTCCATGGCGCGTTTCCAGACATGGACGATCATGGGGATGCCGCAGATGTCGGCGAGTGGCTTTCCTGGAAGCCGGGTCGACGCCATGCGGGCCGGGATTGTGACGACGGTGCGGTACATGGGACTGGCGGCCTCCCGCTTGTGCGGTGCAGCGGTGACAATTCGTCTCGCTGAAAGCTCCTAAAACGTTCTCTGCCTCGGTTGCAAGCAGACGTCGGACTCGTATAGTGCCGCGGCTGGAAGGCTGGCCGTGCACCGCGCGCGCAGGCATAGAGCCGCATGTCCAGATTCGGGGAGCTGCAGGCATGGATTCTTTCGAGTTCAACAAGATCGCGGGCGGAGTTCTGGCGGCGGCGCTGTTGCTGTTCGGCGGTCGGACTTTGGCAGAGATCGCTTGGCACGAGCCCAAGGCCGCCAAGCCCGGGTATGAGCTCGCGGTTGCCAAGACCACATCGGGTGGCGGGGCCGCTGCGGCCGCCTTCGACGCCAAGGCGGTGGTGGCTGCGATCGCGAAAGGCAATGCGGACGCCGGGCAGGACGTTTTCAAGCAGTGCGCCAACTGCCATACGCCGGGCAAGGGCGGTGAGCAGAAGACCGGTCCCAATCTTTGGGGGATCGTGAACCGCAAGGTCGCCGAGGTGGGTGGTTTCGGATACTCCGACGCCCTGAAGGGTAAAGGCGGTGCGTGGTCGTGGGAGTCGCTTGCCACGTTCCTGTACAACCCGCGCGCTGCGGTTCCAAATAACAAGATGGCCTTCGCCGGCGTGAAGGACCCTGGCGATCTGGCAGATCTGCTGGCTTTCCTGCGTAAGCAGGCAGATAGCCCGGCCGCGCTGCCGCAGTAGTTTCGTCCGGCTGCGCCTGTCGAGCCGGATTTCGACGTCAATGGCCCCGTGAGCTTCCCGCTCACGGGGTGTTTTTTTCGGACGCGCGGCGGGTTCGTTGCCACTCATGATCGATGCCGCCGAGTGGACAACATGTAATTTGAAATGCGATGTCCGAGCCCGCATGATCTGCTCGGTGCCGTCTCTGCTTGGTCGGGGAGTGATACGCCATGAGTCGCTGGATTGCCGGCGCTGTCGGACTTGCAATCGGTTTCGGCGGAATGCTCGCCGGGACGGAGCAGGTGAATGCCCAGGCGAAGCGCATGCACGCGATGTCGCTCGTGGGCGAACCGAAATACGGTCCTGATTTCAAGCACTTCAACTGGGTCAACCCGAATGCGCCCAAGGGCGGCCGGGTACGTCAGTTCGACGAGGGATCGTTCGATAGTCTCAACCCATTCCCGGTTCAGGGTGAGAAAGCTACCGGGTTGGGCCTTCTATTCGATCGACTGTTCACGTCCTCGCCCGACGAGGCTTCGACAGAGTACGGATTGATTGCCGAGTGGGCGAGCCATCCCGATGACTACTCCTCCGTCACCTTCGGGCTGCGCAAGGAGGCGCGCTTTCATGACGGAAAGCCGGTGTCGGTCGACGACGTCATCTATTCTTTCGAGACCCTCAAGCGCATCGCCCCTTTCTACATGTCCTATTTCAAGGACGTCGAGAAAGCGGAGAGGACCGGCGAGCACGAGGTCACATTCCGATTTTCCATCAAAGGCAACCGAGAGTTGCCACATATCGTCTCTCAATTGATGATCCTGCCCAAGCACTGGTGGGAAGGTCGAAACGACAAGGGTGAAGCGCGCGACATCTCCAAATCGACCCTGGAACCGCCGCTCGGATCGGGACCCTACCGCATCAAGTCGGTCGAGGCGGGTCGCCAGATCACCTACGAGCGTGTCAAAGACTGGTGGGCCAAGGACCTGCCGGTGTCTCTGGGTCAATGGAACTTCGACGAGATCACCTACGTTTCGTTCCGTGAGCGGACGGCCGCGTTCGAGAGCTTCAAAGTTGGTGCTCTGGATTTCTGGCGGGAAACCAGCGCCAAGAGCTGGGCGACAGAGTTCGATTTCGATGCCGCAAAGCGCGGCTGGGTGAAGAAGGAGGAGATCGCCTACAAGCGCGTGGCGCCGATGCAGGCGTTTGTGATGAACCTGCGTCGCAAGGCTTTCCAGGACGTTCGGGTGCGCCGCGCCATGAACCTGGCATTCGATTTCGAATGGGCGAACAAGAACCTGTTCTACGACCAGTACACTCGGGTCGGCAGCTTTTTCGAGAATTCCGAGTTTGCCGCCAAAGGGTCGCCGTCGGGGAGAGAGCTTGAGATCCTGAACGAGGTGAAATCAGAGATTCCGCCTGAAGTGTTCACGACCGAGTGGAAGAACCCCGTCAACGAAGGCCCTGAAAGCCTTCGCAGAAACCTGGCGCAGGCCGCCCGATTCCTGGCCGAGGCGGGTTACACGCCGCGGGGTGGCGTGCTGACCAATTCGAGCGGCGAGCAGCTGTCGATCGAGTTCCTGCTGTCGAGCCCGGCTTTCGACCGGATCGTGCAGCCCTATAAGGCCACTCTGGAACGTCTCGGCATCAAGACGGCGATCCGCGTCGTCGACAGCGCGCAGTACCAGCGGCGCGTAGAAGCGTTCGACTACGACGTGATCGTTGGCACCTTCGCCCAATCCGAAAGCCCTGGAAACGAACAGCGCGACTACTGGGGCTCGGCGGCGGCAGAGCGGAACGGCAGCAGGAATTCGGCGGGTATCAAGAACCCGGCCATCGACAAACTGATCGAGCGGTTGATCTTCGCCAGGGACCGTGCCGACCTCGTGGCCGCCACGAAAGCGCTCGATCGGGTTCTCCTATGGAACTTCTATGTGGTTCCTCAGTGGCACAGCCCCTACGATCGGATCGCCACGTGGAGCGTGTTCGGGCGGCCGCAAAATCTGCCGGAGCGGGGCACTTCTTTCCTTCAAGTCTGGTGGTACGATCGAGCGGCGGCAGACAAACTCAGGGGCGAGCGTGGCCAGTGATCGCTGCCATGGCGGTCGTCCGCGCGACACGGTCGAGGATTGAGATGCCGGAAAGTCCGCTGGAGAGGAATGAGACGGTGAGAGACAACACTGCTGGATGGCTGCGGCGACCGATCGGTCGTCGAGCGGCAGTGATGGGGGCGATGCTGGCGTGTGTTGCAATCCTCGCGGCGCCGCGTTTGGTCTCGCCGGCCGCGGCCGACGAGTTCAGGCATGGCCTTTCTGCCTTCGGCGACCTCAAGTACCCGCCTGACTTCAAGCACTTCGCCTATGTGCGCGCGGATGCACCCAAAGGCGGGCGACTTGTTACCATCGGTACCGGCGCGATCGCGACCTTCGACAGCTTCAACCGCTTCATACTCAAGGGGGACGTCGCTCAGGGGATCGAGCTGACATTCGACAGCCTCATGGTGCCCGCGGCCGACGAGCCGGACAGCTACTACGGCCTGGTGGCGAGCGGTGTCGCCATCGCCTCCGACCGCAGCTGGGCGACATTTCGGTTGCGGCCGGAGGCACGCTTTGCCGACGGGACACCCATCACTGCCGACGACTGCGTTTTCTCGTTCGAGACACTCAAACAGAAGGGTCATCCCTTCTATCGTAACCAGTTGGCCGACGTCGTCTCAGCGGTGGCGATCGACCGCCACACCATAAAATACGCGTTCACCGGAAGCCGGACACGGAACCTGCCGGCGACCGTCGCTGCGCTGCCAGTCCTGTCGCGGAGCTTTTATGCGACGCGCAATTTCGAGGAGACGACCCTGGAGCCTCCGCTGGGATCCGGGCCCTACAAGGTCGGCGATTTCAAGCAAGGGACCTACGTGACTTATGTCCGGAGGCAGGACTACTGGGGCAAGGATCTGCCCGTGATGCGCGGTCGGTTCAATTTCGACGAGATCCGGTACGATTACTTTCGCGAGCGACTGGCCGGCCTTCAGGCACTGAAGGCGGGCGTGATCGACCTGCGCGAGGAGTTCACAGCCAAGGAGTGGGCGACGGCTTACGACATTCCTGCAGTCGCCGAGAAACGGCTTCTGCGGGACGTTCTGGAGGACAAGAGCCCCTCGGGTACGCAAGGCTGGTGGATCAATACGCGAAGAGCGAAATTCTCGGATGCACGCGTGCGGCGCGCACTCGATCTGGCATTCGACTACGAGTGGACGAACAAGAACGTATTCTACGATCTCTACTCGCGCACGACCAGCTTCTTCGAAAGTTCGCCCATGAAGGCGACAGGCGAGCCGAGCGCGGCCGAGCTGAAGCTGCTGATGCCTTTCAAGGACAAGCTGCCCGCCGCAGTGTTCGAGGCTCCCTACATACCTCCCGTATCGAACGCCTCGGGCAATGATCGGCGTATGATGAGCCAAGCCGCACGGCTGCTATCCGATGCCGGCTACGAAGTGAAAAACGGCCAGCGCGTGAATGCGAAAGGCGAAGTCCTCGACATCGAGTTCCTGATCTCGGACCCTGGGTTCGAACGCATCCTGTCACCCTACGTCAAGAACCTGACCGCGATCGGGGTCCAGGCCTCCATCCGCCGGGTCGATGACGCTCAGTATCAGCGGCGGGTGAAGAGCTTCGACTACGACATCATCTCCGCCCGGTTCATCATGTCGCTGACACCAGGGCCGGAATTGCGCAATTTCTTCGGTTCCGAGGCAGCAAGAACCGATGGGACATTCAATCTCGCCGGCATTTCGGATCCAGTCGTGGACCACCTCATAACGGCAGTTTCCGAAGCCCGCTCCCGCGATGAGATGGTGACTGCTGCGCGTGCCCTCGATCGCGTGCTGAGAGCCGGTCATTACTGGGTGCCTCACTGGTTCAAGGGCACCCATACGATCGCCTTCTGGGACGAGTTCGCTCGACCGCCGCAGAAGCCGCCATACGATCGTGCCATCGTCGATACGTGGTGGTACGACACTGCAAGAGCTGCGAAGTTGAAAACGAACTGAGTGCTGGGTTCAGACGCTTTTTAGACGCGTGACCGGGGTTGGGGACAGGCGCTCATCGGACCGCGTGAGCGTCTCCATCGCTTCCTACGAGGAGATCGACGGCCGACAATGGCAGCCTATCTTGTCAAGCGCTTGCTGCTCATGATTCCCACGCTCTTCGGGATCATGCTCATCAGCTTCGCCATCATACAATTCGCGCCTGGCGGCCCGATCGAGCGCGTGATCGCGCAGCTTTCCGGAAATGAGGTGTCGGCCTCTTCCCGCATCGGCGGCGGCCAGAGCGACGGGATGGCCAACCAGGCGGGCGCCGCTCAGCAGACTGGAGACATATCCAAGTACCGCGGGGCGCAGGGGCTCGATCCTGCTTTCATCAAGCAGCTCGAAAAGCAGTTCGGCTTCGACAAGCCGGCGCATGAGCGCTTCATTCTGATGATGAAGAACTACCTGATGTTCGATTTCGGCAAGAGCTACTTCCGGGATGTCAGCGTGCTTCAGCTCATCGAGGAGAAGATGCCGGTTTCGATTTCCCTCGGCTTGTGGATGACCCTGCTGACCTACCTCATCTCCATTCCGCTCGGCATTCGCAAAGCAGTCCGTGACGGCGAGCCCTTCGATACCTGGACATCGAGCGTGCTCGTGCTGGGCTACGCACTCCCCGGGTTTCTGGTGGCGGTCTTTCTGCTGGTCGTGTTCGCAGGCGGATCGTTCTTCCAGATCTTTCCGCTCCGAGGCCTCACCTCGGATAATTGGCACCAGCTTTCGCTGATGGGCAAGGTGCTCGATTACTTCTGGCACCTCTGCCTTCCGATCACCGCCATGGCCCTGGCGGCCTTCACCACCATGACGTTCCTGACCAAGAACTCGTTCCTCGACGAGATCAGGAAGCAGTACGTGATGACGGCACGCGCAAAGGGCCTCACCGAGCGCACCGTGCTCTACCGTCACATCTTCCGCAATGCGATGCTCCTGATCATTGCGGGGTTTCCGGGTGCTTTCGTGTCGGCATTCTTCTCGGGTAGCCTGCTGATCGAGAAGATTTTCTCTTTGGATGGGCTGGGATTGCTGGGCTGGGAGAGCGTGATTAACCGCGACTATCCGGTCGTTTTCGCCAACCTCTACATCTTCGCCCTGATCGGCCTCGTCGTACACCTCGTGTCCGACTTCATCTATACGCTGATCGATCCGCGCATCGACTTCGACAGCCGGGAGATCTGAGCATGGATGCCCGGATCATCGCAGTCGCAGAGCGAGCGTCGAGCGCACCTTCTGGTGAACGCATCGGGTTTGTGAGGCGGCGTTTCCGTCCCACCCCGATCACGCGCCGGCGGTGGCATAACTTCCGTTCCAACCGCCGTGCCTATTGGAGCCTGTGGATCTTCCTTGCGATGTTCGGCGTCACGCTGTTCGCCGAATTCATTGCGAACGACAAGCCGATCCTCGTTCGATACAAGGGCGAGCTGCTGGTTCCGGTTCTGGTCGACTATCCAGAATCGAAATTCGGTGGGTTCCTCGCCATCACCGACTACAAGGATCCCGTGATCCTCGAGGAGATCGAACGAGAAGGCTGGATGCTGTGGCCGCCGGTTCGCTATTCCTACAGCTCGATCAACAAGGACTATCCTCGAATTCGCTCGGCGAGTGGGCAGTGCCTCGGGTTTCCCGCCCCCCCACCGTGGGCGACGCGCTCGGCTTTGTGTGAAGCGCCGGCCGACCAGCTCGAGCGCTATCTGACGCTGGGCAATCGCAATTGGCTCGGAACCGACGATCAGGGGCGGGACGTGTTGGCCCGGCTCATCTACGGTTTCCGCATCTCGGTTCTGTTCGGACTTCTGCTGACCGTTTGTTCGACGGCAATCGGAGTAACAGCGGGAGCGGTGCAAGGGTACTTCGGTGGGAAGGTCGATCTCTTCTTCCAGCGGTTTCTCGAGATCTGGTCGTCCATGCCGTCCCTCTACATCCTGATCATAGTGTCTTCGGTGCTGGTTCCGGGGTTCTGGACTTTGCTCGGGGTGTTGCTGCTCTTCCAGTGGGTCTCGCTGGTCGGTGTCGTTCGCGCAGAGTTCCTGCGTGGCCGCAATTTCGAGTACATCACGGCTGCGAAAGCGCTGGGCCTTTCCGACGCGAAGATCATGTTCCGCCATCTCCTGCCGAACGCGATGGTTGCGACGCTGACCTTCATTCCGTTCAAGCTGTCCTCATCGATCACGGCCCTGACCGCGCTCGACTTCCTCGGCCTGGGGATGCCGCCAGGGTCGCCATCCCTCGGTGAAATGCTGCAACAGGCGACGGCCAACCTTCAGGCGCCATGGTTGGGATTGGCTGCGTTCCTGTCGATTGCCGGTCTCTTGAGCCTGCTCATCTTCATCGGCGAGGGCGTGCGCGATGCGCTCGATCCGCGCAAGACCTTCCGGTGACGGCTCGATCATGACGGCTATGCGAACACATTCCGATACTCTCGTCAGGGTGCGAGATCTCGAGGTCGCCTTTTCGTCCGGCGACCAGAAGTCCCTCGCCGTAAAGGGCGTCGATTTCACCATTGGTCTTGGAGAAGTGGTCGCCCTGGTAGGGGAATCCGGTTCGGGCAAGACCGTATCGGCTCTATCGATCCTCCGCCTCCTGCCCTACCCAGCTGCCTCGCACCCGCGCGGCGAGATCTTCCTCGACGGAATCGACCTCCTCAGTGCGCCCGACTCGGTCATGCGCGAAATCCGAGGACGCCGGATTTCGATCATCTTCCAAGAGCCGATGACGTCGCTCAATCCGGTGCACACGATCGAGCGGCAGATCGGCGAAATCCTCCGGGTTCACCGCGGGTTGGAAGGCGAGGCGGTTCGCCGCCGGACATTGGAACTCCTCACGCGGGTCGGTATCCGCGATCCCGAGCAGCGGCTCGGCTCCTACCCGCACCAGCTCTCCGGCGGGCAACGCCAGCGCATCATGATCGCCATGGCGCTGGCGAACGAACCCGATCTGCTGATCGCCGACGAGCCGACAACCGCGCTCGACGTGACGATCCAGGCTCAGATCCTCGCGCTGCTGAAAGAACTGCAGGCCGAGACAGGCATGGCGATGCTGTTGATCACGCACGATCTGGGCATCGTTCGGAAGATGGCCGGTCGCGTCTACGTGATGAACGAGGGACGGGTGGTGGAGGAAGGACCGACTCGACAGGTTTTCGAGTCTCCGCGGCACGCCTACACGCGGCACCTCATTTCGGCGGAGCCCAAGGGTGAACCGCCGCCGCTCAATCCGGGCGGCCGCGTCGTGATCGATACGTCGGATCTTAAGGTCTGGTTCCCGATCAAGCGCGGCCTGCTCCGCAGAACGGTCGATCACGTCAAGGCTGTCGACGGCGTTACTCTGCAAGTAAGGGAAGGCGAGACGGTCGGGGTTGTCGGCGAATCGGGGTCCGGCAAGACCACACTCGGCCTGGCGCTGATGCGATTGGTCGCCTCTAGGGGTCCCATCGCCTACGTCGGCCGCCGCACCGACGGCCTCGACAGCAAGGCGATGCGGCCCTTGCGGCGCGAGATGCAGATCGTTTTCCAAGACCCCTTCGGATCGCTATCGCCACGGCTGTCCGTAGGCCAGATCATCGGCGAGGGATTGGGCATCCAGCAGCCCAAGATGCCCTATGACGAGATACGAACTCGCGTCGGCAAAGCGCTGGCGGAAGTCGGCCTCGATCCGTCGGCGCAGGATCGCTACCCCCACGAGTTTTCCGGCGGGCAACGCCAGCGTATCGCGATCGCGCGCGCGATGATTCTGGAACCCCGCTTCGTCATGCTCGACGAACCGACCAGCGCTCTGGACATGAGCGTGCAAGCCCAGATCGTCGACCTTTTGCGCGCCTTGCAGAAGGCCCGCGACCTCTCTTATCTCTTCATCAGCCACGACCTCAGGGTCGTGCGGGCGCTCTCGAGTTACGTGATCGTGATGCGCCAGGGCAAAATCGTCGAAGAGGGGCCGGCGGCTCAGATTTTCGAGCGTCCGGCGGCCGAATACACGCGCGCGCTGCTCGCTGCGGCGTTCGATCTGGAGGTTGCCGGCGCAGGAGACGTGAGCACATGACCCTGCTGCTCGCCATTCAGTCCAGTGGAGGAAACTGGTCACCGAAAGCATGGGCCGGTCGCTTTCGTGCGCGCCTGGGAAATGATGGCGTCGCCGTGCACGGGGAAGATTCTTATGATCCTGCCGCGATCCGGTATGCGGCAGCCTGGAAGCCTCCGCGAGGATTGATTGCAACGCTGCCCAACCTCCGCGTGATCTTCAATCTGGGCGCGGGTGTCGATGCCCTGTTGGCGGACACCAGCCTGCCGCAGGTGCCACTCGTACGCGTGGTCGACCAGAATCTGACCCGTCGAATGACCGAGTATGTCGTCCTCCACGTGCTCGACCACCATCGACAAATGCCGATGCTGCGGGCGGCGCAGGCGCGCCGCGAGTGGGTCGGGCCTGTCCAGCATGCCGCCGGAGACGTACGTGTCGGGCTCATGGGGCTCGGTGAGATCGCACGGGACGCGGCCGAGGTGCTGGTGCGCATCGGGTTCCAAGTCGCCGGGTGGAGCCGTTCGCCACATTCCCTTGCGAACGTGACGTGTTTTCACGGAGCCGGCGGTCTGGCCGCGTTTCTCGCCAGAACGGACATTCTCGTCGTATTGCTGCCGCTGACCGCCGAGACGAGGGGCATCGTGAACCGGAGGCTGATGTCCGGTCTCGCCCGTGACGGTGTGCTTTCGGCTCCGTCCATTATCAACGCCGGCCGCGGCGGGCTGCAGGTGGAGGCCGATATCCTGGCCTGTCTCGATGATGGCACCATTGGCGCGGCGACGCTCGATGTCTTCGAGACCGAGCCGCTGCCGGCAGCGAGCCCGCTGTGGACGCACCCGCATGTCATCGTGACGCCCCATAATGCCGCCGACAGCGATCCTGAGGCGATTGCCGGCTACGTTTGCGAACAGATCGCGGTCCACGGGCGCGGGGGAGCGCTACGCAACGTCGTCGATCGGGCAAAGGGGTATTGAACCGCAGCCCGTCGTGATGCACACGGCAGTTGCGCTGTTAAACGCTTCCGCGCGACCGCTTCCGTGTGCATGATCGGCGTTCGAAAGGCTCGGCTCCACACCCTCGTACGGGATCAAGCTCATGCGCATCTTCGCTGCCTCGCTCGCAACCGAGACCAACACCTACTCCCCGATACCGACTTCGCGTCGCAGTTTCGAAGACAGTTTCTATGCGCCGGCCGGTCGGCATCCGGACGAGCCGAAGTTGTGCACTGCTCCGTTGTTCGTCGCCAGGCGCCGCGCCAAGGCCGAAGGATTCACTCTCATCGAGGGGTCGTGCTTCTGGGCAGAGCCCTCGGGAACGGTGTTCCGAAAGGACTACGAGGCCATGCGCGACGAGATCCTGTCGCAACTCCAAGCGGCGATGCCGGTCGACGCAGTGCTGATGGGATTTCACGGCGCTTTCGTCGCGGACGGCTACGACGACGTCGAGGGGGATGTGCTCCAGCGGGTTCGTGCCATAGTCGGGGACACGTGCGTCGTCGGCTGCGAGTACGATCCCCATTGTCACATGAGCGAGAAGCGGATCCGCCTTGCAACCGTGTCCACGGTGTTCAAGGAGTATCCCCACGTCGATTTCCTCGAGAGGGGAGAAGAACTGGTCGAACTGGTGCTGCAGACGCTGCGCGGGAAGGTAAAGCCCGTCGCGTCGCTGTACGATCCACGGATGTGGGACTTCTTCCCCACCACGACCGAGCCGATGCGGTCTTTCGTCGATCGTATCAAGGCGCTGGAGGGCAAGGACGGTATTCTGCACATCTCGATCGCGCATGGTTTCGGGCACGGCGACGTACCGGAAATGGGAACACGGGTCCTGGTCTACACGGACAACCAGAAGGCCAAAGGCGACGCATTGGCCAAGCAGCTCGGGGACGAGATCTTCGCCAAGCGCGGCACTTGGTGCCCCGCGACGCTCGACATGGCCCCGGCTTTCGAGCAGGCGCTGGCGCACAATGGCAAGCTCGCCATCGTGGCGGAACCCTCCGACAATGCCGGTGGCGGGGCGGCGTCGGACTGCACGTACACAATTCATGAACTCATCCGCCGCAAAGTGGACAAGGCTGCCGTGGCGCCTGTCTGGGACCCGGTTGCCGTACAGTTCTGCATGCTGGCAGGTCCCGGTGCCCGGATCCCACTTCGATTCGGCGGCAAGGCCGCGGCCGAATCCGGTCCTCCAGTCGACGCCGAGGTCGAGGTGCTCGCCACCCGCCGGGACGGATGGCAGATGTTTGGCGCGGCGAAGATTCCCGTCGGCGATACTGCCGCGGTGCGGATCGGGGGCGTCGATGTGATCCTGATCTCCCACCGAACCCAGGCACTGGGCACCGAGTTGTTCACGCAGCTCGGTCTGCATCCCGAAAACTACCGCGTGATGATCCTGAAGAGTGCGCAACACTTCGCCGGCGCCTACGGCCCGCACGCGTCTCTGATCGTGCGCGCAGATACCGGTGGCTGCTGCCCGCAGGACATCTCGAAGCATCGCTACGTCAAGCTGCAAAGGCCGTTGTGGCCGCTCGACCGCTCCGTCTCGGGGCGCCTCGTCGTCTGAGCGAACGCGCCGATTGCGATACTGGAGAAAGCGATGCCGATAGCGATCGGAATTCATGGCGGCTGCGGGACACTCGACCGTTCGTTGTTGAGCGAGGAAGAGTGGGCGGAATCGCGCGCGCACCTCGCAGAGGCACTGCAAGCAGGATACAAGATCCTTGCTGGCGGAGGATCGAGCCTTGATGCCGTAGAAGCCGCCGTCGTTCGCATGGAAGATAGTCCCCATTTCAATGCGGGCCATGGCGCCGCGCTCAACGCCGAGGGCTTCCACGAACTCGATGCTTCGATCATGGATGGCGCGACGCTCGGTGGCGGTGCGGTGGCCGGGGTGCGGCGCATAAGAAACCCGATCCGCGGGGCTCGCGCCGTCATGGACACATCGTCTGCATTGCTCCTCGGGGGAGATGCGGCGGACGCCTTCGCCGAGCAAGCGGGGCTGGCCATGGTCGACAACAGCTACTTCACCACGCCTCGACGGGTAGCGGCGTTGGAGAGCCTCAGGTCCCGCTCGAAACTGGGAACGATCGCGATGGCCAGCGAGGCGGAGAAGCATGGCACCGTCGGGGCTGTCGCGCTCGATCGCAGGGGCAATGTCGCCGCGGCGACGTCAACGGGCGGGTTCAACAACAAGCCGGTCGGCCGGATCGGAGATTCGCCAATCCTCGGCGCTGGAACCTATGCGCGAAATGGCGTGTGCGCGGTATCCGGTACCGGCCAAGGGGAAATCTTCATCCGCCGTGCCGCCGCCTACGACGTCGCAGCCCGTATGATGTACGCGGGACGATCGTTAAGGGAAGCCACGGATGCGCTGGTTTTCGATGTTCTTGCCTCGCACGGGATCGGCGCCGGCATGGTCGCAATCGATTCCCAGGGAGCGGTGCTCGCTCCTTTCAATACGGTCGGCATGTTTCGTGGCTGGATCGACGTCCAAGGCGAACTCGTGGTGGCGACCCACAAGGAACTGCATCGGATCGGCCGGGTGACGTGAGCGGAGCGGGTTCGATGAAGTCCAGCGAAGTGCGGCAGTTCGGCGTGATGGCTGACGGGCGTGGTGTCCGGGAAGCGGTGTTGCGCGGAGAAGGGATATCCGCGTCCATTCTCGAATATGGTGCCGTGGTTCGCGATCTCCAAGTGCGTCGGGCGGATGGTGGTCAGCAGCGCGTCGTGCTCGGGCTCAATACGATCGAGGATTACGTCGCGCATGCGCCCCACTTCGGTGCAATCGCGGGACGCTTCGCGAACCGGATCGCGCTCGGCCGCTTCTCGCTCGATGGTGTGACATATCAATTGCCGTTGAATCAGGACGGCAAGCACGCGCTCCACGGCGGGGGGGCGACCGGCCTGGGAAAATCACCGTGGATGCTGGCAGATTGCGATGGCCACTCCGCCACTCTCGTTTACGTCTCGCCCGACGGATACAATGGATATCCGGGGATGATGACGGTCGTCTGCCGCTATAGCGTTCGCGGGACATCGTTGCTGATCGATCTGTCGGCATTCACCGACGCACCGACCATCATAAATCTCTGCCACCATTCCTACTTCAATCTCGATGGCAGCGGCGACATCCTTGATCACGATCTGGCCGTGAATGCCGATCTGATGACCCCGGTCGACGCCGATCTCATTCCTGATGGAACGATGGCGCTGGTGGCGGGAACGCCCTTCGACTTCCGCCATCCGCGCAAGATCCGGCGCATGGGATCCGATGGCGGCCGGATCTGGTACGATCACAATTTCATCTTGCGGCGGGATCGGTGCGAGCGTGCTTCTGCTACGCTGCCGGAGATCTCGCACGCGGCGACGCTGTCCTCGCCGAAGTCGGGACTGGCGATGGAGGTGTGGACCAGCGAGCCGGCGCTGCAAGTCTATGACGGCTTCAAGTTGGCTCTGCCGGTGGCTGGGCTGGGCGGCGCTCGTTACGCAGGAAATGCGGGTATATGCCTCGAGCCGCAACACGTGCCGGACTCGCCGAACAAGCCGCAGTTTCCGTCGACAGTGCTGCGTCCGGGCGAATTGTACCGACAGCGGACGGAGTATCGTTTCCGTCAGCTGTGACATTCGAGATCAGCGCGCCGAGGCGACGCGTTCGATGGCGCGCGTTCGTGCCAGGCCGGCCTCAGCCAGATGCCCAGACAGGCGTTCGCCCGGTAAACCTTCCTCGAGCACCTTGCGGATTTCGAGCAATCTGGCGAGGTCGATCCCGGTCCGCAGGCCCATTTCCTCGAGCATCCATACGACATCCTCAGTGCAGACATTCCCGGATGCGCCCGGTGCGAAAGGGCAACCGCCGAGGCCAGCAAGGCAAGCGTCGAACGAGGTAACCCCTATGTCGAGGGCCGCGAGGACATTGGCGAGGCCTTGTCCTCGCGTATCGTGAAAGTGGGCACTGTTGGCCCGCTCCTTCCCGAAGGCCGCGAACAGAGCCTTGAAGAGCCGTCGGACTTGCGCCGGGTTTCCAATGCCGATCGTATCCGACGCCGTGACGCTGTCGGCCCCGGCGGCGAGGGCGCGCTCCGCCAGCCGGAGAACATCGGCTTCCGGCACGGCGCCTTCGATCGAACAGCCGAACGACGTAGCCATTCCGACTTCGATCCTCGGGCGCTTCTGTGGCGCCATGGACGCGACCATGCGGACGACCTCGGCGAGTTCATCGAGCGATTGCTCATGCGTCTTTCGCAAGTTCGCCTGATTGTGTGATTTCGAGACCGAGATCGGCATGGAGACCTTGTGGGCTCCGGCTGCCAATGCTGCTGCACCGCCTTTCGCGTTCGGGATGAGCGCCGCGACGGTGAGGCCAGGGATCGAGGCGGCGAAGCGAGTGATTTCCGGAGCATCCTGCATCCCCGGCACGACCTTTGCCGGCACAAACGAACAGACCTCGATCTCCGTGATGCCTGCGGCGAATGCCTGTTCGATCCAACGCTTCTTGAGGTGGGTCGGCATGATCGCCTTGGCGATCTGAAGACCGTCACGGGGACCGACTTCTACGATCTGGACATCGATGGCCATGTTTCAACTCGCTCAGAACCGCTGGTGTCGGAAACGTTTGCCACAGGGCAGGCTCTTGCACCATTCCAGCCTGATGGGACTGCCCTTGATGCGCGGTTCGAGGGACCGAGAGGGGATCAGATGCTCGAATACGTGGTTTGGGAGCAAGCCGGATCATGCCAAAGTGCGAACGCGGGTTCTGCTACCGTCGTCAGGAAGTGAGCGGTGGGGAGATCCCATAGATCCGGAGTGCAGTGCCGCCCAGCACGAGAGGCGCTTCGGTCCGGTGGTCGACGAGCGCGAGCGTGGCGGCGCGCCATGTATCGTATCCCCCGGCAAGATTCACGACAGGCCAATCCGATCCCCACATGACGCGAGCGGGGCCGAAGGCGTCCACGATGTGACGGACGTAGGGCTCGAGGTCCGAAATCGTCCAGCCGGGAGCGGCTTCGGTGATCAGGCCCGACAGTTTGCAGACTGTATTGGGCAATGCCGCGAGATCCAGCATGCGCGCCTTCCAGTCAGCAAAATCCGAATGCGCGATATCCGGCTTCATTCCGTGATCCAGAACGATCATCAGGCTGGGATGTCTCTCGGACAGTTCCAGCGCGGCGGACAGATGACGAGGTTTCCCGAGGAACTCGAACACGAGGCTGCTCTCCGCCATCGCCTGGAGCATGGGCGTGCACGAGGGGCGCAAAATCCAATCGCTGTCCTCGATATCATGGAGCATCGGGCGTAGCCCGCGGAGTTTGCGATTGGTCGAGACCCGCTCAAGTGCAGCAAGGCCTCCGTCAAAATCTGCCCATCCGACAACGGCTGCGATCCGCGGTGACCGCTCGGCAATCGAGAGCAGGTAGTGGGTTTCCGTTTCGGTGGGCGCAGCCTGCACCAGCACCGTCCGTCCGATCCCATGGCGATCCAGGAACGGAGCCAGATCATGCGGTCCGAAGTCTCGATAGATCGGTGCCAGATCTTCGGTCAGCCAGCTGTAGTCACCCCGATCGAGGCGCCAGAAATGCTGATGGGCGTCAATCATCTCAGTCGCGGGCGCGCGCCGAGTGTCACTTGGCCTCACGACCCCTTTCTTCAGCAGAATATTGCCATAGAGCCGCGTTTCTCCGGTCGCAACGATCGCAAAGGCGGAACGTGCCCGTTCGTAGAAGGCGTGACGTTCGAGCGCGCCCAGATGTGTCACGCCATGGGTGGCCAGTTGCCTTCGGAATTCCTCGTAGATGGGCCGTTCGGCGGATGGGGCGCCAACCACTTCCATGCGCCATGCACATTCGCGATCGAAGTCGTCGAGCGGCAGAACGCTGAGGACGGCATCGAGGGTGCGCGTGGCGGTGGTTCCGTCAAGACGTATCAGACGCCGAGCGTTCGTCGTCGCGGGAAAATTGGAGTCCACGATCGCGATTTCGTCGCCGTGCCCCATGGCGCGAAGAATACACAGAAGCTCGGGAGAGAGCAGGGGATCGATGGCCTTCAGCATCTCGTCGTCCTCAGGCGGGAAGTGGTGCTCGGGCGTCGATCAATCCTGAGGTGCGGATCGCCTGCCAGAACTCCGGCGGAGGCGGTGAATCGAGCAACTCGCGGTTCGCCTTCACTTCTTGCGGGCTGACCGCGCCAGGCACAACCGAAGACACAGCAGGGTGGGCCAGCGGTAACGCCAACGCCGCCGCTTCGATCCGTACCGAGAACCGCTCGCAGGCCGCTCTCAACTCTGCTACCCGCTGCAGGACGGCGGGCGGAGCCGGACGATAGTTATAGGTCGTCCCTCCGGCGAGGATGCCGGAATTGTAGGGTCCGCCGACCACGACGGAGATGCCTTTCGCCACACATAACGGCATGAAGCTGTCGAGCGCTCTCTGCTCGAGGAGGGTGTAACGGCCGGCGAGGAGAAAGACGTCGACATCCGCGTTCCGTGCCAATGCCTCGCATACCTCCCACTCGTTGCAGCCGGCGCCGATCGCGCGAACGACCCCGGTGCTGCGCAGTTCGTCGAGCGCCCGCAAGCCTCCGTCGAGAAACTCCCGCAGCCGCAAATCGGAAGCTTCGCGTGAACCGTGGGTGTCAGCACCGAGATCGTGTGCATAGAGGATGTCGAAGCGGTCGGCTCCGGTGCGCTCCAGCGAGTCCTCGACGGAGCGCATGACGCCATCGTAGCCGTAGTCGTAGACCACCTCGCGATAGGGCGTATCGAAGTAGTGCGTTCTCGGCGGTAGTGTGCCCTCCGGGCGACGTCGCAACAGCCGGCCGACTTTGGTGGCGAGAACGTAGTCGCTGCGCCGTTTGCCGCGTAGAAAATGATTGAGCCTGGTTTCCGCCAGTCCAAGGCCGTAGAGCGGCGCCGTATCGAAGAACCTGATCCCAGCGTCCCAAGCTGTCGACAAGGTTTCTTGTGCTCGTTCCTCCGGAACGGGTGCATAGATGTTGCCGAGCGGGGCCGTGCCCAACCCGAGGCGCGTGCTGGAAATGTGCACTCCCCTGCGTGTGACAAACCCGCTGTTGTCGAGAGCTGCCATGTTCCGCCTCCGGGCGCGGTCGCAACTGGGCGGCCGGCCGGACGTGATTGGGATGCCGCGCAGGGGCTGCGTCAAGTCCGACCTGTGTTACCGCCGGGCGCGGACGCCTGCGATCGGCACGCTCGGCATGGCCTCTCTCGGGTCGAGAGACATCCAGACCTTCACGCTCAGATAGGACTGGCGCATGACGAAACGATAGGGCGTCTTGTTCCAGAGTTTGAGGTCGTCGGTCTTGTTGTCGAGGACGTAGTCTCCGTGCGCCGTGCGGGCCGTCAGAACTGCGTGGCCTTCGCCCTTCTCGTCGAGAACGACCGTCATCAGGAGTGCGCTGGCCGGCCAGCCGGCTTTCATGAGCAGCTGTCGCTTCAGCAGCGCGTAGTCCTCGCAGTCGCCTTTGTCCTTGGGAATGGTCCAGTATTCGGCAACGCCGTACAGTTCCAGGTCGCTGATCGGGAGGATATCGCGGTTGATCTTGCGATTGATCCGATCCAGTTCGGCCAGTTGCTCTGTCGTGCCCTGAATGCGGGCATCCTCCAGCTTGCCGTCACGGCATTCGGCGGGTTCCCGATTGCAGAAGTCGACGAAGCCGTGTGGCGGCTGAGTGACCCCGAACACACGCAGGTATGGCGATGATTTGTCCTGAGCCTCGAACGGGGCCTGTTCGCCCGCCTCCGCCATCGGCGACGCCAGCGTCGACACTAGAAGTACAAGCAACGTAAATGCACGCAACCGCATACGCACGCTCCCTCGGCGACTATCACCACTATCAACGCCATGTGGCTGCCCGGCGGCGCCGAGCAGCCGGAGAAGTGGCGGCCGGCCAGTTCTCCCAATCGATTGCTTTTCTGGCGCGCGAACGGTCACGGCACGCTCAGCCGAAGTGCCGGCGCAGCACGTAGTCGTGCTGTACGTCCATGAACTGCACGCCGATTCCCTGAGCGTGGTGACGCATCACCTTCGCGCGCATGGGTCCGAGCATGATCTCGGTTCCGACCGTCGGGCGGGACGATGTCGCGATCGAGGCGCCCGAAATCGAGATATCGATCACCCGGCAAGGGAGCACGACGCCGTCAGGCATCGTCAGCGTCTGCGACGCATGTTTCGGCGCGGTGCGTTCGTGGCGGCGTTCCACTGCGCCTTCGAGTTCGTGGCGATTGAGCAGGAACGTCAACTGGGCGGCGAGCTTCTCGCGCTTGTGTGCACTGATCGAGAGGCGCATGCCGAAACCGCCCTCGAAGATCCGGACGACGGTCCCTTCCAGTCCACCGATATGATCGAAGTAGGCGACGACGCGTTCGTCCATTTCGACGTCGATCGGCGCCATGATGGCTGCACCGCCAACCGAGATGTCGTGCAGCTTGCACGGGAATTCCTGCCGGTTCTGGCGCATGAAGCGTCCGAGAAGGGCGATCGGGACGCGCTTGTGCCGGCGACGGTCGGTCGGGATCCGGGGGGCGACCCGGGACAGGTTCGGAGATAGAAGAGTATCGTCGTGAAGCATCGTCGGCCTTCGGCACAGAAACCGTTTCCGGCACGAGAGGCCTCGGCGACGGGCCGGCTCCACGTGGCGGGGATACGGCGATCTTGCCGAGCGCAGCCTTAAGGAAGAGTTAAATGCGGGCGTCGTTCTGAAACAATCCGTCCTGTATCGTTCATCGTCTTGGTGATTGAGGACTTGCCGGAGAGCCGTTCCCGGCATCGCCGCGGGGGGCAGTCGAAGAGAGGCCGCCATCGAGGATACGGAAGGAACGCCGCTCTTTGCGGACAAGTCGTGCGCCGGCCAGGGCCGAAAGGATCGGGGGATCGTTCGGGGGGGCACTCCGGTTCGGACCTGCCGCAAGATTGCCTTCCGGCCAGACGATCTGGTAGCCGGCCAGGGATCTCCGGGTCAGGGGCCTCATGCCGAGCCAATGGGGGGGCTCGATCGGGCTCATGACGCCGACATATCGGGTTACGGCGTTGCCGGTGTGAATGAGCGGCAGGATCAGGATCTCGAAGCGAACCCCCTCGAGGGTGTTGTCCGTACACGCTTCTGCCTGAAGATCGAGGCCCGCTCCGGCGCTGCACGGCCCCGCGAGCTGCCGCGCGATCGTAACCGCATCCTGCTCCGGCCAGCCGTCGAGGAAATCCGTTCCCCGGAGCTCAGTGCCGAAATGCTCGCAAATCCTGGTTCCGGCCAACCGGTAGGTGTAGACTTCGCTCGAGATGCGCTCGAGGATGAATGTCTGGGTCAACACTGGAGACAACCGTGCCGGCTCGATATCGAACCGGCGCGGTGCTATGCGGCTACCGCGCACCTCGTTCCAGTATGCGAACAACGTCTGGCTCGTGGTCTGTTTCATCGAATGCAAATCTGCTTCTTGATGCCTGGCGGGCCAGTGAGCGGGTAGTGCGTGCGATCGGGCTCAACGCCTTCGGGCAGGACAAAAGCAGATTTCGTGCCATGGCGACCGCATACGGCATCAGCTGTTCGTTAACCCTTCGTCCCCGCATCGGTGTATCGACGTCGAGGGGGGCGTCCTCGTGAGCCGCCGCCAGCCGATTTTCAATGCCCCTTCCGTCGTCGTGTGGCTCCTGGGGGTCCTAGTCGCGTTCCATCTGTTCCGGGTGTTCGGTCCGGAGGACCAAGCCGAGTGGTGGACGTTCGCCCTCGGGTTCCTTCCAATCCGGTATTCGTCCCGCGTGCTGGTCGAGGATCTTCCCGGGGGCGCATGGTCGGCATGGGTTTCGCCGGTATCCCATGCCTTCCTGCACGGGGATGCGCTTCATCTGCTCATCAACTGCGCGTGGCTCTTGGCTTTTGGCAGCGCCCTTGCGCGACGGCTCGGCGCGATACGGTTTCTCTTCCTGTTCGTGACGTCTGCGATTGCCGGCGCCTTGGCATATTGGCTGATCAACGGGCCCGTTGCAGCGCTTCTGGTCGGTGCCTCCGGTGCGATTTCGGGCCTGGTGGGCGCGGCTTTCCGCTTCTTCTTCCGCGCGCTCGAAGTCGCGCGTTTCGATCCGGAAGGGTTCGCGGGCGCCGCGCGACGGGTGACCCGTGCGCCGATTTCCGACTGTTTCAGGGACGCGCAGACCCGGACGGCAATTCTGATCTGGCTCGCCGTCAACTTTGTGACGGCCGTCGTGCTTCCGGGCCTGGGCAGCGGAGATGCCATTGCCTGGGAGGCCCATTTGGGAGGGTTTCTGTTCGGGCTGTTCGCCTTCGCCCTGTTCGATGCCGTTCCAGTACCAGCTTCGCGAACTGCCGATCCCGGCTCGGGATTGCACTGAGTTCGGACGCGTCAGTGCTTTTTCTCAAGATCGGGTTTGGACAGGACAGTGAACGGCTCATGCGACGGCACCTGCCGGGGCTTTACAGCATCCCCCTCAGCGCACCTCTCCCGATTTGAAATCGTGGATCTGGCCATTGCCCGTGTGGTCCGCCCTCGCGAGCTTCACAAACAGCGGGGCGATGTCCTCAGGTGTATTGAGCGTCGCCGGGTCTTCCCCAGGAAACGCCTTGCCCCGCATGCGGGTTCGGATCGGCCCTGGATTGATCAGGTTTGCCCGGAGCTGCGTGTTGGCGACTTCATGCGCATAAGTCTTCACCAGGGCCTCGAGGCCGGCTTTCGATACGGCATAGGGACCCCAGTAGGCATTCTTCGCGCTTGCAGCGCCGGATGTGACGAAAATCGCCCGTCCCGCGGCTGATTTCTGCAGCAAGGGGTCGAGTGTGCGGATCAAGCGCCAGTTTGCCGTCAGATTGACGGCGATGACGTCTTCGAACTCCGCGGTCGGGATATGACCAAGTGGCGAGAGTGGTCCCAGGATACCGGCATTGCCGACCACGATGTCCAGGCGGCTGAAGCGTTCGAAGAGGGTCGGACCGAGCGCGTCGACCTTCTCCCCGTGCCGGAGATTCAAAGTGATCAACGTCGCTTTGCCGCCGAGGCCGCGGATCTCGTCGTCGACCTCTTCTAGGGCTCCAGCCGTTCGGCCCGTGAGCACCACGTGCGCTCCCGCTCGGCAGAAGGCAGCGGCAACGGCACGGCCGATCCCTCGGGTGGCACCGGTGATGAGGGCAATGCGGCCCTCCAGTGGGGTTTCAGTCATACGGGGCTCCCGGCTCGCGAGTGACAGTCGTGCTGCTAGCGGTCGGCGCCGAGGGGCGCAAGGCGGCGATTGTGCACGCCCTGCTTCGCCTCGCCAGCGCCATTTCCAATCCTGCGGAACCGTGCCAGCCTGATCCTGGACAGCGATGCCGATAGGATGGCGGGAATGGCGGGGCGGCTCTCAGGCAAGACAGCGGTCGTAACGGGAGCCGCGCGCGGGCTTGGCGCTGCGATTGCCAGGCGCTTTGCGGAAGAAGGTGCCCGGGTCGTCGTCAACGATCTCAGTCTCGCGGCAGCCCAGGCCACGGCGTCGACGATCGGAGGGCATGCCATTGCCGCCGACGTCTCCAATTCGTCCGCCGTCGCTGCGATGTTCGAGGAAATCGCGCGGGTAATGCCGCGGCTCGACATTGTGGCGAACAACGCCGGAATTAGCGGATTGGAAGGCAGGAACGACATAGCTCAGGTCGTCGAGACCCGGAAGCGGGTGGCCGAGGAAGCCGCGGCGGGCCGCAAGCCGGAAACATTCGTCGACGCCACTGTCGCCACCACCGACGAGGCGTGGCGGCGGATGCAAGCCGTTCACGTCGATGGGACGTTTTTCTGCTGCCGCGAAGCGCTGAAGCTGATGAACCCCAACATGGCCGGCTCGATCATCAACATGTCGAGTATCCTCGGCACCTTCGGACGACCGGGGAACGTCCCATACGCCACTGCAAAAGCGGCCATCCTGGGCCTCACTCGAGCGCTTGCGCATGAAGTCGCGCCGCGCAACATCCGGGTCAATGCGATCGCGCCTGGCTGGATCGAGACGGACATGACGGCACCTCTGCGGCCTATCCAGGCCCAGATTGCCGGTCAAACGCCCCTGCGCCGTTTCGGGGAGCCCGACGATATCGCGTGGGCGGCGGTATATCTCGCCAGCGAAGAGGCGAAGTACGTTACCGGTCAGGTCCTGTCTCCGAACGGCGGCTGGTACATGAGCCAGTGACGGCCGGGCCGGCAGCGGCTCTTCGAGCCTTTTTCGACCCGTAAGGGCGCGCCAGTTTCAGTCCGAGCTGCCGACTATCGGGATTTCCCGATCAGGGAGAATTGCTTCCGTGGTCAACTTGCAGCGCAGTGCGAGAGCTTCAACGCCGGCTTCCGTCGCCTTCGCAAATGCCTCGGCGTAGCCATCGTCGATATCGGTCGCCAGGGCGAGCTTGCGGGCATCGTTCCGCTGGATCAGGAACACCATGACTGCGCGATGGCCTTCTCGGACCATATCGCTCAGTTCTACGAGATGCTTGGCTCCCCGCTCTGTGACCGAATCCGGGAACTCGGCGAGCCCGTGACGGCGCGACAGGTGGACATTCTTGATTTCGACATAGCACCGACCCTTCACGGGATCCTCGAGGAGAATGTCGATGCGGCTGTTCTTGCCATATTTTTGCTCGCGCTTCAGCGAGGCGTATCCGCTCAAAGATTCGACTCGCCCGGCCTCGATCGCTGCCGAGACGATCTTGTTCGGGTGTCCGGTGTTTATGCCGACCAGGGTAGGGCCTTTGCCGAGATCCGTTTCGACCAGTTCCCATGTGTGGCGATACTTGCGCGTGGGGCTATCGCTTTGCGACAACCAGACGGTCTGTCCCGGTTCCTTGAGCCCCATCATCGAGCCCGTGTTGGGGCACGTCGCAGTTACGATCGTTCCGTTGTCGAGGCGCACGTCTGCCAGGAAGCGCTTGTAGCGCTGCACGAGTTGGCCGCGAATCAACGGCGAGGGAAATTTCATGTCTTTGGCCTCGACTGCTGTCGGTGATCGCGACAAGGTTTCGCCGGGACCACGCGGTGAGGGATGATTCCACTATCGTATCGTTGTCTTCCGTTCTCCAGGATCCAGCCCGATCGGCAATCCGAACGGGATCCCCTCGGAGGCCGTGGCTCCCCTGCCGATCGCCTCAATCGCCCGGACCATCCGTCCGCCTCGCTCGAGTTTCGCATCTGCGATTTCGACGATGAGAGGATTTGGCGTCGCGGTCGGTGACGCGGCACGCAGACGTACTGCGAGTTGAGCTTCATCGGCCTCCGGCTGAAGGAAGCAGGCCGATACGAATGCCGCTGCGGTCGACCTGCTGATACCGGCCCAGCAATGTATCAGCATCGGTGCTCTGCGATCCCACGAGCGGGCAAAGTCGAGAATTCCCTCGATGTGTTCCTGCGAGGGATGGACGTGGTTGTCGCGAGGCTCGGGGATGTCGTGAAAATACAGTTCCATGTGAGTGCCGACGGTGCTTCGGGCCGGCAATTTCGGGGGCGGGGTTGCAGGGGCGAGGAGCGTCAGGAGATGTGACGCGCCCAGTTCGAGCGCTGTCTCCTCGACCAAGCGGTAAGAGCAAACGTGTATGGAAGACATGGGGACGAACTCCAGTGCTCGATCGGGGCTATCGTTCCGCGCATCATGGGGTGGTCAGCGTAACGAATCTGGCCAAGAAGGCTCTTTGCGCCTGCTCTGCCGTGAGCGGTTCAAGCTTCTGCAGACTGTGACCGAGAGCAGCGGGGATGCGTGGCTTGCCGAATATCTCGGCCGCCTCGTCGACAGAGAACCCAGCGAGGCGGGTCGCCTCGAAGTACGCCGCGATGCGGTCGGCTGCCTTGATCGCGTCCGTGACCTCGGCAGGTACATTCTCGGGGACGTCGAAACGCCGGTGAATCGCAGCCAGCAGACGAACCTCAAAGGCCTTGTAGTCGAAGCCTATCGCTGCCTTGAAGGGACTGATCAGGTCGCCGATTACGTACTCCGGGGCATCGTGGAGGAGAGCTGCGAGGCGCCACTTTCGCCGCCAGCCTGTGGTGTTCGCGGCGACGATCTGCTCCACCAAGATGCAGTGCTGGGCGACCGAGAATGCGCTTGCTCCCACGGTCTGACCATTCCAGCGCGCCAGTCTCGCGAGCCCGTGCGCGATATCCTCGATTTCGATGTCGAGCGGCGAGGGGTCGAGTAGATCGAGACGTCGCCCGGACAGCATGCGTTGCCAGGCACGTGCGGGTACGCTTCTTTCGCTGTTTGTCGAAGTCTTCGCCACTGCTGTCGTCCAGGCCCAAGCACGTTACCGTCACATCGGCGTTTCACCTTGCCGTCAGTGCGGGAGGGAATCCAACGCTCGCCGGACAGGATCACGTCAACGCAAACTGTAGTAGCACGGTGCGCTGCAACAGCGAGTTGAAGTTGTCGTCCGAAAGGAGCGTCAGGATGTGTTCGCCACGAGGCCCCCGGTGCACGGCCAAGGCTTCCATGTTGTCGATTTCGTAGGACATATCCGCAGTCAACAGGACATCGCCCTCCGATCCGCTCACGCCCGGGGCCACATCCTTGGACGGCAGCAATCTCAGCTGCATCTTGACGCCTTCGGTCCATCGGAAGCGGCGCTCGAGAACCAGCAACGAACCATCTGGGAGGCCTGCAATGTCGGTGACGTCGAAGCCGCCGACGACCTTGAACGCGAACCGACGAGGCTCGCCTGCCACCCAGATCCACCCGACATGCTGTCCGCCGGGATCTGGAAATCGCTCGGAAATCGCAACGACGGCGCCCTTGTTCGGGCCTCCAGCGAGCACGGTGATGGCTTCGAAGCCCTTGTTCGAGCTCATGCGCTTGGCCTCGGGCGGCATCCGCAGAAAACCCGACGGGGGTCGCAGAAGACCGTTAGCGATGGGGTAACGGCCGATCCGATGGTTGCGTTCGAAGGCGATCAGCACTTCTCCGTTGCTGAGATTGCCAGAGACGAGCGCGACCGCCTCTGCGTCCTTGTCTCGTTTGCGCGTCAACTCCCGGCCGCCAAAACCGGGTATTGAGGCCATCCGCGCGGTCGCGATGCCCGCAGGACTGCTTCCCTGATAAACCACCTCACCGCTCAACCAGGCTCCCTCGTCGGAGACGGCGAGAAACCGCCTGCCGTCGCCCTCGATCGCCAGTCCCGACAAGCCGCCGAAATTCTTGTCCGAGGACTTGAGTACCAATCCGCCACGAAACTCCAGACGGCCGAAGCGAGTGGCGGTCCCGGTTCGAGAAAAACTCGCTATCCGGGTGGCCTCGATCGAAATCTTTTCTACGGTATCGGTCTGGGTTGCTCGCTGGGCGAGAGCCGGTTGGGCGACAGGCAGTGAGGCGAGGCCAGCTAGAACGCCTCGGCGCGACAATCGGTTAGACGGCATGTGGGATCTAAGCTCGGTAGGGTGGCGTCGGGTGCCCATATCACATGACTTGGCGGCAGGGCAGGATCGAGGCGCCGAACATTCGGGCGCAATGGGTCGTTGGAGGCTCCGCATCTGGATTGGCTGGCCGGCGGTCACGTTTCGGCAGCGAAGGTCCCCGAGCTTATTGCGGGATGTGTTGTCGAAGGGGCACAGGACCTGGAAATCCGGAGCAGCGGACGTGTCGAGCCGTCGGGCGCTCCATTTCTCCGCCATCGCTCATGGCGGATCTGCGCGATCGCCGGCACGCCAGCCCGGCAGACTTCGTTGGCGTCCGCCGTCGGCACTATGCCAACTTGACGCCCATCGCGGGACAGTGAAAGCTTCGTGTCGGACTGCGCCCCCCGGCCGTTCGAGGAGCGAGCTGATGTCGTTTTCAGATGACGCGCCTTCCAGCCGCCGCCGACGCAACGCGGGCGCCAGCCGGCGGGCATTCATGCGAGGTGTTTCGTCCGGGGCCGCATGCGCGGCGCTTGCGCCTGTCCTCCCGGCGCTGGCGCAGACGGCGGGTGGCGTCGTGGATCCCCAAATCGGGCACTGGGGCGAGTTGGTGGGGTTGATGACCGACGCCGGAAAGCTCGGGGTGTCGATCCCACGCGCATCCGCGAGCATCTCCAGTGCCGGTGGTCGCAGTTTCTTGCAGGTGATGCCTGCTACCGTCGACCTGATCGACTCGATCGAGGCGACGTCGCCTTCGAATTTGGCGAAGCCGGAGGATCTCGAGCAGCTCAAGATGCGGAGCGAAATGCTGCTGCTGAAGGTGAATGAGGCCGAGCGCAGCCCTCGCGTTCTCGGCCCTGCGGGAGCTGAAATCGGGGCAGCTGCTCAGGGGCTGGATTTCGCTGAAGTCAAGGACGACTACGTTCGCCTATTCGAGACTTGCAAGATTCGCGACAGCCGCCGGAACGAACTCAACTGGTACGTCAGCAAACTCCTCGAGACGAAGAACCACCCGCGCTGGGTCAAGGTTGCGAAGGACGCCTGCTGCCCCTGGTATTTCGTCGCGATCATCCACGGCATGGAGTGCAGCTTCAATTTCCGAGCACATCTGCATAACGGCGACAGCATCGAGCGGCGGACCGTACAGGTGCCGCGCGGGCTCCCGAAGGAGTGGAACCCGCCCAACGATTGGGAATCGAGCGCCGTCGACGCGTTGAGACACGACGGGTTCCTGGATCAGTCGGATTGGTCGCTCGCGCGCACGCTATATCGATGGGAGCGCTACAACGGTATTCGCAGCCGACAGTACGGCATCAATACGCCCTACTTGTGGAGCTATTCGAACCACTACACCAAGGGAAAGTTCGTTCGCGACAACGTGTGGGACCCCAACGCCGTTTCCCAGCAGTGCGGCGCGGCCGTGATGTTGCGGGTTCTGGTGGACAGGGGTGTCGTGACACTGCCGCAGGCGTGAAGAGGCCCCCGGCCCCGGACCAGCTAGACCTGCCGAACATGTCGCTTGGGGTTCTGGTAGCGGGAGCCGGAATTGAACCGGCGACCTACGGCTTATGAGTCCGCCGCTCTAACCATCTGAGCTATCCCGCCAATCGACGGGCATATAGGGATCGTTGGAAGGTCCTGTCAAGGCGCGTCGCCGTCTGGCCGAGACGCCCGGATAGGGCGCTTGTCCACGGTCCGCGCCCATCGAGCCAGCCTGCGGCTCACCCGTTCACGGAGGCGGTTGGTCACGGGGTTCCCACTTCCCGAGATGCGTACCAGCGCACATGTCGACTGCATGGTTCGGTCCCGCAGTGCGCGAGACCATTTTGCTCGGAAGGCACGTTCGGCCTCTTCGAAGGGTTTCCCCGTGGACGCGCTGCCAAGGTGCTCGAGGTGGAAATCGATGACGTAGCAGGTCCAGCCGCGAATATCGGCGTTCAGGCAAAGATCTGCTCCATAGAAATGGAAGCCGGAAAGGTCGCGGGAGAATCCGAGTCTCGCCTTCCGTTTGACGATCATGAAATTCTCGTCGAGGCTCATGACCTTGCGGGGAAACCTGCCCGTGTTCTGATCGCTGCCGGCCTTGTCGGTGATGCGGATGGCGAGCACGCCCGGAAACTCGGCCCCGGCATTCCCGGCGACAGCCCAGTCGGGATCGAGCTCCTCGAGTTGGGCGATCCGCCGATCGAGAGTGGAGCGGTCGTCATCGATCAGCAAGAGGTCCTGGTGGCAGAGTATGACATACTCGCCACTGGCTTGGTCCAGCAGCTGGTTCAGGCCGTCGTAGGCGGTCGCAACATTTCCGCGCGAGTTGTCGATGAAAAGCCATTCGCAATCGTCGCCGAAGCCACCCTCGCGAAACGAGCGCTGCATCTTCGAATACTGGGCGTGGTCATTGACGAGGCTTGCAAACGAGTAGCGGAGCCTGGCCGGGTTGATGTTTCCGCTAGACACGATGTGGGCCCTGTGCCGCCTGGGCCTTGGCGCGCTCGGCTGCGACCAGTTCTTTCTTCGACAGCTTCCCGACCGGCGTCTTCGGCAGGCTCGCCATGAATTCGAGTGCTGCCGGCTGTTCGTGCTTGCCGATCTTGTCGGTCAGAAACGCACGGAGTTCATCGAGCGTAAACTGGAGTTGTCCGGGCTTCAAAGCGACGAAGGCCTTCGCGGCCTCGCCCCGGTATTGGTCCGGAATGCCGATGACGCTGACCTCGGCCACCGCTGGATGTTCGTAGATCGCTTCCTCGATCGTGCGTGGATAGACGTTGAAGCCCCCCGAAATGATCATGTCCTTCTTCCGGTCGACGATGAAGAAATAGCCGTCGGCATCCATGTAACCGATGTCGCCGGTCAGAAGGTATCCGTCGACGAACGCCTTTTCGTTCTCGTCCGGCTTGTTCCAGTAGCCCGTGATCACGTTCGGCCCCTTGATCCGGATCTCACCGATCTCTCCGCTGCCCAGATGCCGGCGCGGTTCGTCGATCGCTACGATGTCCATCTCGATGCCGGGTAACGGAAGGCCGATGGTTCCGGACTTCTTGCACCACGAGGGGATGTTGGTCCCGGCCGGAGAGGTCTCGGTCATCCCCCAGCCGCCTCCCAGACGCTGGCCGGTCAGCGAACTGATGCGGTTCTCGATCTCGACCGGACAGGCAGCTCCTCCCGATGCGATCGATTTCAGCGACGAGAGGTCGCGGCGCTCGATCCCGGGAAAGTTCGCGATGGCGATCCACATGGTTGGAACGCCCGAGAAGCGCGTCGCCTTGCGTCGTTCGATGTCGTCGATGACGGCCGCCGCATCGAAGCGCGGATGCATGAGAATCTCGCTGCCGGATTGCAGACCAAGGAGGAGCACTCCGGTCAGGGCGAAGATATGGAACAGGGGTAGGACGCAGACGATCTTCTCTGTCGCATAACTCACGAGGCCCTGTGGTTCGGCCCAGTTGAGATAGATCGAGACGGCCGCAGTGAGGTTCGAGTGAAGCAGCATGGCCGCCTTCGCGAGGCCCGTCGTTCCGCCGGTGTACTGCAGCAGCGCCACGTCGGTAGCCGAGAGCGGCGGATTGTGCTTGGGCGAGGGCGGCGCGGCGTCCAGCAGAGCCATGACCGATACGATACCGGGCCCTTCCGTGATGGGCGCGCCTTGGTTGGTCCACATGCGGTTTTCGGCAATAAGGAGCTGCGAGACGAGGCCTGCCGACTTGATCTTGCCGGCACCTTCGGCGAGCGGACCGAGATCGGTGGTGACAAGCATACGGGCGCCAGAATCCTTCAGCTTGTGTGCGATCTCCCGCTCCGCATCCAGGGGGGAAATGTGGACCACACGCGCGCCGCGTTTCAACAGCGCGAAGAAGAAGACCGGATGCCACGGCGTATTCGGAAAGAACAAGGCGACAGCGTCGCCCGGCCCGATCCCAAGTGCTTCGAGTGCTGCTGCCGTCCGGCTGACATGCCTGCCGAGGTCGAGGTAGCTGATCGTGCGCCCCATGAAAGTGATCGCAGGTTTGTCAGAAAACCGGTCGACCGCGCGATCGAGCAGGTCCGTGACGAGCCCCGTGTGTATCGGAGCATCCCAGCTGACTTGAGCCGGATAGCTCTTCTCCCACGCGAAGGGTCGCGAGGCCTGCATGTTCGTCTCCTCCTGGTCAGGCCGCCTTGCCAGCGGACCCTTTTCTTGAAACTGTCGCACAGTGGCCCGGCAGCCCGTGGCTGACAAGCGGGGCCCGCCATCATGCTCGAGGCCGGTCCGTGCCGGCGAATGCGTCGCAAACAGAGGAGAGTGCCATGTCGTCTGCCCAGTCAAAAATGTTCGATCTGACCGGGCAGGTGATCGTGATCACAGGATCCAGCCGAGGAATCGGCCGATCGATGGCGGAGATCATGGCGCGCCACGGTGCCAAGGTCGTGGTGTCGTCGCGCAAGGCGGAGCCGTGCGAGGAGGTGGCTGCGGCGATCCGCAAAGACGGCGGCGAGGCAATCGTCATTCCCTGCAACATCTCGCGGCGAAACGAAGTCGAAGGATTGATCAGGGGTACGCTGGACAAATGGGGTCGCATCGACACGCTGGTCTGCAACGCGGCAGTCAACCCCTACTACGGCCCCATGAGCGGGCTCTCGGACGAGGCATTCGACAAAATCATGAGTTCGAACGTGAAGAGCAATCTGTGGCTCGCGAATCTCGCGCTTCCACACATGGCGGCCACAGGGGGCGGCTCGCTCATCATCGTGTCGTCGATTGCGGGGATCCGCGGCAACGGCATCATCGGCGCCTACGGCATCTCGAAGGCGGCAGACTTCGCGCTCGCGCGCAATCTGGCCGTCGAGTGGGGCGACAAGAACATCCGCGTCAACTGCATTGCGCCGGGCCTCATCAAGACTGATTTCGCGCGGGCTTTGTGGGAGGACGAGAAGGCGATGAAGAGTCGCTTGGCGACAACGCCGTTGCGGCGGATCGGGGAGCCGGACGAGATCGGCGGCATAGGCGCGTTTCTGGCATCTGCAGCGGCGCGATTCATCACGGGGCAGATCATCGTGGCAGATGGCGGCGTCACGATCGCCTGAGCCCCAGGGGCGAGCGTGCCGGGTTGCGTCGGGGTTCAGCGTAGCCGAGCCATCTCGGCCAGCGTCGGCAATTCCAGTTCTCCCGTCGGGTATGGTTCGAAATACTGGCTGAGCTCGCGGTCATCGACTTCCGCCAGAGTTGCCGGTTGCCAGCGGGGAGCGCCGTCCTTGTCGATGATTGCGGCGCGGATGCCCTCAGTAAAATCGTTTCGCGCAAGGAGTCGTGCGCCGACCCGGTAATCCATGGTCAAGGTCTCCCGGACATCCAATCTTGCAGCGAGCGCCAGGAAGCGGCTGGTGACGGCTAGCGAAGTCGGGCACCGCGTCTTCAGCAAGGCGAGCAGGTCGGCAGCACGAGTGTCTTCCTCGGCGAGTGCCGACAACCCAGCCAAGATTTCCGCCGGTCTTTCCCGTCCGTGAATTGCGGCGGCGGCAAGCTGCTCCTCGAGGCTGGCTGTGTCCTCGTCCGATGGCAATCGATGGAGTGCGTCAAGCAATGGATCGACTGTGTCGGCCGCCTGCAACCGCGCCTCGATCTCGTCGAAGACCTCGGCGTCCACGCAGTGCGTCACGAGGCCGGCTCTGAGGGCCGTGGCACGGTCGACGGGCGTGCCCGCCAGCGCGATCAGAGTTCCAAGTCCGCTTTGGAGCCTCGCCAGGGCATGTATGACGCCGACGTCGGGGTAGAAGCCGATCGCCGTTTCCGGCATCGAAAACCGATACTTGCGAGCGGCAACGCGGTGCGTTCCTCGCAATGTGAGGCCGGCTCCCGTCCCCATGACGGGCCCGTCGATCAGCGAAACGATGGGTTTGGGAAAGCACTCCACTCGCCAGATCAGTTGCAATTCTTCCGCGTAGTCCCGCAACGCGGACGACAGATCGGCGGTGCGCGCGGCCTGCAGTTCCCTCACGTCGCCGCCAGCGCAGAACATGTCGGGGACATTCGATCTGATCGTGACCGCGTAGATCTCGGGATCCTTCGCCCAAGTGGTCAGCGTCGCCAGAAGCGCTCGTCGCATGGCGCGGTTGATCGCATTGCGCTGGCGCGGCCGGTCCAAGACGATACGGGCGAGCGCTCCCCGGCGTTCGAGACGGAGACCAGTGGCTTCGCCGGGCGTGGCATTTCCGGCACTATCCGATGGCTGATCATATTTGTTCACGGTCCGTCCCATGCGCAGCAGATAAGTCGCTCTGGTGGCAGAATTTTTGATCTATTCACAGCCTTTACACAACCTTTGGAAAGGCTGACACTTTTCGGACTGATTCGCGCTAGCTAAGTGGTCGCGGCCGGGATGCCCAGAACCGGCGACAGTCGTCGTTCGGGCCGCCCCCAATGGAACAGAGCCGCAGGTGTGAGGTCGATGCGCGTCTTCCTATTTGCCGTAGCCGCCGTAGTGGCCGTGACGTCGGACAGCGCAGTCGCGCAAGCTCCGGCGCTCAAGCCCTCGCAGCACCCGGCCGAGCCCTCCGGCCAGCCGGCCAGCAAAGGCAAGGAGGCGGATTGGCCGCGCGTGCTCAAGAAGGACTCGGCCCCTCAGGTTTCGACCTGGAGCGAGGCTGAGGTCGCAGCCGGCCGTAGCCAGTGCGATGCGCTCCTCAAGGGGCTTGCGATCGTCGCCCTTCCTGCTCCGCCTATTCGGGACGGCGTCGAATGTGGAGCCGCGGCCCCTGTCGAGCTCGTGAGCGTGGGGCAGTCGCCCCAGGTGACGTTCTCGCCGACCGTCACCGTCACCTGCGAGATGGCGGTTGCTCTGCATAAATGGATCACGCAGGACCTGCAGCCTCTGGCACGGCGCCATCTGGGCAGCGAAGTCATCCGCGTCGATACCATGAGTTCCTATTCCTGCCGCCCCGCCTATGGGCGGGCGCACGGGCGCTTGAGCGAGCATGGAAAGGCCAACGCCCTGGATATCCGCTCGTTCCTGCTTGCCAAGGGCGACACGGCCGATGTGCTGGCGAACTGGGGGCCGACTGCCAGAGACATTCAGGCCCAAGTCGCCGCCGCCCAGGCTGCCGCGCGCAAGGCCGAGGCGGAACGGGCTGCTGCTGCCGCGGCCGAAGCTTCGCAGAAGCATGGCACTCCCGCCGGGGCTCCGGGGGGCGCGAAACAACCGGAACTGCGCGACGGCAACGGCGGTGTTCTCACCGCCGATCGGCCGGCTTCGAGCGCCGAAGAACCGCCGGTCCTGTCGCATCGCAGCCCGGCAAACCGCGGTCAGCCGTCCGGCGTTCCCCAGGTTGGTCTGCCCGGCGTGTCGGTGCAGCTTCCAGGGCTTGGTAGTGTCGGCATCGGGGGATCGATCGGGTCGCCGAGCCGGCTCGGAGGGCCGAAGCAGGGCCAGCAGTCGGTCGTCGTTCGGCCGCTGGGAGCGGATAGTGCCGCTGGGCGGACGCAGTTCCTCAGAGAGGCGCACCGCACGGGGTGCCGTGCATTCGCCACCATGCTGGGGCCAGAGGCCAACAACGCGCACCGGAATCATTTCCACGTGGACCTTGCCCAACGCCGAAATGCTGTGAGCATTTGCGAGTGACGGCTTTCCCGGCGGTCAGGGCATCCGTCAACCTGCCGCAAGCGCCGATTGCGTGATCCCGGTACGGCGGGCGCAACCGCCAAGGCACGAACATTCTCTCTAACCGCACCCGAGAAGCTGTCACGTGGTTTGCCTGACGACCTGGGCGAGCGCTCGAGGCGAAGGTGCGTCCGCGGCGAGTGCTGCGCTGTTGGGCGTGGATCGGCTTCACCGTCATGCGGATGAGGGAGATGCGTCCGGACGACCTGCAGCCCGCCTGAGCCGGTGACTTCGGGGGAGCCGTTGAAGGCGAGAGCATGGCGGCCTGCTCGTCCGTTCTTGCAGAGGCGGGGGCGACGCGCCCTCGGGAAATTCCGTCGCGCTAGCCAAAGTCCTCGTTTGCCGCATCGAGGAACAGGCCGGTTTCGCCCCAGCGACGGTGAGCCTGCGCATACGCTTATGGGCGGCGTTGCTTGAAGCGCGGCCGGCGCGGAGATCGCGTCTGCCCCTCCGTCATCCCGAAACGCGGCGTCGGCGTATCGCTCGTCCGCAACCTATTCGGCAATAGCGCCCCGGGCTCGTGATCCGAACCGCAACGTGTGCGCGGAACGACGTATCGGCGCAGTCAGCGATCGCGCCTTCCGCCCGATACAGGCGACGGTTAGGGTGTCTGGAGCCAGGCAGGCTGCGACCGCACCTTTGAGCGGCTTAGTGCGCGATGGGCGTTCATGCGTGGCCCTCGCCGGGGCGCGTTGAGCAGGGTGCGAGACAAGAGGAGTAAGGCATGGCCGAAAAACAGGCGCTCGTTCTGGTGCCCGGTCTGTTGTGCACGCGCGAGCTCTACGCACCGCAGATCGCGGCCCTCGGCGATATCTGCGACATCCAGGTGGCGGACCACACCCGGGCGCCATCGATGGCCGAGATCGCCCGCCAGATTCTCGCCGCCGCGCCCGCGCGCTTCGCGCTCTGCGGGCTGTCGATGGGCGGCTACATCTCGTTCGAGATCATGCGGCAGGCGCCCGAGCGCGTGACGCGACTGGCCCTGCTCGATACCCGCGCCAACATCGATCCGCCCGACCGCGCCGCGCAGCGGCGTGTCCAGGTCGAGCTGGCGGCCCGGGAAGGCTTCGGCAAGGTGATGGAGATCCTGACGCCTCTGTTCCTCAATGCCCGGAGCCGGAAGGATCCGAGCCTCGTCGCCACCGCGCTGCGCATGGCGCAGTCGACCGGCGTCGAGGCGTTCGCGCGTCAGCAGGAGGCGATCATCGGCCGCGCCGACAGCCGGCCGACGCTGACGGCGATCCGCTGCCCGACGCTGGCTCTGGTCGGCCGCGACGATCTGTTGACGCCGGTCGCCTCGCACGAGGAAATCGCTGCCGCCGTGCCAGGGTGCCGCCTGGAGATCGTCGAGGACTGCGGCCATCTCAGCACGCTGGAAGCGCCTGGCGCCGTCACCGCCGCGCTCCGGCGCTGGCTCGGCCATTAAGGGCGCGCCGACCATTGTTACTGCGCGCCCCAACTCCAGATCCGGTTGCTGGGAATGGTAGGTGCAGAGGCTACCGCCAGCGTGGCGGGTCTAGGCCGGCACCGAGTTGGCAGCTGCTGCATCGCGCTGCAGGCGAATGGTACAAAGGCGAGGTCCGTGGGGGCGGCGCCTCGTCGCCGTTGTCCGATCGGTTACATCTATCAGCTGCATGCGGCTGACAGCGCAGATTTTTGCGCGCATTTTATATGATCGATTGCCATTCCACCGGCGGGGCTAGTCGATGTCGCTCGCTTTCATCCCGCAATCATCAAGGCGCGCCGCTTGGGTGGGAGGCTATGGCTCCGTCCTGAGCGCGGCGTCGTATCCCGCCGCCCCTGCCAGTTCGATGAACTGATAGGTGGCTAAGGCAAGCGGGGACCTCCACATGACCGGCAAGATCTTCATCAACTACCGCCGCGGCGATGACCCTGGCACTACCGGCCGGCTCTACGACCGGCTGGAGGCGGAGTTCTCGCCCGGACAGCTGTTCATGGATGTGGAGGGTCACATCAGGGGCGGCGATGATTTCGTCGAGGTGTTACGCGCCCAGGTCGCGCAGTGCGACGTGCTACTCGCCATCATCGGTCTGCGCTGGCTCGAGATCGCCGACGAGCAGGGCCGCCGCCGGCTCGACAACCCGGCAGACTGGGTGCGGGTGGAGATCGCCGGCGCGCTCGCAGGCGGAAAGCGTGTCATCCCCGTGCTGGTCGGCGGCGCCGACATCCCCCGCGCCGAGGACCTGCCCGACGACCTGAAGCCGCTCGCGCGCCGGCAGGTGATCCGCATCACGCCGGAGCGGTTCAAGGCGGACGCGCAGGGGCTCGTGAACCAGATCAAGGGTGCGCTGGCCGAGGCGGAAGCGCGCCGCCACGCCGAAACCGAGGCCGATCGGGCGGCGCTCGCCGAGGCGGAGCGCCAGCGTCAGGCGGCGGAGGACGCGCGCGTTGCAGAGCGCGTGCGGCAGGAGGCGGAGCGGATGCGGGCCGCGCAGCTCGCCGGCATGGACGCCGCCCAGGTGCGCAAGGCGGAGGAGCTGGCGAACTGGGAGTTCATCAAGTCCAAGACCGATGCGGCGGAGCTTCGCGATCACATCGCGCGCTTCGCCGGCGGGCCGACCGAGCGCTTCGCCGAGGAGCGGCTCGCAGGGCTGACCTGGGCGGCGCTGGATCGGACCCACAAGACGGCGCTCCGCGCCTTTATCGACGAGTTCCCCAAGGCGCCAGACACCGCTGCTGCTGAGACTGCGCTGGCGGCAGTCGAAGCGAAGGAGCAGGCGGCGCGGGAGGCTGCGGAGGCGCGGGCGCGGGAGACCGAGGCCTGGTGGCGCGGTGGCAGCGGGCACGGACAATGCGGCGATCGAGGCGTTTCTGACGGATTGGCCGAGCGGTCAACATGCGGTGGCAGCGAAGGCGCGGCTGCAAGAATTGCGCAGCGCCGGCCGGTACTCGCGGCGGACGATCTTGAAGGGCGTGGGGTATGGCGTCGGCGGGACGGTGGCGGTAGGTGGGGCGTACGCGGCTCTCGCTCCCCCCGGTTCGCCGGTGTGGCGGCTGCTGCATGACCGCTCCGTGCGCACTTTATCCGGGCACGCGAGCACCGTAAATGATGTTGCCATAACGCCGGACGGCAAGACCGCTGTGTCGGGTAGTGGAGACGGGACCCTCAAGGTTTGGGATTTGGCATCTGGCCGCGAGCTGCGTGCGCTGAGTGGTCACGAGCGGTACGTTGCTGCCGTCGCGATCGCGCTGGACGGCAAGATTGCCGTTTCCCTCAGCGACGAGATCAAAGTTTGGGACATAGCTACTGGTGCTGAGTTGCGGTCATTCCCAGTCCATACTGATTATGTCCGACGTTTCGGTATCACGGCCGATGGCAGAACGGTTCTCACCCGCGACAAGCAAGGCTCGTATAAGGCCTGGGATCTCATGTCCGGTAGCGAGGTCCGTTGGCTGGCCGAATACTCGGACAGGATCGGTGCCCTCGCGGCAACGACCGACGGCAGAACCATCATCTCGACATCCGACGACAACAGGTTGCAAGTGGTTAGCATGGGAGC
>CAYMEB010000015.1:0-44041 GCA_964389095.1 uncultured Hyphomicrobiaceae bacterium
CCAGATCCTGCACGTCGGCGCGGCAGATCCGGACGCGGTAAGGCCTGCGTGCTAGCAAGTGCGATGCCGCCATCGCGATGACGGCCTGACAGATGGCGAGCGCGACCGCCGCCTCGTAGGTCGGCCAGAGCCACATCGCCGGAAGTGTACAAGCGAGCGCGGCGGCCTGCGGGATGACTTCGAGCAACGCGACGCCACGATTGTCCAGGTGTCGCTGCTGGCGGCGGGCGTCGAGGCTGGAGAAACCTCGCAGCAGCGGAACGAGCGCTGCGACGGCGAAGGCGGCCGACGCATGAGGAACGCCGAAGAGCGTCGCGGCGGGGCCGGCCAGACAAACGAGCGCAGCGGCGCAGACGACGCCGCGGACAATCATCAGCCCGTGACAGGCTGCGATCGCTCGCGCGACGGTGCCATTACGCGCGTTGACGATGTAGCGATCCGTCGCGAGATCCGTCGAGGTCTCGAGCATCTGCAGCGCGACCATCAATGCGGCCGCCACGCCGAAATCTCCACGCGACAGGCCATGTGCGAGCAGCGCATTGCGCGCAAAGCCCAGCACCTGCGTGGCAAGGCTGCCCGACAGCGTCATCATGCCTTGCCGCAGCAGGCGCCTCGGGGTGGCTGTCGAGAGTGAGGACATACCGTTGCGACCCGCGTTCCCGGCTTCAGTGACCGGCCGCCGGCACCGCGGCCGTAGACGGGCGGACCGAGGCAGCCGAGCCTTCCCGGTATCCAGGCCACCATTCGGCGCGCCGGCGCCAGACTTCGCGCCAGTCGGTCGATGCCTTGCCGCTGCCCGCAACCATCATCGCGAATGCGCGCCCCGCGGGCCACAACGCCAGGGCAAGCAGTCCGGGGAGTCGCGCCGATAGACGCCAATGGCGACGGATCAGGGTCGACTTGGCAGTGAGCACCTTGACCATCTTGTCGGCCCGGGTCTGCTCGGAGGCGCCGCCGTGATGCACGATCGTGGCGGCAGGCGTCACGCGCGGCCGGGCCCCGAACGCCCGTGCCCGCAGGCAGAGATCGACCTCCTCGCCGTACATGTAGAACGCGCGATCGAAGCCCTCCAGGCGCTGCCAGAAGCTTTGCTCGATGAGTAGGAAGCAGCCCGTCACGATGTCGACAGCGCGCTCGTCGCTGCGATCCCAGCCGCCGTACTCCTCGGAGTTGAAAAGTCCGCTCGAAGGAAACGCCGCCGCGAGGCCGCTCGCACGACAGACGATCCCCCACAGCGAGGGCGCACGGAAACAGTTGGTGGCGTTCAGGGTTCCGTCGGCGAACAGCGTTCTGCCGCCCCAGATCATCGCCGATGGACGCTGGCGCGCGAAAGCGAGCAACCGCTCGATCGCGCGATCCTGGACGACGGTATCGGGATTGAGCAAAAGCACGTAACGGCCGCGCGCCATTTCAGCCGCCAGATTGTTGGCGCGCGCAAAGCCGAGATTGTCGGATCGCGCGACGAGCCGCACCCAGGGCGCTTCGCGCGCGACCGCGTCCGCCGAACCGTCCGTGGAAGCGTTGTCGACGACGATGACCTCGCTGGTGACCTCACGGGTCTCGCGTGCGATCGAAGCCAGGCATTCCAGCGTCATCTGCCGGGTGTTGTAGCTCACGACGATGATCGAGACATCGATCTTTGCGGTCGGCGACACGTCCAGCTCCTGATCTCTGCCCCACCCGGCAAGTGTTAGCCGACCGGCTCTAAACGGCCGTTAAGTCGGCTGCATCAAAGGCTGGATGATGTTCCGCCTCGGGCGGGCGGGGCTGACTTGTCGCGATTGAGCCTGCCGTGGATCGGCGATCCAGCCACCCATGCCGATCAAAAGGAAAAGGAAAGTGTAAAGCGCGTTCCACAAGTGAACGGTGCACCCGATCAGCGACAAGGCGAGCAGCGACATCACCCAGCCGGCCCGGAACCGCCAGCCCCCGGATCGGCCCGCCGCGAGATCGGCCGCGCGGCCCGGCGCAGGATCAGACAGATGCCGAGCACCAGAAAGAAGAATGCCGGGATACCCGCGCGCAATGGCACGATCAGCCAGAAGGCGTCGATCGAATCGGAGTGCATCCACCACGGCCGCGCCCAGTCCGCCAGGCCGATCCCCGTCACCGGATTGGCCATCACGTTCTCGAAGCCGTGCTCCCAGATCAGCAAGCGATAGTAGCCGGTCCAGGAATCGAGGGTCATGCCCGTCGCGATGAAAGCGGCAGGGCTGCGGGAGGAAACCAAGGAGGTGCCGATCATCAATCCGCCGACGACTGCGACGGTGATCAGAACCCGCCCGGAGATACCCCGCGTGACACGTTCCCACCCGATCAAGCAGGCCTGCACGACCAGACTGAGCATCGGGGCCGACGACAGACTGAGCGCGACAGCCATGCCGATCACAATCGTCCCGACGATGCGCCGCGTCCTCATGGGCTCGGCCATCCAGACGATGGCGAGGATGCTCGCGCAGAAAGTACCGAACAGGATGGGATGATCGAATGTCGAATAGGCCCGTTCGAGGCCCATGCGAGTCTCGTACTTCAACGGGATCGTCGACCCCGTGATCATCCCCATCAGTTCGTGCGCCACATGCTTGCCGCTCAATGCTTCAGGCAGGGCCAGTGCGGCTGCCACGGCGATCACGCCGACCAACAGCCGAACCGCACGAACCGCCGTCTCGCCGTCGCGGATGTACGCGCGAGCGACGATGTATCCGCCGAAGCCTTCGAGCGCCAGAGAGCCGCCGTAGGCGAAGGCTCCGGACGATCCGGCATTGTACCCGCCCGTGAGCTCGGTATCGCCATGATGCAGGAAGACGCCGAACGTCCAGGCATTGTAGAGAAGGAAAGCCACGTCGAAGTGACGGACGCGAATGCCCGGCGCGCTCAGCATCCGCCAGATCGCGAACGGCACCACGAGCAGAAGAACGACGCGATGCGGTGCGAGGCGCATTCCGGCGAGATAAACCGATAACTCCGTCGGCATGATCAATGCGACGATCAGGAGCGACAACGGCACCGGCAGCAGCGTCACGGAGTTGCGCATCGATCAGTCCCCTTTCACAGGGCGTTCCTGTGACGGAGCCCGATCAGCAGCGTCAGACCGAGAATCCGCAGATCCATCCACAGCGACCAGTTGTCGATGTAGTGAAGGTCGCGGGCGATGCGGTCACGCATCTTGTCTGCGGTCTCTGTCGGCCCGCGGAATCCTTCGACCTGTGCGAGGCCCGTGATTCCCGGCTTGACCCGATGCCGATTGGCGTAGCGCTCGAGCATCTCGCCGAAATGGTCGTCGTGCACCAGCGCATGGGGGCGCGGGCCGACAAGGCTCATTTGCCCCTTCAGCACGTTGATGAGCTGAGGGAGTTCATCCAGGCTGGTCGAGCGCAGGATGCGACCAACCCGGGTCACGCGCTGATCATCGCGCGTCGCCTGGCGCACACCGGCGCCGTCCTCCATGACCGACATGGTGCGGAACTTGAGGACCTCGATGACCTGCCTGTTCAGACCGTGGCGGCGCTGGCGGAACAGAACCGGGCCGCGGCTGTCGATCTTGATGGCCACCGCGATGAGCGCCATCACCGGAAGAGCGAACGCGAGAGCAATGGCGCCGATCACGAAGTCCTCGACGGCCTTCAGGTGCCTCCCCCAATCGGCGAGCGGCTTGCGCTTGATGTCGAGAAGCCCGATCGCGCCGATGCTCGATACGGACAATGCGGACCCTGCATCGACGAGATCGCTGGCGATATGGGTGCAGACATGCAGGCTGGCGGGCAACTGCTCGAGACGGCGCGCCACATCCGCGGTCCTGCGATCCGCATCGGCGGGGAGAGCGATAATGATCTGATCGATGCGTTCGCTGCGCCCGATCCTGATGAGATCTTCGAGGTTGCCGCTGACCTCGATCCCCTGGGCGGACCGCTCAGATGCCGAACGCTCGTCGAATACGCCGACGAAGCGATGGCGATCCTCCGCGCAGGACAACTCCTGGGCGAGCCTGCGCGCCAACGGTCCTGAACCGTAGATCGCAATCCGCTGATCGAACGAGCCGGACTGCGCCATCTTCGAAAGGACACGACGAGCAATCACACGGTTGAGCAGGATCGCGGATGCGCTGACACAGGCCCATGCGGCATACCACACCCAGAAGCGCACTTCGTCGACGCCGAACGGGAGCGCCAGGCCGAGCGCGATCGTGAACGAGCAGGCGATAGCCGCCATCACCCGAACAGGACGGATCGGCAACGCATGAATCTGCGAGACGTCGTAGAGGCCGAAATGCCTCATGCAGAGGTACGCAAAGAAGCACGTAACCAAGCCGAACTGCAAAAGCACCGACCAGCGCAAAGGCTCGTCGGTCGTGCCGGCGACCACGGCTGCCGGCAACAGTGCGCCGATCAGGATCGCCAGCATATCGAGAAAGCCGACGATGTCGATCGCGACCCGGCGCGAACGAACCAGACCCGCCGCTTTCGACGCCTTTTCGCCACCGCCATCCGCCGGCCGGAGTGCCGAGGCCGCCACGTCCTGAAAGCCGCTCGTCATGCTGCTTGCCTCCGCCTGCCGCGTGCTACGGCATCGCGCGGACCATGTCCGTAACCGAGTGTCTGTGCGAGTTCCCCCGCATCGACTTGATTGACCACCACACCGGCGATGCGATTTGCGCTGTCGCCAAGAACCTTGAGTGCCCTGCGAGCCAGAGCCTTGGGCGTGCGCCGCCAGACCACCGTCATGACGATCTGGTCAGCGCGCTCCGCGACCAGACGGCCGTCGATCACGGGCAGGAGCGGCGACGCATCGAGGACGATGATGTCGAAACGCCGCTTCAGGTCCTGGAGCATGCGCGCGAAGCCGGGCTGGTCCAGAATCCCCGGCGCCGCGCTCGCGATGGGGCCGGAGCTGCTCGAGGGCATCGCATTGAGGCCCGTCGTAGCATCGGTCACGATCGCATCGGGAAGCGAGCAACCGCCCTGCAGGACGTCCGCCAGACCGAATAGCCCTTCGAGACCCAGGGCCGTGCTGAGCTCCGCCTTTCTCAGATCCGCATCGATGATCAGCGTCCGCGCCCCGCTCAAGGCATAGTCGTGAGCCAGGTTCGACGCGATCATCGACTTGCCCTCGTTCGGCAGGGCGGAAGCCACGAGCACGATACGCGGCTGGCCGGCTGGAGCGATGGAATCGAGCTCGTGCCGCAGCGTACGAAGGGATTCGGCGAACAGTGACTGCGGCTCGATGGCGAGCAACCTCACCTTTCTGTGGGCAGCACCGACACCTTCGAGGTCGCGGATCAGCGGAACCGACGCCAGATGATGGGTGCCGAGAATCTGCTCCGCTTCCTCGCTGCTGCGAACGCCCGGGGCTGCATACTCTACGAGAAATCCCACGCCGAGGCCGAAGATCAGGCCTGCGAAGATCGCAGCCACGAGGAGCTGTACGCGCTTGGGGCCGCTGGGCACCACGGGTGCATCGGCCCGTTCGACGATGCGGCTGTCGGGCAGCTCCAGTCCCTGGGTCTCGGCCGTCTGCTTGTAACGCCCGAGGAAGGATTCAAAGACCTGTCGCGAGGTTGTCGCTTCCCGCTCGAGTTCGCGCAGCTTGACGGTCGCGTCGCGCATGACCGTCTGCTGTTCCTTGAGTTTTTCGAGAGCTTCGCCGAGCTGGCGCTCGCGCTCCAGGGCAACCTCCGCCTCGGTCTTGATGTTCGCGACAATCTGGGCGACCTCGCGGCCAATCTTGCCCCGCAGATCCTGCTGCTCGGCCAGAACCTTCAGCATCTGGGGATGCTTGTCGCCGTATCGGGTGGCGAGATCGGCAACCTGCTGGGAGATTTTTGCTTCCTGCTCCTTGAGCATCTTGATGGTGTGACTGGCGAGCACCTCGCCGAGACCCGACCTGTCGGCGCCCGATCGCAACATCTTCTCGACGTACTCGAACTTCGCACGGGCTTCCGCAGAAGCATTGCGCGCGAGCACCGTCTGCTCCATCAGGCGCGCAAGTTGCTTTTCGGAGAGAACCTGGCCCTCGGCGTCGACGAAGTTGTTCTCCGTCTTGAAGCGGGCCACCCGCTGCTCCACTTCGACAACCTGCTGGCGCAGGCCATCCAGCTTCTGCTCGAGCAGCTCGGTTGCAGAGCCGGTCGCGCGGGTCTTGCCGTCGACCTGCTCCTGGATGTAGGCGTCGACCATGGCGTTCGCGATGCGGGCCGATTTCATGGCGCCGCGCGTCGTGACCTTGATCTCGATCACCAGCGAGTTGCGCACCCTGTTGACCTTGATCCGGGAGAGAAGCTCGGCTGTCACTGGATCGCAATCGGGCTCGCCGCTCTGCTGGCGCGCCAGGACCGCGGCAATGTCGTCCACTGCACCTGGCCCGCCTGCCTTGTCCGTGTCCTTTTCCCGTGTCCCCGAAGATAAGCTGAGCAGTCCGCGAATGCGTGCGCCAAGCCCCCCGGCCGCGGCGAACTCGGGATCCGTACGCAGGCGAAGCTGATCCACGACGCGCACCAGGATCGCGCGCGAGCGCAGCACTTCAACCTCGCTCTCGACGATCGGCGTCTCGGTATTCAGATCCGAAGTCACGTTCTCGATATTGACGATCGTGCGCTTGCGCGGATCGATCTGGACCGTAGCGACGGCTTCGTAGCGATTGGGAAGCGACCAGAGGACGCCAGCAGCCACAAGCACGACAAGTGCGGTGATCGAGACGACCAGCCAGACGCGCCGACGCACGACCGACACGATCTCGCCGAGGCTGAGGCCTGCGCCCTCCTCGGTTTCGTTGCCATAGGTGGCCGTCTGGCTGGTCACCGGCTCAATACCTGTACTTCGCGCCGAAGGTGACGCGGTTGTCTACGGTGTCTGCATCACGCTGGCTGAACGATCGGATGCGATGCTCGTAGCCCAGCATGAAGTTCCAATTCTGTGTCAGCGCATACTCGGCGCCGATCCGGCCGATCGAGAGACGATCCTAGAAATCCGAACCGACGTAGCTGTTCCAGCGGTGCTCCAGCTCGGCTCGCACGACGAGATTGTGCAGCAGCTCCGCGTCGGCACCCAGGAACGCCTTGGTCGCTTCCCGCGCCGATGTGCCCGCGATCGTGGTCGACTCGAGCGTGCGTGCGATGCCGGCATTGAACGTGAGGCGCGGCGTCGCCAACCATTGGACGCGCGCCTCGCCGATCGGCGTCGAAGCGCTTTGCAGGCCAGGATTGTCGAACTGCATCGCAGCATGGCCGCCCTTGAGCGTCAGGCGAACGAGCGGCGACAGCTCCATCTCGACACCGGCGAGAAGCCGATAACCGCGGCCGTCGTGATCGGTGCCCGCGCCATTACCCGGAGCACGCTGAAAGTTGAGTTCACCTTCGGCCAGAAGCCGGTAACCCGGTGATGGACGATAGGCGAGCCGGACAAACGGCGACAGAATCGAAATGTCGCGATGGTCCTGATCGAGGATCGAACCGCTGTAGGCCTCGACATCCTTGAAATTCCACTGCTCGAACCTCGCGCCGGCGGAGAACGCGAGCTTCCCGACGTCGCGCGTGAAGCCGCTCTCAAGGCGCGTGCGGACGACCTCGATCGGCTTGCTGGCATTGGAAGGCAGTTCGAAGGTCACCGCTTCTTCATGCACGCGTTCGTGCATGGCCGACCCGAAAATGTTGTGGCCGCGATCAAGATCGAGCCGCCAACGGACAGCGGCCCGCCCGTCGAGGAAGTTCATGTCGCTGTGATCCTGCACGGCGACACCGCGTCCCGACAGCATCAATTCAATCATGTGGCGGGGAAGATCCGATGTGATCTTGAGGCCGCTGGATAGTGTGTGGCGAAATCCACCGGTGCGGTCCGTGGGCGTTCCGCGGATGTTGTCGCTCCAGCCGATCGCGTAGCCGACTTCCGACGAGAAGATGAAGTTGCCCATGCGCAAGCCGTCGGGCTTGAATAGCGGTCGATCGGTGTCGCTGACGCTGACGGCGCCGTATTGTTTGGTCTCGTCGTAGCGGGGCTGCTTCTGTGCCAACCCGGGAACTGCGGACGCGGTGAGGCCGCCGACGGCACCGCCGACCAGTTGCCATGCAAGCGCGCCGCAGCGACGCACGCCGAGGCGGCCGGGGCAGCCGCCAGGTGAAACCGACGATCTGTCCGTTTCCCGCTTCATCTCAGAAGAAGCGCTCCGGAACGCGGATGTTGTCGCCCGGCATGATGAAGATCTCGCTCGGCAGAGCGATACGTACTTCACCTTCGGTACCGTCGCGCTGCAGGAGGATGTGGCCCTGATTGGCGCGATAGGTGTAACCGCCCGCGAGTGCGACGGCGTCGCGGACGCGCATGCCGCTCTTGTAGGAGAACTCGCCGCCGCTGCGGACCTCGCCGTGCACATAGAACGGCCGGTAGGCCACCACGTCGACGGTGACGCGCGGGTTCTTCAGGTAGCCGCTGGCGAGTTTTGCGGCAACGGCGTCGCGGATCTCCTGCGGCATGCGCCCCTTGGCAGGGATCTCGCCGATCAGCGGCATACCGATCGCGCCCTGCGGACCGATCTCGAATTGTCCTGAGAGGTCCTGCTCGCCGTAGACCGTGACGCGAAGTTTGTCGCCGATGCCCAGGCGATAAGAGCGGATGTCGCTGTTCAATAGGCCCGAGCCGCCTTGGATCGGACGCCCGGCGCCATCGGCGCACGCAGCCACCAACAGTCCAGCCACGAGGGCTGACAGCACGGAAAACCCAAAGCTCGACATCCTACGCTTGCACATGACGAACGACGAGGTCACTCGAACGCTACATCCAGAGATTGAGGCGCCCGACCAGGCATCTCGCGACGATTAAGCTCGCTTGCTGGTTAACGTCGCACTAACGGCAGCCTACAAATCGTTCGATCTGCGTCAGGACTTCATTAAGTGCGCTGCGGTCGTGAGGACGTCGTAGATGCACATGTAGTGTGCGCCGCGGTCACGATGGGCGACGAGCAGTTGCGGATTCCTGAAACGGACCGTCCATTCCTCACGGTCGACCTGCCAGAGCATGACCGGCCGGCTCGGATCGCCGACACGCATGGTGATCTCGGTCGGGTGGTTCATGGCGCACACCGCGGCGGCGTCCTTGGCCTCCGCGCCGAGTATCCGGCAGGCGTCGAGCGCGCGCTCACGGTAGGCCAGCACGATCGCATCGCTCGTGCCGCCGCGATAAAGATGCTCGCGAGCTGCGAGCTTGCCGGCCGCCAGCACGACCAGGAGCGCAACTAGGAGCTTCATGACGATGTCCCGATCGACAAATGAATACGCTGCGGGTGATCAGGCGTGGACGATCCGCCGGCAAGGTGAACACTCGGTTAACTGCGCCAGACTTGCTCAGTGTGAAACTACCGCGCCGTAGAGCATGGCGAGGCCGGCAAAAAAGAGAAGAGCATCCATCAGCCCGCGGAACTGGCTGGCATCCAGCCGCGTCACCAGACCCTTCGCCAGCCAGGAGCCACACGTCAATGCTGCGCCCACGAGCGCGCCCTTGCCGGCAATCTCCCAGGGCAAGGCGCCGAACGTGCGAAACACAGCTGCCTTGGTTACGCCCACAAGGAACGATCCCATCGCCTCGGTGGAGAGATAGGGGCCTTTCACCAAACCATAAGCCAGGAAGAACGGCGTATTGATCGGCCCCGTGGTGGCGACCATGCCGGACATGAAACCGATGATGCATCCAACCAGCGCGAGATGCCACAATCCGATACTGAGATCCCGTGAGAGCAGCCAGCGCCGGGCCGGGATCATCGCCAGGAACAGCAGGCCGAGGGAGGTCTCCACGATACGCGGATCGATCGTCACCAGGGTTCGCGCGCCCAAGGCCGCGGCCGGTATCGCCGTCACGCTCCAGGCGGCGACGGCCCTCCAGTCGACATCGCGATACCAGACCCAAACGCGCGACAGGTTGGCCATCAATCCGGCGATCGCCATGATCGGGACCGCTTCGCGTGGACCGACGCCGAGCACCAAGACGGGCATCAACATGATCGACGAACCGAAGCCGACGACGCCCCCGATCGTTCCGGCGATCAGGGCCGTGGCCCCGATGAACACCCAGATCATCGGGTTCCCCGGCGACGGAACCGACCGCGAGCGCCGTTAATGTCCTGTTGCCCGCGAATGGCGTAGACCCAGGCCGGATCAGGGGCGGCACGCCCGCAAGGTTCAGGACTTCGCTTCATGTCGACCGACATCTCCGCAGTGACCGCCTTGCGCCGTTTCGGCCTGGGCGCACGCCCGGGCGACCTTGCGGCGATCCGCTCCGATCCGCGCGGCTTCGTTCTGGCTAACCTAAAGGATCGGCAAGCAGCTCTCCTGGACGATCTCGACCTCGATTCGTCCGCGACGCTGATGGCGAATGTGCAACTCGCCCGTGAGCAACGCAAGCAACAGCGAGAGGCCGCTCAGGACGCGATGAGGGAAGGGCACATGGTCCCCTTTCCCGGCGACCGCGCCTCAGGGACGCCGGGTGCACCGGCCGGCGCACGGCCCGCCAACATTCGCCGGGAAGCCTACCAGCTCGAAGCGGCCGTGCGTTTCGAGCGTCTCAGCACGACCTCGACGCCGTTCGTCGAACGCCTGGTGATGTTCTGGTCGAACATATTCTGCGTGTCGGTCTCGAAGGGTCCGGTCCGGGCCATCGCGGGCGCCTTCGAACGCGAGGCCATCCGTCCCCACGTCCTGGGGCGCTTCTCCGACATGCTCGTCGCCGTCGAGCAGCATCCGGCGATGCTGATCTATCTCGACAATCAGCTCTCGATCGGCCCCAACAGCCTCGCCGGACTGCGGCGGGACAAGGGCCTCAACGAGAACCTCGCGCGCGAGATCCTAGAACTCCACACCCTGGGCGCCGATGGCGGCTACCAGCAGTCCGACGTGACAAATCTCGCCCGGCTCATCACGGGGTGGAGCGTTGCCGGCCTCGACAATCGCAAAGAGCAGCCGGGAAGCTTCGTCTATCTGCCCCAGCGGCGCGAACCCGGCTCCTGGGCGGTCGCCGGCAAGACCTACCAGAACACGGGCGTGGAGACCGGAATTGCGGTACTGCGCGATCTGGCGCGCCACCCGTCCACTGCACGCAACATCGCCCGCCGCGTGGTCCGGCATTTCGTTTCCGAGACCCCGCCGCCGGCGCTCGTCGAAGCCCTGGCGGCGAACTTCCGCAAGACAGATGGCGATCTCGCCGAACTGGCGGGCACGCTCGTTTCCGCGGAAGAAGCCTGGATGCCGGCGCGGCCGAAGGTGGTCCCGCCGAACGATTACCTCGTCGCCCTGGTGCGTTCGTTTCCCATGGCGCAGCGTCCGCGACCGCAAGAGATCGTGCGGCTGTCGAATCAATTGGGCCAGCCGCTCTGGAACGTTCCGTCTCCGAAAGGCTGGCCCGAAGAAGACCTCGCCTGGGCCAGTCCCTCGGCGATGCGCGAACGGCTGCGCATCGCGGAAATGGCGGCCCGCCTGACGGAGCGAGGCGTCGATCCGCGCAAGCTCGTCGAGGATCTGTTCGGCGGCGGCGCCAGCGAGAACACCCGCCAAGCGATCGCCCGTGCGGAAACGCGGGAGCAGGGCCTCGTGCTGCTCGCCATGTCGCCCGAGTTCCAGAGGCGTTGAAGCCGGGAGCACCCAGATGAGCCATTTCTGCGAGTTTCGAGCCAGCCGTCGCGCTGTGCTGACAGGCGCAGCGAGCCTGGCTCTTTGGGGGGCGATGCCGCGGCTGGCGACCGCCGATCGCCGGGATCCTCGGCTCCTGGTGATCGTCTTGCGCGGCGGGGTCGATGGACTGTCGCTCGCGGCCCCGATCGGCGATCCCGACTACGCGCGCCTGCGCCGGCATATCGCCATGCCGGCCAGCGGCGACATGGCCGGAATCGCGCTCGACGGCTTCTTCGCGCTCAATCCGAACATGCCGTTCCTCGCCGGGCTCTACGCCGCCAGGCAGGCCTTGCTCGTCCATGCTGTCCACACCGACTATCGCGGCCGGTCCCACTTCGACGGCCAGGACATCCTGGAGAGCGGACACTCGACCGGCAGGCACGAGGACGGCTGGCTGAACCGGGCGCTCGCGCAAGCGCCGCAGGCCGGGCGGGTGTCACCGCGCGGACTGGCGCTCGATGCCGTGGTTCCGCTCGTCATGCGCGGGAAAGCCCCGGTGCTGTCCTGGATCCCGCAGGTCAACGCAACGCCGCTGCGCGAATCGACGATCTCCCGGTTGATGGACCTCTATGCCGAAACAGATCCTATTCTGGCCCGGGCCTTCGCGGAAGGCATCGCGATGGAACGGACGGGATCGGCAAACCCGACACCGGCGACGGCCGAAAAGAGTGGGACACCGGCCCCGGCGGCGACAGCGCAGCAGGCTCCGCGCCCGTTGAGGGAATTCACCGAGGCCGCGGAGGCCGCCGGGCGGTTTCTGTCCTCCCCCGACGGACCCCGAATCGGCGCACTGAGCTACAACGGCTGGGACACGCACGCCAACGAAGGCGTGGTGCGCGGTACCCTTGCCAATCGGCTGGCGGGGCTGGACGCCGCCTTGAAATCTCTCCACGACACGTTGGGCCAGGCCTGGAAGGACACCGTCACGGTCGTGATCTCGGAGTTCGGGCGGACGGCGCGCGTCAACGGCACCGACGGCACCGACCATGGCTCTGCAACTGTGGCCCTGCTGCTGGGTGGCGCGGTCCGCGGCGGCCGCATCGTCACGAAGTGGCCGGGGCTCAGGGACACGGATCTCTTCGAGGGTCGCGACCTCATGCCGACCCAGGACCTGCGCGGCATTATGAAAGGCGTGTTGCGCGACCACCTCGGCATCCCGGTGACGGCGCTCGATCGCGAGGTGTTTCCCGGCTCGGACGCCATTGCGCCGATCGCTGATCTGCTGATCTGAGCCATCTGCGACCAGCGCCGCTTCGGGGCATTCCCCCCTTCAACGAGAAATCACTTGCCGCCCGGGCCGGCAGGCCCTATCAGCAGCCGCATCGACTTTTGGCCGGACGATTGGCCGTTCTGCCGGTTGCGGCCGGCACGCGCTCGAGCATCCCCCCTCTAGATCGACGAACCGGGCCATTCCGCGTGTGCGGAGTTGACCCAAGCACACTGCTTACCAGGACTTGAATCTCGAATGATCAAAGGCACCGTGAAATTCTACAACGCCACCAAGGGCTACGGCTTCATCCAGCCAGAGTCCGGCGGCAAGGACGTCTTCGTGCACGCTACCGCCCTGGAGCGCGCCGGCCTCACCGGTCTGAGGGAGGGCCAGAAGGTCTCCTTCGACACCCGCGAGGATCGCCGCACCGGGAAGGTCGCGGTCGACAAGATCGTGGCCGAGTGATCGATCGTATTTTCGATCGATCGTGAAACTCACGGAACGAGGCCGCTGCCGAGAGGCGCGGCCTCGTTCTGCATTTGGCCGCCGTCTCCGACCGACCCTTGTCGACACACGATGTCCGAGCCCGCTCCCTCTTCTACGTGCACGTCATGCGGTGCTTGCTGCGCCTGCGATCCCGAATGGCCGCGCATCACGCTCGAGAGCGAGGCCGAGATCGCAGCCATCCCCGTTGCACTCTTGTCTGAGAACCAGAGCACCATGCTGTGGACCGGCAGCCGGTGCGCCGCGCTCGACGGCGTCGTCGGCATGGCTACGCGCTGCACGGTCTATGCGGCGCGCCCCATCGTGTGCCGCGACTGCCAGCCGGGGGATGACGCCTGCAACATTGCTCGAGACTTGCACGGCTTGCCGCCGCTGCCCGGCTGACAGACGACACGCGACTGCTTACGATAAGTCCGAGGCATCGCTCAGTGGCTGAGATCGTCCTGACGGACGCCGGCACGCTACCGGCGTTGCACGAAAGCCGCCGCGCGCACTAGGCTCGTTTGCCCGGAGCACCGCCGATGACTCTGCTTCTGGGTTTGTTGCGCCACGCGAAATCGAGCTGGGACGACGCCGCGCTCGACGACCACGACCGGCCGCTCAATGCGCGCGGAAAGGCGGCTGCACAGACGATGGGACGCTGGATCTCGTCGTGCGGCGCGATCCCGTCGCGAATCCATTGCTCCACGGCGCGCCGCACCCGCGAAACGCTCGACATCCTGCAGCGGCAATGGCACGCCGAGGTCCCCGTCGCCTTCGACCGGCGGCTGTACATGGCCGAGCCCGCAGCACTTCTGGACAACATCAACGGCTGCCCCGCAGGCGTTACCCGCCTGATGGTGATCGCGCACAATCCCGGTCTGGAAGATCTCGCTGCGGCGCTGGCATCGGCCGGCGACCCGGCAGCAATCGCCACCATGCGTCACAAGTTTCCCACCGCGGCGCTGGCTCAGTTCGCGTTCGAGGAGACGTCTTGGAGCGACGTGCGGCCGGGGAGCGGTACGTTGGTGTCGTTCACGACCCCTCGCTCACTCGCCCCCCGCTGAATACGTTCGCGCCGCCGACAGATCACTCGGCCGCACGTGCGACCGGAGTCGAGCCCGGGTCGCGCAGCCGCGCCAGAAGCTCGGCCTCCTGAGCCTTCACCTGCGTGTAGTTGCGCAGCTTGACGTGCCCGAAGCCCTTGATCTCCAGCGCCAGAGAAGCGACCTGCGTCGCCAGCGCATGATTGGCCGGCGTAAGCTGCTCGACCAGTTCTGCGAGCACGGCCTCGTAGTCGCCGATCATCTTGCGCTCGAGACGCCGCTCATGCGTGTAGCCGAAGACATCCAGGGCCGTCCCACGCAGCTTCCTGCCTTTAGCGAGAAGAGAGAAGACGGGCATCATCCAGGCACCGAACCGGATCTTGCGAGGTTCGCCGGTGGTCTTGTCCTTGCGTGCGAGTAACGGCGGCGCGAGGTGGAACTCGAGCCGGCCATGGCTTTCGAACTGTTCGTCGAGGGCGGCGCGGAATTGCGGCGAGGCATACAGTCGGCCGACCTCGTACTCGTCCTTGTAGGCCATCAACTTGTAGAGGCCCTTCGCCGCGGCAATCGCAAGCCCGGTCCGGCCAGGGCAGGCGCGGGCCTCGGCTTCAGCAATGCGCGCTACGGTGCTCTTGTAGCGCGCGGCGTAGGCGTCGTCCTGGTAATCGGCCAAGAGCCCGGCCCGCAGCGCGACCACGTCGTCGAGCGTTTCGGCAACCTTCTTGCCCGCCACCGGCTCGCGCTCCAGAAGCCCGTCGAGCGCAGCGCGATCGCTGACCGCAAGGCGCCCCATGCGGAAGGCCTGGCGGCTCATGTTCACGGCCGCTCCATTGAGCTCGATCGCGTCCTCGATCGCTTCTGCTCCGATCGGCACATGCCCGAGCTGATAGGCGTACCCGAGCATGAACATGTTGGAGGCGATGGAGTCTCCGAACAGGCGCGCCGCATAGAAGTGCGCATCGACCGCGGCGATCGGGCCTGCGCCGACACGATCCTCGATCGACTGGATCAGCTTGCGGCTGGGCAGCCGGTAGTTGGGATTGAGGGTGAACGTCGCGACGTTCTGCTCGTGCGTGGAATAGACCACTGCGGTGTGCTCCGGCTTCATCAGCTCGAGCACCTTGTTGGACGCGGTCACGACCAGATCACAGCCGAGGACGAGGTCCGCGCTCGAAACCGCGGCGCGGATGGCGTGGATCTGATCGGACGACTGCGCGATGCGCATGTGGCAGGCGACCGCGCCACCCTTCTGCGCCAGGCCGGTCATGTCGATGCTGCCGAAGCCTTTGCCTTCGATGTGGGCGGCCTGCGCCAGAACCGCCGAGATCGTGACGACGCCCGTGCCGCCGACGCCGGTCACAAGCATCGTGAACGGGCGTTCGAGCGACGGCAGTCTCGGCGCCGGCAGCTTCGCAAGCTTCTCCGCCATCACCGGGTCAGGGCTCACCCCCGACTTCGACTTGCGCAGTTTCGGGGAATGCACCGTCACGAAGCTGGGGCAGAAGCCCTCGACGCAGGAGAAATCCTTGTTGCAGGCGGATTGATCGATCTCCCGCTTGGTGCCGAGCGCCGTCTCGAGCGGGGATACCGCGACGCAGTTCGATTTCTTCGAACAGTCGCCGCACCCTTCGCAGACGGCGGGATTGATGAAGGCGCGCTTGTCAGGATCCGGGAACATGCCGCGCTTGCGACGGCGGCGCTTTTCGGCGGCGCAAGTCTGGTCGTAGACGAGAACCGTGACGCCCTCGATCTCGCGCAGATGCCTTTGGACCGCATCGAGGTCGCGACGATGCTTGATCTCGACGTCGCGCGGGATGCCACTGTCCAAGGGATACTTTTCTGGCTCGTCCGTGACGACGACCACCTCCCTGGCGCCTTCGGCGAGGACCTGGTTGACGATCATTGGGACCGTGATGCCGCCGTCGAGCGACTGGCCGCCGGTCATGGCGACCGCGTCGTTGTAGAGGATCTTGAAAGTGATGTTCACGCCGGCCGCGTGGGCTGCCCGGATCGCGAGACTGCCGGAGTGGATATAGGTTCCGTCGCCGAGGTTCTGAAAGACGTGCTTGCGCTTCGAGAAATGGGCCTCGCCGATCCAGTTGGCGCCTTCGCCGCCCATCTGGGTGAAGCCTTCGGTGGAGCGGTTCATCCACTGGGCCATGTAGTGGCAGCCGATCCCGGCGTAAGCGTGCGAGCCTTCGGGCACCTTCGTGGAGGAATTGTGCGGGCAGCCCGGACAGAAATAGGGGAGGCGCGTGGCCGCCTCGGGATCCTTCGGGCGGTTACCTTTCAGGGCGCGCAACGCAGCCGCCCGGCTCTTGATGTCCTCGCCGGCACCGTACCGGATCAGTCGCTCGGCAAGGCCGATCGCGATGTCGGTGGGGTCCAGGGCGCCCTTCGCCGGAAAGAGCCAGTTGCCGTGCTCGTCCTTCTTTCCGATCACCATCGCCCGGTAAGGCGTGTTGTAAAGCTCTTCCTTGACCTGGACCTCGAGCAGAGAGCGCTTCTCCTCGACCACCATAATGAGGTCGAGGCCTTCGGCGAAGCGCTCCAGTCCCTGCGTCTCCATCGGGTAGGGCATCGCCACCTTGTACAGCCGCAGGCCGATCTGGTTGGCGCGCACCTCGTCGATACCGAGTTCCTCCATCGCCTGGCGGACGTCGAGGTAACTCTTGCCCGTGGTGATGATGCCGATCTTGGGATTGGCGCCACCCGAGCAGATCATGCGGTCGAGCTTGTTCGCGCGGTTGTAGGCCAGGATCGCGTCGCGCTTGTAGTCGTGCAGGCGTGCTTCCTTGTCGAGCGCCTGATCGCCCCTGCGGATATTGAGCCCTCCCGGCGGCATCACGAAATCCGTCGGGATCACTGGCTTCACCCGATCGAGCCGGCCGTCGACGGTGGCCGTGCTCTCGATGTTGTCCTTCACGCACTTGAGGCCGACCCAGACGCCTGCGAACCGCGACAGCGCGAAGGCGTGCAGACCGTGATCGAGCAGTTCCTGAACCCCGCTGGGGTTGAAGATGGGGATCATGTAATCCACCATCGCGAACTCGGACTGATGCGCCGAGGTCGAACTCTCGCACGTGTGGTCGTCGCCCATGAGCGCGATCACGCCGCCATTCTTCGAAGTGCCGGCATGGTTGGCGTGGCGGAAGACGTCGCCGGTACGGTCGACCCCGGGACCCTTGCCGTACCAGACGCCGAAGACGCCGTCGTAGCGGCCCTCGCCGAACAGCTCGGCCTGCTGCGTCCCCCACAACGCGGTGGCGGCGAGGTCCTCGTTCAGGCCGGGGTGGAAGACGATGTCGTTCTTCTGCAGCAGAGGCTTGAGGCGCTGCAGCGTGCCTTCGAGGCCGGCGATCGGCGAACCGCGATAGCCTGAGACGTAGCCACCCGTGTTGAGCCCGGCGCGCCGGTCGAGCGCCTTCTGCATCAGCAGCAGGCGCGCGATGGCCTGGGAGCCGTTGAGCAGTTGATGGGAGACCGCAAGGTCGAACTTGTCCTCGAGTGTGACCGTGGATTTCGGCATGCGAAGCCTCGGTAGCTCGACCCGGGCACCGCAACGGCGGCACCCACGGGCATGATGAAATTACGACAGCATTGCTGTCATAATCGCGCCCATCGGGCAAGCGCCGCATCGTTCGATCGAACTTGCGGCATGGGAGAAATGTGTTCGCGACACAGGCGATTTCAAGCTGCGGTGCAACATACTCCACACCGCATCGGGCCCAAGTTCCGCGGCTCAGGTCTCCGCCTGAGGTTCGGCGGCGTCCGTCACGAGCCGGCGGAACGCCCGATAGGAATCGACGATGCGTCGAGCCGTGGCATCGTGGCCGGCGAGGCTGGAGACGGCGTCGGCCGATGCCCCACGCATCGCGTCCTCCAGACGGGCCGCGGGCCGCCGCTCAGATTGAGAACCGCCGGTCCCGCGGGCGGCACGCTCGACGGCCGCGCGCACGGCACCTTCCGAGAGCGCTTGCGCGGTCTGCGTCGCCGCGATCCCGGAGAGCATGGTCTGCTCATCGCGACCGAGGCTCGACCAGTAACTCGCCCGCAGGCCGAGGGACAAGGCCATCCCGCCTGCGTGAAACCCAGGAGACATCCAACCGCCGGCCGGAAGAATCGGGGCGTCCAGGAACGGCTCGGCCGCATCGATGGCGCGCTGCGAGAAGGCCGCCGGGAGCTCGACGTCGTTGAGCTGGAGCGGCCGGCCGCCCAAGGCCGCGACGATGTGGAGTCCGAGCCCACGGCTGGCGATCGTCAGTTCGGCAAAATCAACCCTCTGCGCGATCGCGAGATCCCGCATAGCGAGACCCGAGCTGACGCCGCTGTGCCCGATCTGGAACGCCTTGACGCCGAACCCTGCCGCGAGGTCGTCCCACAGATCCTGCCCACCACCGACGGTCAGCCACGCGGTGTGCAGGAAGGGGGACAGATGCTCGCCGGTCGTCAATCCGGCAAAGGCGACGAACGCTGGATGAAACGTGGCGTGCTGGGTTTCGCAAGCCAGATAGAGGTCGGCGTCGCCCGCGGTCACCGCTTCGAGACCTGTTGTTGCGATCCGGCGAAGCGCCACGCGCCAGCGGCCTGGAAATGCGGCCTCGATCTCTTTTCCGAGAGCGTGGGCCACGGCACCGGTTCGAACGTCGTCGTAGGCCTGCGGCAAGGCCAGGACGACATCGCGTGCGCCGCGCAGTAAAGACGGAGTTGTCGGAAGCGTAGCCGGCGCCGCCACGTGATTCGTCGCCTCGGCTGCGGCGGGCGCCACGCCAGCCAGCGCTGCGCCCGCAACCCCTGCCTGTATGAACTCGCGTCGATCCATGGCTCAACCTTCAGCGGTTCGTCGGAGGCTCCAAGGCTCGTCTCGGTCCGGCCGAGAAGGCCGCCGCGACAGCAAGCGCCGCGCGGCGGGATCAACCTAGCAGACCGGTCGCTGCGTTCACAGCCCGGCCGTTTGCGACCTCACTTGAGCGACAGCGGCAGCAGCTCCACCGCATTGGACGCGACTGGAACGAACCTGAAGTTCTCCACATCGCTGCGCAAGGCCAGCTTGCGCTTTTCGAGCAGGCCGAAGATGTCCGGCGCGTCTTCGATCACGGTCTGCTGGAACTCCTTGTAGATTGCTGCGCGCTTGACTTCGTCGACCTCGGCCCGCCCACGATTGATGAGGTCGTCGACCTTCGGGTTCTTGTAGACCATGTTCTGCCAGTTGCCGTTGTTGGTCGAATGATAAGCGGCAAAGGCGATGTTGTCGGTGTCGCCGTAGTTGGCCGTCTGATAGACGGGGAACAGGTCGGGAGCGGTCTGGGGGCTCTTGGTCCGCGCCACCATGTCGGGCCAGACCATCGGCTTGATGTCGAGGTCGATGTTCAGCTTCTTCAAGCTGTCCAGCATGACGAGGGCCCATCGACGCTGCTGCTCGAGCCCCGTCACGTGCACCATCTCCAGCTTGATGCCGCCGTTCGGCGACTTCGACTTGGCGAGATGCTCCTTGGCCTTGGCCAGATCCATCCGCGGCACGGGCAGATTGGGGTCGTGGCCGAAGATTCCGTGCGGCAGTGGCCCGACCATGAGCTGAGCATAGCCGGCGCTCTCCAGCATGGCGTCGTAATTGAAGGCGTAGGAGAGTGCGCGACGCAGGTTCACGTCGGCCAGAGGTCCGTGCTCGGTATTCATCTTGATCGAGAACGTGCGGAACTCGGGCTCGATCACGAGGCTCACACCGGGCTTGTCCTTCAACGCGTCCATGTCCTCCGACGTGAGGTCGGCGGCGATGTGCGCCTGCCCGGCCTGCACCATGTTGCGCTGTTTCACGGTCTCGCGCACGATCTGCCAGATCGCGCCGGAGAGGTTGCCGCCGGCCGGGTGCCAACTTCCCGCCACCCGCTCCAGCTCGTAAAGGTTTCCGGGCTCCGCACGCTTCACGCGGAACGGTCCGGAGGCGGCGAGGTTCTTCTGCAGCCAGGCCTGGCCGTCGTCGCTTCCCTTGTTGGCTTCCACCTGGGCCGGGTTGACGATCCACTGCCAGGGAAGAACCTGAAGGAACGCCACGAAAGGCTTCGTCAGCTTGAAGCTCACCGTTGCATCGTCCACGACGCGGACGCTGTCGGGCCCGAGCACCGAGTTCACCATCCAACCGTTGCCGCGCTTCAATCGCGCGATGCGATCGAACGAGTACTTCACGGCCGCAGCCGTAACCGGAGAGCCGTCGTGGAACTTGGCTTTGGGATCAAGCTTGAAGGTGTACTCCATGCCGTCCGCGGATATGGTCCAGGAGGCGGCGAGTGCGGGCACCGGCTTGGGGGGATTACCTTCGATGCGGACCAGACTGTCGTAGACGTTGCGCAGCAGCCATGCCGGTGAATACCCGGTCGCGACGTGCGGATCGAAATTGGGAATGTCCTGGCCGGAAGCTATGATGAGTACCTTACGGGCGCCCTGCGCCAGCGTGACGTCGGCTAGCGACATGCCGGCGATTGCGGCGGCTGATCCGGTAAGCAGACGGCGGCGATTGAGTTCCCGCATGGCTCGACCTCCAGGTTCGATGTCGAGCGGATTGTGTGGCGAGGATGCGGTCCGCGCAAGCGCGTTTCGGCCCGGGGCCGGCTGACGTCCATGCATGGGCGCATGGGCCCGGGCGCACTGGATTTCGGATTGCGCGTTGCACTGGAACCCCGGCACCCCGGCAACCTGCCGGGGACGCCCATGACCGAGAGCGGGGAGCGGCCAGCGCCGCTCAGCCCCCGTCCATGGCGTCGGTTTCCGCAGCTTTCTGTCGGGCAGCCGTCGTGCGCGCGGACTTGCGCCGGGTCGCCAGCAGCGCTGGGTCGAGCGGGCGAATTCGCAGCGAGGTGAGCTTATTGCGGCTCTTGCGCAAGATCTCGAAGCGGTAATTGTGAAAAGTGAAGGCTTGGCCCGGCTCGGGAATGGTCTGCGCTTCATGGATCACGAGTCCGGCGACCGTTGTCGCTTCGTCGTCGGGCAGCTCCCAGCCCATCTGCCGGTTGATGTCGCGGATCGTGCAGGTGCCATCGACGTTCACCGAACCGTCTACCTGCGGCCGGATCATGGTGTCGGCGGTGTCGTGCTCGTCGGCGATCTGGCCGACGATTTCCTCCAGGATGTCTTCCAGTGTGATCAGCCCCTGCACCTCGCCGTACTCGTCGACCACGAGCGCCATCTGGAGCTTGCGCCTGAGGAACGCGTTGAGTTGCTCTTTCACGCCGGTGGTGTCGGGCACGAACCAGGGCGGCTGGGCAATTGCGGCGATGTCGAGGGCGGCAGCATCGAAACCGTTCTTCGCCAGCGCGGCCAGCAGGTCCTTCGCATGCAAGATGCCGACGATATTCTCCGGCGTGTCACGCCATAACGGGACACGCGTGAACTGGCTTTCCAGAACCTGGGAGACGACTGCGGCCACCGGATCCAGGATGTTCACCGTCGTCATCTTGGTGCGATGGACCATGATGTCGGCGACGCTGAGCTCGTGCAGATCGAGAACCCCGCCCAGCATCTCGGCGTCGCCTCGCTGCACGGTCCCTTCCTTCTGCTGCAGCTCGATGGTGCCGCGGATTTCCTCGCGGGCCGCCAGAATGTTGGCTTTGTCGTCCTTGAGCGACGGCGTCAGGCGCAGAAGTGCGCGCACGACGATCTGAAGCGCCATGTTGAACGGAGCCAGCAGCCAGATCACCGCACGCATGAATGGCGAGACGCCCAACGCCACCTTTTCGGGCTCGGCCAGAGCGTAGGTCTTGGGCAGGACAGCCGAGAAGATGACGATCAGCATCGTCATCACCATCGTCGCATAGATGACGCCGACCTCGCCGACCAGCGCCGTCGCGAGGTTTGCCGCGAGCGCTGCGGCGAGCACGTCGACCAGCGTGTTGCCGAGCAGTACGGAGCCGATCATCTTCTCGGGTGAAGCGAGAATCCGATTGACGAGCCCGGCGCGGCGATTGCCTTCGCCCTCCAGGGCATGCATGCGGGCCTTCGACGCTGCGGTCAGCGCCGTCTCAGAACCGTTGAAAAACGCCGAAAGCGCGAGGAGCACTATGATGGCGAGTAGCGTCAGTCCGATCTCGAGTGACATCTGTCTGCTGCTTGGTTAGCCGCCGATCTCCGCGGCGAGAAATGCACGAAGGTCGCTGGAGGCGACGTCGCGCGTGACGAAAGCCTCGCCGATGCCGCGCACGAGGATGAAAGTCAGGCGCCCGCGCGATACCTTCTTGTCCTGGGCCATGAGAGCGAACAGTTCATCGACGGTCGGCGCTCCGGGTCCAGGAATATCGGCGACGCGGGTCGGGAGCCCCACCGCTCTGAGGTGACGTTCGACGCGCTCGGCCTGCGCCGGTGCGACCAGTCCTCGGGACGCGGAATAGCGGAAGGCTTGCGCCATGCCGATCGCGACGGCCTCCCCGTGCAGAAGCCGCGTCGAGAAGCCGGCCCAGGCCTCGAGGGCGTGGCCGAACGTGTGCCCCAGATTGAGCAGCATCCGATCGCCCGTCTCTGTTTCGTCCCGGGCGACGATCGCCGCCTTGGCGCGGACGCTGGTCTCGATGGCACCCGCAAGTGCCCCCGGATCGTTCCCGAGCAGGCGGACCGCATGGCGCTCCAGCAGATCGAAGAAGCTCGCGTCGCCGAGCAGGCCGTACTTCACGACCTCCGCGTAGCCGGCGAGCAATTCGCGCCGGGGAAGGCTGGTCAGAACCGAGGTGTCCGCCAGGACCAGTGCGGGTTGGTGGAACGCGCCGACCAGGTTCTTTCCCTGTGGCGTGTTGATGCCCGTCTTTCCGCCGACCGAGGAATCCACCTGGGCGAGCAACGACGTCGGGATCTGCACGAAGCGCACGCCCCGCCTGAGGATGCTGGCCGCAAAACCTGTGAGATCCCCGATCACGCCTCCGCCGAGAGCCACCACGGCGTCGCGGCGCTCGATGCCGGCCGACAGAAGTTTCTCGGTGAGACGGGCCAACTCGACAAAGCACTTGGTGGCTTCGCCCGGCTGCAGGACCACGGTCACGGCCCGAGACTGGCCGAGTGCCGCCTCGAGCGCGTCGAGGTGGTGCGCTGCGACGTTGGAATCGGTCACGACCGCGGTGCGGACGGCGCCGAGGCGCTCGCCGATGAGGCGACCGGCATCGCCGATCAAGCCCGGACCAATGAGCACCTCGTAGCTTCGTGAACCGAGCGCAACCGGGACGGCGACGGGTCCCGCTCCTGGCACGATGGATTCTGCGTTCATGTCTGCTGTTCCGCCGCGGGGCTGACGTCACGGTTTTCCGGCGGGCCCGCCGCGATCAGTCGAGCGGCAAGCGCCGCCACGATGTCGTCGGCCATGGCGTCGTGGGCGACCTCGCGGCTCACCACGGTGACATCGGCCGAGGCATAGACCGGATATCGGCTCTCCATCAGTCGCCGCATGACACCTTCGGGGTCGGGATCGCGCAGCAGCGGGCGATTGGATCGCTTGGCCACCCGGCGCATCAAGAGCTGCAGGTCCGCCTTCAGCCAGACCGACACACCTTCGGCGCGGATGCCTGCCTGGGTTTCCTTGTTCATGAAGGCGCCGCCGCCGGTGGCGAGCACCTGAGGTCCCTGTCCCAACAAGCGCGCGATCACCCGGCGCTCACCGTCGCGGAAATAGGGCTCGCCGTGATCCTCGAAGATCTCACTGATCGACTTGCCGGCCGCGCGCTCGATCTCGTCGTCGGCGTCGACGAACGGAAGCCCGAGCCGCAGCGCCAAGCGCCGCCCGACCGAGGACTTGCCACACCCCATCAGGCCGACCAGCACGATCGATCGCCGGCCCAGCGCTTCGCGCACTTTTGCGGCAAGGTCCGTGTGCGGTTGTGCTGGACGCTGCTGCGGACCGATCCGAATCATCTACCCTTCGCTCGCGCGCCGCCGGCTGGTCCGGCTGGCGGCTCAACTCGTCACCGGCCATCGCGCCCTTTCACCAGAGAGCGCAAAAATCATTTCAAGTCAAGAACTTATGAGACTCGCGATCCCAGACCAGCGTCTGATCGCAGAGTTGCATTGGTCCTGCCCCCGGGCCGGGCCATAATGGTGCCCAGGTGCGCGTAGACCATAGCTTTTCGGGAGCAGCTCCGCCACATGCCGACACTCTTCAAGTTTTTCAGCGTGGTAGGTCTGATCGGCGGGATCGTCGTGGGCGGTCTTTACGCCATGTCGATCTATTTCGAGCCGGTGCCGAGAGAGACCGCGTCGGTGGTGCCCGGTGTGAAGGTGCGAAAGTAGACGCTCCACTGGCTAAATCCTCTTGGGCGCCGCGACCATGACAGTTCGCCGTTTCACTCGCCTGCGCTCGGCCGCCAGCCGTGCGGTCTTGATCCTGGCCGTCGCGCTCCCCGCGGGACACTTCGCCGTACCGTGCGCCCTCGCCCAGACGGACAGCGGCTGGAACCCTTTCGAAAAGTCGGATGCGCGTCCGCGACGGGAACGCCCGCCCGCGGAGGTGTTGCCGCCACCGCTGGCCCCGATGGACGGCCGTTTGCCAGCCCTCCAGCCGACCAATCCGGAAGCGGACCCGGCCCGACGGCACGACACGGCCGCACCGGCTGCCGCGACAGGGCCGATGCCCGGCACAGGCACCGTGGAGCGCGTCGATCTCACTCCGCTTCCCCCGCCGGCAGGATCGGACACCGCCGCCACTCCTCCTGGATCGCGGTCGGCTGCGCCGCCTTCCGGGCGCAGTGCACCCGCGGACACCGGGGGCGCTGATCTGTGGACGGGAATTGACGAAGCTGCGCTCGAAGAACTGCTCGTCCCGCTCGACGTACCGCCGCGGTCTCCGGCGCTTCACGCCTTGTGGATGCGGCTGATGGCCGACGGCCGGCCCCGTGGACGGATCGCAGCCATCCAGGCCGAAGCGCTGTGGCGCTCCGGTCTGATCGGCGAGGTGCCCGGGCGGCTGGAGGTCGCCGGCGAGAGCGATCCCGTGGCAGGCGCATTGGGGCTGCGGGTCGCTCTGGCCTCCGGCGAGCCACAACGGGCTTGCGCCGAGCCAGGCGGCAATCGTGTCGGCGGTAAGGATCTGCCGAAACTGCTTCGTGCCGAGATGGCTGTCCTTGCCGGCTATTGCGCCATTGCCGGCAGTGATCCGGCCGCTGGCGGATTAGCGGCGAACCTCGCCCGCGAGGAAGACGCGCCAACATTCTCGGTGGCACTGCTGGAAGCGCACGCAGCGGGAGGAAAGTCCGCACTGCAGCGGCTCGCCCCGCCCAAAAGGATCACCGTGCTGGACTACCGGCTGATCGAAGCGCTCGGACCGCCCGACCCCGTGATGATCCTGGACCGCGCAGAGCCCGCGCTGCTCGCCACCATGGCCGGTCCGGCGACCAAGGACCAGCGCCTGCGGATCGCCGCGCTCGAACGTGCCGTGGCGCTCAATGCCGTTGCGCCGAAGACTTGGGCCGACCTCGGCCGCAGCCTGACAGCTGCCGCGCCGAACGATCCGCTGTTCCGGCGCATCGGCCTGCTGCGCGCCATCGGACTCGAGCAGACACCGGTCCGCCGGGCCCAGAACATCCGAGCCCTGCTCGAAGACGCCCGCAAATCCGGGCTCTATCTGCACGCCGCCCGCGCCGTAGCGGGAGCGCTGGACGAGGTCCAAGCCTCCTCGGACCTCGGACCTCTGGCCGAAACGGCGATCGAACTCGCACTCGCCGGCGGCGATGTCCCGCGGGTGAGGCTGCTCGCCGAGCGCAGCCCCCAGCTCAGTCATTGGACCGCGCTCGCGGACCTTCTCGACCCGTCCACGGGGCGGCGGATCGAGGCCAGCCTGGCGCACGTCGAGGAAATGGCGCGCCGCAACCGTATGCCGGCCGAGCTTCTGCATCGGCTCGCGGTTGCGCTCGATGCTCTCGACGTCCAAGTCCCCATCCCGCTGTGGGAAGTCGCCAGCCGGACGCCCCAGCCCGCCACAGGTCATCTCCCGGAAACCGGAATACTGCCTCGGCTCCAGGACGCCGCGCGGAAGGGCGAACTGGCACGGACCATTCTGCTGGTCCAGCGCACGATCGGCGCCGGCGGGCCGGACGCGGCCCACCTCATCGCCTTGGGCGACAGCCTGAGAGCCTTGCGCCGCGTGGGCCTGGAGCGTGAGGCACGGCAGATCGCGTTCGAAGCTCTGTTCGCGGCCTGGCCTCGCGGGGCTTCGGGCTGAACGCCCGGCCGCGCGCCCCTCGCAGCGACCCTAGGGACCTGACCGATGCCGGAGACACCTCCAGAACGGATCCTCGAAACCGTGCTCTATGCCGAGGATCTCGAGGCGGCGGAAACCTTCTACCGCGACGCGCTCGGGCTCGTACCTTTCGCCAAACGCGCGGATCGTCAGCTCTTCTTCCGCGTCGGCGGCCAGGTCCTGTTGATCTTCAAGCCGAGTACGACGCTAGTGCCGCCCTCAGGGGACGGCTTGCCCATTCCACCGCATGGCGCTACCGGACCGGGGCATGTCTGCTTCGGGGCGGACGAGGCAGAGATCGAGCGGCGCAGGCAGTCGCTGATCCGAAAAGGAATAGCCATCGAGGCCGACTTCGCATGGCCGGGTGGCGGCCGGTCGATCTACTTCCGCGACCCGGCCGGCAACTGCCTGGAGTTCGCGGAACCGCGTATCTGGGGGCTTACATGAAACCTCGTCTGCTCGAGCGCGGCATGCGGCTGGTCGTGGCGAGCCACAATCCTGGCAAGCTGCGCGAGATCGCCGATCTTGTGCGTCCGTACGGGCTCGACGCCATTTCGGCCGGATCGCTCGGCATTCCGGAGCCGGAGGAGACGGAGCCGACGTTCGCCGGCAACGCCCGCCTCAAGGCGCTGCATGCGGCGCGGCTCGCCGATCTGCCGGCGCTCGCCGACGACTCGGGTCTTGAAGTCGCGGCCCTCGACGGTGCGCCTGGCATCTATTCCGCCCGCTGGGCCGGCCCCGGCAAGGATTTCTCCGCTGCGATGGCGCGGGTTGCCGCCGAACTGCGCGAAAAAGGCGTCTGGGATCAGGGTCCGCCGTCCGCGAACTTCACGTGCGCACTGTGTCTTGCCTGGCCCGATGGAACCGCCAGCGTTTTCGAGGGGCGGGTCCATGGAACCTTGGTTTGGCCTCCGCGAGGCGACCGCGGTTTCGGCTACGATCCGATGTTCGTTCCCAACGGTGCCGACCGCACCTATGGCGAGATCGACCCGGCCATGAAACATGCTTCGTCCCACCGCGCCATCGCCTTCGCCCAATTCGTCGAGGCGTGCCTTGGACGCGACTGATCGAACTGGGCACGAGGCCTTCGGCATCTATCTGCATTGGCCGTTCTGCGCCCAGAAATGCCCCTACTGCGACTTCAACAGTCACGTCCGTCACGGCGGGTGGGACGAGGCGGCCTACCTCGCGGGCTACCGGCGCGAGCTGGCCTATTTCGCACAACGGGTCGATCGCGCGCCGGTCGGCAGCATCTTCTTCGGTGGCGGCACCCCGTCCCTGATGCAGCCAGCGACGGTCGCGTCCCTGCTCGAGGAGATCGCGCGTCATTGGCAGATCGACGACAGTTGCGAGGTGACGCTGGAGGCCAACCCCGGCAGCGTCGAGGCGGGCCGCTTTCGCGATTTTCGTGCCGCCGGCGTCAACCGGGTTTCGGTCGGCGTACAATCGCTGCGCGACGAGGAACTGCGCCGGCTCGGGCGTATCCACAGCGCGCGAGAAGCGCTCGACGCCCTGCGCATCGCCGCGACGACCTTCGACAGATGGTCGTTCGACCTGATCTATGCCCGGCCACGACAGACCGTCGAAGCTTGGCAGCGCGAGTTGCGCGAGGCCTTGGCTATCGAACCGCGCCACCTCTCTCTCTATCAGCTCACGATCGAGCCCGAGACCGCCTATGCCGCCCTGCACGCCGCGGGAAAGCTCGTCATTCCAGGCGACGACTTGGCGCGGGACCTCTATGAGGCGACACAAGAACTGTGCGAGAAGGCCGGACTTCCACAGTACGAAGTATCCAATCACGCCGTGCCGGGACAGGAATGCCGGCACAATCAATTGTACTGGCGCTACGGCACCTATGTCGGGGCCGGTCCGGGCGCGCACGGCCGCGTGCGCATCGGGGAAACACGCACGGCCACGGTGATCACGCGGGCACCCGAAGCCTGGCTACAGCAGGTGAAACGCGAAGGTCACGGCATAGCCGAACGCCATGCATTGAGCCTGCAGGAACAGGCCGAAGAAGCGCTGTTGATGGGGCTGAGGCTCGAGGAAGGCTTCGAACTTCGTCGCCTGGAGGCGCTCGGCGGCCTCACGATCGATCGCGCCACCATCGCAGGGCTGGAAAACCTCGCCCTCGTCGAGCTGACGTCACCGGGGCGGCTGCGGATCACGCGGGAGGGGCGGCTGGTCACGAACCGCGTAGTGGCGGAACTGGCTGCGGCCCTGCGCCCTGTCAGTTGAGTGGCGGGTTGCGTACCGCCAAACCTGCATTGAGCGGCGAGGCACCGGCGAACGGGATCGCCTGATCGATCACGGTGGCCCCGAATGCCTGCACCTCGAGGACGGCCAGCGGCCTCTCGACCGTGCCCTCCGAGGTCAGCCGGAATTGACCGTCGATGCCGGCAAATCCGGTCGAACGCGTCAGCTGCGCCGGAATGTAACGTGCGCCCTGAGGTGCCGACGAGAGCGCTGCCGTCATCGTGACGGCGTCGTAGGCCAGCGTGGCTATCCGAGGCGGCGCGCTGCCGTACGTCTTGCCGAAGCGCTCGGAAAATTCTTTCCAGCCGCGCGGATCGGGCGCGGCGAACCAAGCTCCCACGAGCGCCTGGTCGCGCCCGGCGTTGGGGAAATCGAGCGCACCTGTCCCGATGATCTTGGTCCTGGAGAAATCGAAGCCGGCCTGCCGCAACTGCGGCATCAGCGCGGCGAGCGCGTCTTCGCCGGCCGGCAGGAACAGCGCATCGACCGGGTCGCCGTGCTCCTCGAGCGCCCGCACGGCATCGCGCAGCCGCTTGACCGCATCGAGCATTCGATTGGCTTCCGGCTGATAGGTCTCGGAGGCGACGATTCGCGCGCCCGACCGCTGCGCGGCCTCGCGGAACGCCACGTCGACGATCTTGCCGTAGCCATCCTCCGGGATCAGAGCGGCCCAGCGCTTGCGGCCTTGCTGGGCGGCATAGCCGACCACCCTATGCACTTCGGGCGAGGCGAGGAAACTCAACAGATGCACGCCGCCACCGGCGACCTGCCGGTCGTTCGAGAATGCCACCACCGGAATGTTGGCGGCTCGGGCCGCCGGCGTCGCGGTCGTGACCGAGCGCGCGAACAACGGCCCGAGGATGATTTCGGCTCCGCCTTGGACGACGTCGGCAGCCGCCGCCTGCGCACCTTCGGGTGTGCCCTTGTCGTCACGGACCATGAGTTGGATGTGTTGCGCGTTGTTGTCGGAAATCGACAGCTCCGCGGCCTTCTTCAAGGCGTCGGCGATCAGCGCGGACTGCCCGGGCCCGGTCAGCGGGAGCAAGAGGGCAACCTTGGTCGAGGCGCGGCGTTCGGGCTTGGGTGCCGCTTCCGCCGGCGCCCCCGCTTCACGCGGGGCTGGCAAGGCGGCCGTCTGCGGCGAGCCGAGCTGCGGCGCCTGTCCGGCGCACCCCGCCAGGAACAGCACAGTCGCGAGCACGCCGATGCTGGCGCCGGAACGCCACTGCGACGACGGTCTCGCCTGTGTCGAACGAGTCATAGCCATGGGCGCAGGCCTAGTCTCCATCCTCGCTGGGCGCAAACACCGGGCGAGCTGCCGATCGGTGAACGTGTTAGACTGCGAACTTGGACTAGACCAGAAAAATACGGCTGTACCATCGTCTTTTCCGAACCGTGTAACCTGCGAGACGGCAAGAGTGTTTCATATCGACGCAAGCATCGGCGCGAGGCTTCCGTGAGCGGGGAGAACGCCGGGCACGGCCACGCGCGGGAGCGGGTCGCCAAATCGATCGCGACGCAAGCGGATCGACTCCTCCACGAGGAGGTCGGGCCGGGGCTCTATGTCGTCGCCACGCCGATCGGCAATCTCGGCGACATCACGCTGCGCGCGATAGCGATCCTGGCGTCGTGCGATGCGATCTACTGCGAAGACACCCGCCACAGCCGTGTCCTGCTACAGCATTTCGGCATCGCCACGCCACTGCGCTCCTATCACGAGCACAATGCCGAAGCCGCCCGGCCACGTATCCTGGCGGAGCTGCAAGCCGGCGCCCGCATCGCGCTGATCAGCGACGCTGGAACCCCGTTGGTGTCCGACCCGGGTTTCAAGCTCGTCCGAGAGGCAACCGCGGCCGGACATGGCGTGTATGCCGTTCCGGGTCCCAGTGCGCTCACCGCCGCTCTCGGCATTTGCGGAATTCCCACCGACACCATCGTGTTCGGCGGCTTCCTGCCGCCCCGCGCCGCCGCGCGGGAGGAGCGCCTGCGCGAACTCTCCAGCCTGCGGGCGACCCTGGTCTTCTTCGAAGCTCCCGGACGTCTCGTCGAAACACTGCGCAGTGCGGCCGCCGTCTTCGGCGAGCGCGAGACCGCAGTGGCACGTGAGATCACGAAGCTCCATGAGGAAGTGCGGCGCGGCGCTCCCGCCCATCTTGCAGACGAGTTCGAGCGCACCCCGCCGCGCGGAGAAATCGTCATTCTTTTCGCGCCGCCCGCCGCCGGGGCGTCGAGCGAAAGCGAGATCGACGCCAGGCTGGCCGAGGCTTTGAAAGTCATGCGCGTGCGGGACGCAGTCGACGCCGTCGCGGGGACCTGCGGAGCACCCCGCAGCATGGTCTACGCCCGGGCGCTGGCGCTGCGAAGGGAAGGCGGGGCGGAATGAGGCGGGGTCCGGCCGATCCGCGCAGGTTGCGCAGCTTCAGGCTCGGACTGTTCGCCGAGTTGGTCGCGGCCGCATGTCTCGTCGTGCGCGGCTACCGCATCCTGGCCCGGCGCGCCAAGTCGGCTCTGGGAGAAATCGACCTCATCGCCGTGCGCGGACGCAGGCTCGCCTTCGTCGAAGTCAAGTACCGCGCGACCCGGGAAGACGCGCTGACCGCCCTGGAAGCGGCAAATCATAGACGCATCGCGTCCGCCGCGGAGGCCTGGGTCGCCCGTAACCGGCGCTACCTCGAGCACGATATGGGGTTCGACGCCGTGCTGATCGTGCCATGGCGCTTGCCGGTGTATCTGCGCGATGCACTGCAGCCGATCGGCACCGACGCCAGGGCCGACCGTTGACAGATGCCGCCGCATGTGGCGCACACCAAGGTCGAAATGATCGCGCAGGAGGCACCGATGCCGCTGAAGATTGCCGTGCAGATGGACCCGATCGAGCGGATCGACATCCGCGGCGATTCCACATTCGCCATGATGCTCGAGGCCCAGGCGCGGGGCCACTCGTTGTTCTATTACACGCCCGACCGGCTCGCCCTCGACGGCGCCGCGCTCGTGGCACGCGGCGCGGACGTGAGCGTGCGCGACGAGATCGGCAACCATGTCACGGTGGGAGCCGCGAAGCGGGTGGATCTGGCCACCTACGATGTGGTGCTGCTGCGCCAGGATCCGCCGTTCGACATGAGCTACATCACGAACACGCACCTCCTGGAGCGCATTCACCCCAAGACGCTGGTGGTCAACGACCCGCGCGAGGTTCGAAACGCGCCCGAGAAGATCTGGGTCCTCGATTTCCAGGACCTGATGCCGCCGACCCTGGTGACGCGTGACGCCGAGGAGATCCGCGCTTTCCGCGAGCGGCACAAAGACATCATCGTCAAACCGCTCTACGGCAACGGGGGCGCCGGAGTGTTCCGCATCCAGCCCGGCGACACCAATCTAGGCTCCCTGATCGAGACGTTCCACGCCATCAACCGTGAGCCGGTCATGATTCAGCAATACCGGCCCGAAGTGCGCGGCGGCGACAAGCGGATCATTCTCGTCGACGGGGAGGTCGCGGGGGCGATCAATCGCGTGCCTGCGGACGGCGAAACCCGTTCGAACATGCACGTTGGAGGCACCCCGAAGCCGACCGAGTTGACGGCGCGCGACAAGGAGATCTGCGCGCGCCTGGGACCGGAGCTCAAGCGCCGCGGCCTCGTGTTCACCGGTATCGACGTGATCGGACCGTATCTCACGGAGATCAACGTCACCTCGCCGACCGGCATACGTCAGGTGAAGGCCTTCGGCGGAGCGGACATCGCCGCGCTGCTGTGGGATGCAATCGAGCGGCGGGTCGCGGCCAACCGGGCGTGACCGTCGGTCCCGGCGCCGGATGGACAAGTGGGCTCAGCGACAGGCGACCCGCTTGATCGCCGGCAAAGGGCGCTCCTTGCCGGGATCATCGACGACCTGCTGGGACCACTTCGGATCCTGGATGAACAGCGCCACCGTGAGATTACCGGCGCCGCCGGTCGGGAGCCAGTTGTTCGGGCGAGCGTCGCGGGCGAGCGAAATGGTGAAGCCGCCATCGATGTCCCGCGCCACTGTCGCGGAATTGTAAGTATGGCGGGACGCGGCATTGCGGATCAGCCGGCCGTCGTCGTCGAAGACCGTTATGCTCCACCAGCCGGCGTCGAGCCCGTCGGCCTCCAGCCTATATTCACAGCTCGAATGAAGACGCCGGCCCGTCTCGTCGGAACGCGCATGATAGGTCAGCGCCAGACTGGAATTGAGCGGAAGCAGGCCGAGACGGACGGTGTGCGCGCGGGTGTAGGGGTCCGCGTCGAGGCGGCCCGACATCGGCCAAGCCACCCAAGGACCGCTGCGGATCGTCGAGACCCGCGAGCCGGAGTGCATGAAAACCCACGCCGACCCGAGGCCGCCGACCACGGCGATCGCGAGGAAGAGCGCGAAACGGGTGGCGAAGCCGAAAACGCTCGCAAGGAGGGCGAGGATCACTCTCATGGCTCGTGCTTCTCCACTGCCTGTGCGGCGAGATCAAGCCCCTTCGCACTATTGTGCAAGGCAGGCCCACAGGGGATGGACGTTCGCGCAGACTTGCGGCTCCCTGGGGCCGCTGCGACCCTCCACGGCCGCTCGAGCACGGAGACCTGACTATGGCGTGGCAAATCCTGCACCGGGTCGTCGATCGCGGCGGAGAGATCTGCGAGGATCGCGCCGGCGGGCTTGGCCGGTTCGCCTGGATTCTCGACGGCGCGCGCTCACCGGGAGCGCCGCGATTCGCCGCGCACGGCAGCGACGCAGCATGGCTGGTAGAGACCGCTTGCGCTCAGTTGCATCGCTCCGCCGCGCATCGCGATGCGATGATCGATCAGGTCTTGGACGGCCTTTCGGCCGACCTGCCGATCGCCTGGGGTGCGCCGGCCACCGACGATCCTGCGGGCGGGCCGACGTGCTGCCTCGGTCTCGTTCATCTTTCCCCCGGTGCGTGCGGCCGCTGGCGGGTCGAAGCCGCCGTCGTCGGCGACGTCGTGATCCTGGTCGGAGACGGTTCGCAGACGCGCATCTGGACCGATACTCGGGTCGAGCCATTCGAGGCCCGCACCATCGCCGCGGCCGCGCGCAGTTCCCAGTCGGGCATACATGTCGAGCCCATCGTTGCCGCCGAAATCCTCAAGAACCGCTCTTTCATCAACCGGTCCGAGGGGTTCGCAGTGGTTTCTCCGGCGCTGCCGTGGCGCGATCAGATCCTGCGTTTTCAAGCCGATTGCGGGCCGGATGTGAGTATCGCTTTGCTGACCGACGGCTTCTGGCGGCTGGTCGATCCCTTCGAGATGACGACGCCACACACGCTGCTCGAAGGATTGTCGGACGGGCGGGTGGACGACCTGCTGCGGGATCTGCGCGCGGCGGAAATCGGCGACAGAGACAGATCGCGTTGGCCGCGGGTGAAGGTTCACGACGACGCCAGCGTGCTGGTGGCCGTCCCTGATGCGCGGTTCGGGCACAAGGCTTGATTTCAATTTCGCACGCCGTGACCTAAAAACCGTCGGCGCGAGCCCGAATGACCGTGAAGCTCGCACGGGATATTGGCGCCATGGCCACGTTCGCACAGGAACCGATCTTGCCGGGTGATAGCCGGCTGCGACTGCAGACCTCGGTGCGCCTGCGCTGGTTCGCGGTGCTCGGGCAGCTCGTCGCGGTGATCATCGTCGGCATCGGGCTCGGCTTCGATCTTCCTCTGGGATGGTGCATCGCGCTGATCGCATTGTCGGCCTGGATCAACGTCTTCCTGCGTATCAAGTTTCCCGCGCGCCATCGCCTGTCCGCGCCGCTGGCCACCGGCCTGCTGATGTACGACCTGATCCAGCTCTCGGCGCTGCTCTACCTGACGGGCGGTATTCTCAACCCGTTTATCGCCCTCATCGTCGCTCCCGTGATGGTCTCGGCTGCGACACTTCCCCCGCTCCATACGATCGCGCTCGGTATCCTCGGCGCCGTCGCCACGGTTTTTCTGTCGCAATTCCATCTGCCGCTGCCCTGGTTCCCCCATCAGCAGTTCGACTTGCCGCCCCTCTACACACTGGGCATCCTGGCGGCAGTCCTGTCCGGTCTGGTTTTCCAGGCACTCTACGTCTGGCGCCTGTCGAAGGAAGCGCGGCTGATGACGGCGGCGCTCGCGGCGACGGAGCAGATCCTGGCGCGGGAGCAGCGTCTCCATGCGCTCGACGGACTGGCCGCAGCGGCGGCGCACGAGCTGGGAACACCGCTCGGCACGATCACGCTCATCGCCAAGGAGCTCGGGCGCGACGTCCAGCCGGGCTCGCCGATGGCCGAGGACCTGTCATTGCTGCAGAGCCAGGCGTTACGGTGCCGGGACATCCTCCAGAAGCTGACCCGTAGCCCGTCAGAGCGCGACCCGCTGCACGCTCGCCTGTCCGTCACCCAGATCATCGAGGAAGCCATCGCCCCATACCGCGCCGGGCGCACCGAGGTCCGGGTGGATATCCGGCCCGAGACGGATGCAGGAGAAGCGGGTGCGGTCGAGCCGTTCGGCGAGCGCCGTCCGGGCCTCATCTACGGGGTCGGAAATCTCGTCGAGAATGCCGTGGAATTCGCCCGCCAGAGCGTGCACATCGACGCACGCTGGTCGGCTGATCAACTCGTCATCACCATCATGGACGACGGGCCGGGGTTCCCCAGCGAATTGATCGACACTCTCGGCGAGCCCTACGTCACCACGAGGGCGCGGTTCCACAGCGGGCGCGATCGTGCCGCGCCGTCCGGCCTGGGACTGGGCTTCTTCATCGCCAAGACGCTGCTCGAGCGCTCGGGCGCGAGCCTCACGCTGGAGAACCGGGCGGCGCCGGAAAGCGGCGCCATCGTGCGCATCGCCTGGCGCCGCGATGTCTTCGAGCAGAGCGAGGGCGGGTTCTCCGTCTTCAATCGCGCGCCCGCCCGGCGTCTTTTCGCAACCGGCCCGGGTTGAGGCCGTCCGCCACTCACACGAGCCGGCCGGTCCGGTCCTTCCAGTAGAGATCGCGCAACAGCCGCTTGTAGAGTTTGCCGGTCGGATGGCGCGGCAGCTCGGCCTCGAAATCGATCGAGCGCGGACATTTCACCGAGCTCACCCCGGCGCGACAGAACGCCATCAATTCGGCGGCCAGTTCGGGCCCCGCTTCTGCCATGTCCACCGGCTGCACGATCGCCTTCACCTCCTCGCCCATCTCATCGTGGGGAACGCCGATGACGGCAACCTCCGCGACCTTGGGATGGGTGATCAGCAGGTTTTCGACTTCCTGCGGATAGATGTTCACGCCGCCCGAGATGATCATGTGGGCCTTGCGATCGGTGAGATAGAGGTAGCCGTCCGCGTCCATGTAACCGATGTCGCCGAGCGTGCTCCAGCCTTGCGGGCTGTAGGCGCCTTTCGTCTTCTCCGGATCGTTGTGATAGGCGAATTGCGGACCGTCGGCGAAGTACACGGTGCCGACGTTCTGGGAGCCGGGCGGCAGCACGTTGAATTTCTCGTCGAGAATGCGCAACGACCCCATCACGGCCTTGCCGACCGTCCCCTTGTGTTCGAGCCATTCCTGCGAGTTGCAGGCGGTCAAGCCGCTGCCTTCGGTGCCGCCGTAGTACTCGTGCAGAACCGGGCCCCACCAGGCGATCATTTCCTCCTTCACCTTGACGGGGCAGGGCGCGGCCGCATGGATCGCAACCTTCAGTGAAGACACGTCGTAGCGCTTGCGTACCTCCTCGGGCAACTTCAGCATCCGGACGAACATCGTCGGCACCCACTGGCTATGAGTGACGCGATACCGCTCGATCGCCGCCAGAGCGCGTTCGGCGTCGAAAGCCTCCATAACGATCACGGTGCCGCCGAGACGAAGCGCCGTCATGCAGAAGCGCAGCGGCGCGGCATGATAGAGCGGCGCCGGCGACAGGTAGGTGATTTCCGGCCCGAAGCCGTACAGCGCAGTCGTGAACGACATCAGGCGGCTGGGCGTGTCGAGGGCCTCGTCGACGAGCTGCGTGCGCACACCTTTCGGCCGGCCGGTCGTGCCCGACGAATACAGCATGTCCTGCCCCGCACTCTCGTTCGCTATCGGCGTCGGGGGCATCAGGGCGATCTCGTGCTCCCAGCGGTAGTGGGCCGGCAATCCGCCGTCGACACTGAAGCGGCGGATCAGGCCCGGCGTTGCATCGAGAAGTTCGTCGGCGATGCCGGCCAGGGCCGCCGACACGATCAGGATTTTGGCGCCGCAATCGTTGACGATGTACTTGGCTTCCGCCGCCGTCAGGCGGGAACTCATCGCCGTGAAGATCAGGCCCGATCGCTGCGCCGCGAAGCAGATTTCGAGAAAGCGCGGGCTGTTCTCCATCATCAGCGCGATCACGTCGCCGCGACGCAAGCCGAGAAGCCGCAGATAGTGCGCGCCGCGATTGGATTTGGCATCGAGTTCGCCATAGGTCGTCACCGCTCCTGTCGATGCCATCACTATGGCGGGCTTCTTCGGAGTCTGGCGTGCGTGAACCGATGGATGCATGGAGCTGAGGCTGCGACCTGGCGCCGGGCCCGACCTAGAGGCGCTGCTGTTTGGGGCGCACAATACTTGCGACAAGCCGACGGGGTCCGCAACCGTCGTGGCGTATCAGGACCGCTCGGATCGCTGCGGCAGATCCAACCCCGGCAGCGTCGGCTCGAAACCAGGAAGCACGATGCCCTCGAGTTCCAGCAGGCGCGCTTTCGTCACGCGGCCACCGAAGGCGGAAAAGCCGCTGGGTTTGCCGCCCGATGCCAGAATGCGATGACACGGCACGATGATCGCAAGCGGATTTCTTCCCAATGCCTGCCCCACGGCCCGCGCTGCGCCGATGCCGGCGATGTCGTGCGCGATGTCGCCGTAGGTGGCGGTCCGGCCATACCCGATCAACACGGTGCGCCGATAGACCGCCTGGTCGAAATCCGCCCGGTCCGTGAGGTCGAGCGGCAGATCGGCGAACTGCGTGCGCCCACCCTCCGCATAGGCGCGAAGCAGATCCATTGCGGTGCGAACGAACGGCGGCACACTGCCCTCAGGCGCTTCCTCGGCATCGCGCTGCAGCCGACGCCGGCCTTCCTGGTCGTCGATTTCGGGCAACTGCATGCGTGTCAGCCCGGCTTCCGACCAGGCAAGGCCGAGCAGGCCTAACGCGGAGGGAAACTGGACGAACCAGCGTTGCGCCGCTGGATTCGAGATCGGTTCAACCATGACCATCGAGACAGACTGGAGATTCCTGCGTTCTGGCGGATCGTATCCAAATTCTCGTCACGCGCCTCGCCGTCCTGAATGCAATCCCCTGCTGAAAAGAAAATGGGCCAGTCGTGCCGGCCCATTCCGCCGCCTTTGCGGCGACACCGATGATCGGGCTCAGCCCTTGGATACGCAGCCGCGCTGCTTCTTGCTGTAGAACTTCATCACGCCGCACTTGCCGGGTTTGCCCTTCGTCACGTGCGACTTGGCCTCGGCGGTTCCGAAGCTGCCGACCGAAGTCGCGGTCAGGCTAGCGGGCGGCGAGGAAAGTCACAGCCACAACCATTTTCAAAGTGCGCATCGTTTTTCTCTCCCTACTGACTTTTAGAAACGCTCCGAAAGCGCCCCCGGCGCCGCCGCGCGTTTCATTGGCAACCTAAGTGCTCTTTCACCGCGGGCGCAACCCTTTGGGCCGGATCAACGCGAAGTTTCCATAAGACCGTTGTTTCCGAGTTTTTGTGCGCTGCCGCATGGATTGGCCGCCGGCGACCCGGTTCAGGCCGCGAAGAAAACCCGCTCGATCGTCCAATAGAGCCCGAAGGCGGCGATGACGAGCGAGGCGGGGACGGCGACACGCGCGCGGTACCAGGGGCGTGCACCGAATACCAGGCCGGTCCCGAGCCAGGCCAGCACGATCACCGCCAGCTGCCCCAGCTCGACACCGAGATTGAACCCCAGCAATCCCAACAGGTAGTCGGCCCGCGGCAGCTCCAGCTCGGACAGGATGCCTGCAAAGCCGAGACCGTGCAGCAGCCCGAAGCCGAAGACGACGAACGGCCGCCACGGCGTCAGGCCGCGGGCGATCATGTTTTCCACCGCGACATAGAGAATCGAGAGTGCGATCAGCGGCTCGACGATCGCCGGCGACAAGCGCACGACGCCATAGAGGCCGAGCGCGAGGGTGATCGAATGGGCGACCGTGAACGCGGTCACCTGGACCAGCAGCGGCCGCCATCCATTACCCAGGAAATAAAGCCCGAGGACGAACAGGATGTGGTCGAGCCCCTTGGGCAGGATGTGCGTGAAGCCGAGCGTCACGTACTCCGCCATCCGCTCGGCCCGCGAGCGCTCGGCTCCGTCGGCGAGTTGGATTTCGGCACTCGGCGCCCCATCGCGCAGCCACCCCTGCTCGCTCAGCGCCTCACCGGGCCGCTTGAGGCGCAGCACGCTCGAGCCGAATTCGGCCGCGTAGGACCAGCGGAACGACTTCGTGCCCGGCGGGATCGCGCCGTCCAGCCTGATCGTCGACACGCGGGCGAACTTCAGGTCGCCTACGTCGGGCACGTCGAGGCGGGCGATCCGCAAGGCTTGCCGCGTGCCGTCGAAGGCGAGCCCCACGCCGTCCAGCCAACGTGGGGCAAACTGATCGAAGCGCGCCCTCAGATCCGCCGCCGACAACGCACGCAGCTGATTGTAGCTCCGAGCCTCCGGTGCATCGTCCGTATCCTTGTGCCGATCGCCGATGCCTGTCATCAGGGCCTCGAGGTTCGCCAAGATGCTCAGCTCGTAGCGATTCTCAGGCAACAGCGATAACGTGACCACCGCCGGCCGGACCTCGTGGGATCGCGCCGCGGTACAGAGCACGATTGCCAATGCGAGGAGCGCGGCGAGCTTCGCGAAGAAGGTCGGCAGGAGGGCGGAGCGCGGCATGAGCAGAATTCCCCTTGCGGCGGCAATCGACTGCACCGTCTCGTTATCCAAGGATCCGATAATCAGAGGCTAACATGAAGCGTCCAACGATGAACCGTTTTCGCGCTGCAGCGCATGCGGCTGCTCTCGCAACTGCGTTCTCGGTGATCGACGCGCGCGCCCACGAGTTCTGGCTCGATCCGGTCGATTTCACGCCCAAGGCCGGCGAGACCGTGCCAATCATGCATCGCAACGGCCAGAATTTCGAAGGCGACAGCTATCCCTTCATCCGGGAGCTCAGTCGCAGGTTCACCGTCGTCGACGGCCGCGGCGAGCGTGACGTCAAGGCGACCGAAGGCGAGGACCCGGTCGCAGAGGTGCGCTTCTCCCAGCCGGGACTGTCGATCGTCGTCTACCACCGCGGGCCGGAGCGGCTGGTCCACAGCACGTTCGCGAAGTTCGAGGAGACGCTGCTGGAGGAGGGCCTCGAGGCGGTCGTGGCCGAGCACAAGGCCAGTCGCAGGCCCGAGAAGGGGATCGCGGAAACCTTCTGGCGCTGCGCCAAGGCCCTGATCCAAGTTGGCGGCAAGGGTGGCGAGGACCGGTCGGTCGGTTTGCCGATCGAGATCGTGGCGGAGAAGAACCCTTACGGGCTCGCGGTGGGTGACAAGCTACCCGTGCGCGTGCTCAAGGACGGAAAGCCCGCAGCCGGTCTCCTCCTGAAGGTCTTCAACCGCGACGATCCCGAGCGGCCGCGCCGCATCCGCACCGACGACGCCGGCCGGGCATCGGCCCCGCTGATGCGCAACGGCGAGTTCCTGCTGTCGGTGGTCGCGATGTCACCCGGCGACAAGGCCAAGGACGGCGCCGACTGGATCAGCCACTGGGCTTCGCTGACGTTCGCGCTCAAGTGAGGCTCAGCGCCCCTTCCACTCCGGCTTGCGCTTCTGCTGGAAGGCGGCCTTGCCCTCCGCGGCATCTTCGGTGAGCGCGAACAGCGCGATCTGGCTTTCCGCGAAGGCGATCGCCTGCTCGAACGTCATGCTCTCGACGTGCTTGAGCATGTAGCGGCCACGCCTGATCGCCGCCGGGGAGTTCGCGGAGACGCGCGCCAGCAGCCACTCGAGTTTGGCGTCGAGGTCGGCCGCGACGTGATTGACCAGTCCGACCGCCTTTGCTTCGGCCGCGCTCATCGGCTCACCGGTCAGGCACATCTCCGCGACGATGCGCGGCGGCACGATCCGGTGCAGCAACGCCAGAACCTGTGCCGGAAACACGCCGACCTTGACCTCGGGCAGTCCAAAGATCGCCTTCTCGGACGCAACCGCGAGATCGCACATGGCCAGCAGCCCCATCCCGCCGGCCATGCAGGCGCCATTGACCCTGGCGACCAGCGGAATCGTGCAGGCATGCGCGAGCCGCAGCAGACGAGCGAAGCCTACGTAGGGTTCCGAATAGTCGAGCTTGAAGCTCGACGACGATTGCAGGTCGGCCCCGGCGCAGAAGGCCTTGTCGCCCGCGCCCGTGATCACGATCGCGCGGTGCGAGCGCTTGGCGTCGGCTTGCGTGATGTGCTGCGACAGCCCCTCGACCACCGCCGCGCTCAACGCGTTACGACGCTCCTCGCGATCGATCGTTAGCCAGAGGACATCGCCTCGAGTCTCGACTTTCAGATCTTCGGCCATCTGCCTCGCATCCTGCAACATCCTGCCGCCCCAGCGCGCTCGGCTCACCAACCGACGCCGCCGCCACACCCCGTCGCCGCGCCGCGCGCCTGCGGGATCGGCCCCTTGACAGCGTTGCCGACCACGGCAGCTCGTGTGCCCGCATTGGCCTGCCGCTTGTCCGCGTCCGCCTTCGCCTTGACGGCCGCTCGGACCTCGGCGATCTCCTTGAGTTCGGCCGCGTCGGGTGGCGCAGACGGCTTGCCCTGCCGCGTGACGAGCCGCGCCAGTTTCACCTTCGCTGTTCCGTCGAGGGAGATCCGCATGCCGTCGTACTTGCCGATCGCCGTCTTGAGATCGAAGCACTCGAAACAGATCGTCAGCACATGGGCCTTGCCCTGATGCACCGCCGCGATGCGATAAGGCTGTACCGGATAGCCGAGGCGCGCCATCTGACGAACGCCATTCTGGGCTTGAGAATCGCCCACGGCCTTGATCGCGGCGACGAGCATCTTCTTGTCCGCTCCCGAAACGACCGCCGTGAAGGGTTTCCACCTCAGCGGGGGATTATCCGTCTGCCCCCACCAGTGTCGCGAGATCGTCAGGCTGCTCGCGCCTTCGAGAGCCGCAGCAAGCTCGGGCGGGATCCGTGTCGCGACGGACTGCGTCGCAATGCAGGCTCGAGCGGCAGTGACCAGGTTGCCCGCGAGCAGGACCAGCGCCAGGCTCGGCAGGATTCTATGCACTCCCCGCATGGGCTCCTCCGTTGCCGATGCGAGGCCTCACCGCGGCGCGCACCATTCCGGCAGGTTGCACCGAAGCGGCCACAATACGCAACCTGCGCCAAAACGCAGCCAGGGAGGTGTCCGAAGACACCTCCCGGCCGCGCGTGCAGGTTCAGTTCGCGCCGGCTACTTCTTCAGCCGGAGCGAGGAGATCTTCAACGCGATGTCGCGGAAGGCCATGCGGAGGGCATCGCCGCTCGTCGCGTCGTAGTAGTGCGAACTGGAGGTCGCGCACCCCTGGAGGAAGGTCTTCGCGGCGCTCGAGACCATGAAGCCGACGGTGTAAACCTCGATGCCAGTCGCCTTCATGTTCGTGCAGAGGGTGCCGGCCTGGGTCTGCGAGTCGGTGCTGCTGTACCAGGTGTTGTAGTCACCGTCCGTCATCAGCACCGCGATCTTCTTCTGCTTCACAGCATTGTATTCGGCCGGCTTGCTGGCGCTGGGCCAGATCGGGCTCCACTTCGGCGAGATCAGGTACCAGGCCCAGGCGGTGCCGATGTGGCCTGCCGTTGCGCCGCCCACCGTCAAGCCGTCGATTCGGTCCTTCAGCGTGGTCTTGTTGTTGGTCAGCGGGATGATCGACTCCGAGGTGCTGGGGTCGCTCGAGCTCGAGCAGGTCCCAGACGAGTTGTAGTTCGACGAGGTGGTGTTGCCCGCGTAGGAGCCGATCCACTTGCCGGTCGTCGGCGCATCATCCGTGTAGGCGTAGGCGCCGGTACGCTCGGTGACACAGGGCCGCAGCGTGTTGCTGCCGCTCGTCGCCGCCAAGCCGGTGACGGCCGATGCGTATGAGCCGACATTGACGCGCGCCGAGAACGGCGCGAGCGCGACCTTCGACGTCACCTTGCTCTGGTCGTCCCAGACGATGATGTCGATCAGGTCCTTCGCGGCGAGCTGCAGGTCCGTGATCTTCGAGCCGCTCATCGAGCCCGTGATGTCGAGCATCAGCGACGTCTCGATGTTGGTGTCGTTGTTCGACCCGCCGGACTGCAGCATGGCCTGCGCCGAGACGACGATCTTCATGCACTGCCACTTGTAGGGCTTGCACGCGGCCGGAGCATCAGTGTCGGCGTTCTCGCTACCACGCAGGCGAGCGATGCCCATGAACGGGGTGGGCACCCAAGCCGTCGCGGTCCACAGGAATTCGGTCTTCGTTGCGTTCGAAGCCACCGTGGTCAGCGACTTGCTGACCGCGTGCGGCAGCGAGATCGCGTTGAAGAACTGCGACGCCGCGTTCTGCGCCACGGTGTCGTGGTTCGAACTGGCGGTCTGAGCAGCGCGACCACCGGCGAGAACCGCCGCGTCGAGCGCGCCTTGCATCTGCGACCGCACGGAGATGCCGCGGCCGAGATCGACCGACATCCCCAGCAGCATCATCAACGGCACGACCATCAGGCCGAAAACCATCGCGGTGCTGCCCCGTTCGTCACGACGGAAGCTTTGAAGGAACGCCAAGCCCGAAGCCCTGCCATTCCCAGTTTCTGCCTCGACCCGGTTGCACCGGGACAAGGTAGACGTGCCGCCCGGAAGGGGCCGCCTTTCGTCAGTACACATGGTACTCCTCCTGCACGCTTTACCTGCGGGACCGACCGTACAAAGCAAAAGTTACGCTGTCATAAATAGAAGTCTCGATCCTTTCATGTATATTGAAGTACAATATTGCCTTTTGACAAAATTGAATGCTTTGATTTAACTGATGATTAGCAATTTTAACAGCTTGTTGATGTATTATGCTGCATTTGATGACAATTTTATCGACTTGCCGGTTGAGTTGCAGTCGCCGTCCCGCGTTGATTGAGCGATGCGAGTAACTCGCGCAGTGGGCGCACGATCTGACCTGCCCAATTTCTTCGGACCACTTTTAGCTTGAGGCGACCACCCTGGTT
>CAYMEB010000016.1:0-42421 GCA_964389095.1 uncultured Hyphomicrobiaceae bacterium
CGGAGCTTCGCATCGTGCCGCCGGACCTTTGGGACAGGGTCAAGGCGCGGCAGAAGGCGGCGAGCAAGGATACGCGCCCCGACAAGGCCAATGGCAAGACGCGGCCTGCGTTCTGGGAGCAGCAGCGGCCCCGCTATTTGCTGTCCGGCCTGATGAAGTGCGGTTGCTGCGGCGCCAACTTCACCAAGTATGGTGCCAACCGGTTCGCCTGCGCCGGATCGCGCGATCGCGGCACCTGCACCAACACGCTGACAATCCGAGGCGACGAGCTCGAGGCGTCCATCCTGGCCGGGCTGCAAACCCGGCTGATGGAGCCGGCGCGCTTCGAGCGGTTCGCCAAGCTGCTGGTCGCCGAGACGAACCGGCAACGCATGGCGGCGTCGGCTGCGAAGGCGGGCACCCGTGCCTTGATCGAACGCATTGAGCGGCAGATCAAGCGGCTCGTCGACGCCATCGTCGACGGCGCCGATGCCATGCCGCTGAACGCCAAGCTGAAGGAGCTGGATGCCGAGAAGAACCGGCTTCAGGCCGAGCTGGAAGGGGCGCCCGAGGAGAAGCCGTTGCTCCACCCGGCGATGGCGCACACCTACCGGAACCGGGTCGCTGGCCTCGCCCAGGCGCTCTACGACGACCAAGCCGGGCGCCAAGCCTTTGAGCGGCTCCGGTCGCTGGTTGAGGAGGTCCGCCTGACGCCGGCCGAAGGCCAGTTAGCGGTCGAGCTGCGCGGCGATCTGGCCGAGATCTTGAGGATCAGCGCGTCCAGCGCCCAAGCCACTGAAACGGCTCAGAAAAACGCGCTGCAAATCAAGGTGGTTGCGGGGGCTGGATTTGAACCAACGACCTTCAGGTTATGAGCGTTACGGACAGTGGATTGCAACGTACCTTGCCGCACGGCGCTGGACGCTTAAACTTGATGCAAAACAGCGGGTTATGTGGACATTGGAGGGCGGCACCGTCCAGCGGTGTCCGCTGCGAGCTACGGCTGGCGAGTACCCCAGCAGTACCCCAGAACGGGCGCGGCGATCTCATCAGGAGGTCAGCCCATGGCCAAGAAACGGAACGACCCGAACAAAACGGGCGCTGTGAAAACTGAGCGGTGCTTGGAGGGGGCGGATGCTTCCGACCGGCGTAGGGATTTTCGCGTCCCCGGAACTCCGGGGCTCTACTTCCGCGTGACGCCGAGCGGCGTGACAAGCTGGTCTCTGCTCTACACGGACAAGCGCACGGGCAAGAAGCGACGCCTCAGCCTCGGCCACTACATTCGAGGCCAAGACAAGCTCAGGGTCGAAGACCGCCAGGGCGTAACACTCGCGAAGGCGAGACAGTTGGCGCGGGAACACATTGCCGATGTCGGCAACGGCGCGGATCCAGCGCGCGGCGTTTCTCTCCGCCGTGAGGGACTGACTGCACGCGAGCTGTTCGAGAAGAAGGTCGCCTCGATGGGAGCGACGCTCGGCGGGCGCCGCCGTCGATCCGTAGACAACTATCGCTCGATGTTCCGTCGTCACGTCGAGAGCGAGATCGCCGACATCAAGGCGGCGGAGGTGACCAAGGCCGACATTGCCCGTCTGTTGGATAAGGTCGAGAAAGCAGAGGACGGCAGGTTCATCGATGAGAGCGACCGCAAGAGCAAGGGCAACCCGCGCATCCTGACGCCCGGTCGGAAGGTGTCTCATCAGCCGAACCGCGTCTTCGAGATGCTGCGATCAATGTTCCGGTACGGCGTCAAGAAGGGGTTGATCGAACACAACCCGATGGAGCTGATGGAGCCGCCGGTCGAGGTCGAGAATACCCGAGATCGGTATCTGTCCTGGAGTGAGATCCCGTCGTTCTGGCGATCGCTCGAGACAGCGCCGATCACTCGGCAACTGGCCATCGCGATGAAGCTGGAGATTGTCACCGGCCAGCGCACGGCCATGCTGATGCTCCGATTGAAGACGGACATCGATCGCTCCGGTTCCATCCCGGTGCTGGTGGTGCCGCGCGTGGATACCAAGAACAAGAAGTTCATCCACCGGGTGCCGTTGTGCCCTCTCGCTATGCGTTTGATCGATGAAGCCATGGCGATCGCCCCCAATAGCCCGTTCATATTCGCTTCCCCGGTGACGACCGTTTCCTTGGACCCTCAATCAGCAACGCAGGCGATGAAGCGCATGCGTCCCAGTCTTGAGGCATCGGACCTACGTGTGCACGATCTCCGGCGAACCGCGTCCAACGGCATGAGGAAGCTCGGCATCTCCAAGTTCATCATTTCGGTGGCGCTCAACCACATCAGCGTCACGAATGGCGACGTGACGTCGGAGCACTACCTCGACGAGTTCGCCTTCGAGCCCGAGAAGACCGATGCCCTCTTCAAGTGGGGCGCCAAGCTGGAGGAGATTCTTGGGGCCGCGGGGCTGCTCCAAACCGATCGGCCGAGTGAGACCAGCGTCCAGGCGCCGTCCGCCGAACTGCCGTCAACGCCAGCGCCCTCTGCCGCCTGTGCCAGCCGCACAGAGGTGCGGGCCGCGGCTTGTGGAGAAGCACCAGACAGCAAGGAGCCAAGCGCCATGGCGGCCAGTTGGCCTGCTTCTCCGCACTCGAGGTAAGGTCGGCTCCCGATCGACCCGGCCTGACCGATAGAGCGGCGAGATTTCCACAGCGGTGCCGACCATGTGGACGAAACCGGACGCTGCCGGATCGTTGGACGCGTGGGGAAGTTCGGAAGACCTTGCCGCATCGACGCCTATCGACGAGGGTCGACACTCGGGTGGTGATGCGTTGGGCGATGCAGCGAGGGCACCATGCTGAAAAGGATGGCCGCATCAGTCTCGGGCTGGTTCGGGCGCGGTGGCGACAGCACGGCGGAGGTCGTGTTGCCGACGGTGCCGGAGCTGCCGACCATTGCGCCGCCGGCCTTGCCGACCATTGTGGCGGTGCCGGCTGACTTCGACACCACGCGCGTGGTCGGCGGCATGGTCGGCATCTCGCGACCGACACGTGCTGCCCTCGTCTCGAAATCCCTGGACGCGGCTCCGCAACTGCAGTCGGGGAGGCGTCGTGCGCTGGCGCCCGATCGCGCCGCGGCGGAGTTCGTGGCTTGGCTTGCAGATCATGGCCTCGACGCGCGCGCCTGGGCCGTCGACGAGGTCTGGTTCCTCGCATCCTCCGACTTCGCGCCAGCCACAGACGTTGTGCTGCCGCCGAGGAACCGGTTCCTCGGCGCGCTTCAGCGGATCGACGGGGTCCGCGTGCAGTACGACAAGCGCGTCTGGGTCGGCGGTCGCAAGGTCAAGACGACGGTGTACTCGTTCGCGGGCAGCGCCGGTCGCGAGGCGAGCGGCATGCGACGCGCGGCATAGTGGATAGCGAGGCTCGCCACGGCGCGCTACAGCGGAGTCGCGCGCCGGACCACCTCACCTCCCCAATGCCGACATTTGGCCGCCTGTGAGAAGCCTTGGGGTTTCATCTACTATCTCGCCAACTTCCTCCCTTCAAACCTCGTGCGTCCCGCTTGCCGCGCCATTTCGTCGAGCGTAGCGCGGGCAGGGTCGAGAGCACCAACGGCTATGAGGCCGTCCGGGTAGATGCGGCCGTCGCCAAGTGTTGTGATGGACGTGAGATGGCTCGGGCAGGTGGTGATACCAGCGGCCGAACTTCTGCCCGCTGGTATGACTTCTGCGGTGGTCGAGCAATCTGAGGGCAGATTACTGCGCCTCCCGACGCGTGGCGAGACCTTTATTTTCAGCACTTTCTGGCTTCTTGACCTTGGCGCCGAGTCGCCGAGTCCCGACGTCACTCGCACCTTCAGTAAGCAGGAAGCGAGGAAGACATGCGAGTTCTCATCGTCGGCGCCGGCATCAACGGGATGCTCGCGGCCGCGGCACTGACCGAGGCGGGCGCCGATGCCACGGTGCTGACCCGGCCAGCGCGACAGAAGCGGCTGATCACCGCGCAGCTCAAGATCACGAGCCCGCTGGGGCGGTTCTCGGCGCCGATCCGAGCCGTGACGCCGAAGGAGCTGGACGGCAAGTTCGACGCCGTGATCCTGGCGACGCGCGCGAACCTCTACCAGATGGGCCTGTTCCTCGTGCGCGACGCCATCACGCCCGACACGCTGCTCGTGCCGCTGTTCGACGGCGTGCATCACCTCAGCCACTGGCGCGAGTGCTACCCGCGGAACCCCGTCGCCATCGCCCGTTTCGATGTCCGCGCGAACCAGGACGCCGACGGCATCGTCCACCAGCATGGGCCAGCCGGCGATCTGAAGCTCGGCCTCATCTCCGAGCATGGCGCCGAGCAGCTCGAGGCTCTGTGCGGCGTGCTCGATGGCCGGCGGTTCCGGGCCTACTCCGACGGCGACGCCGTGCTGGCCGGCGTGTGGGCGCGCGCCATCTTCCGTGCTGCCGCGGCTGGCACCTGTCGCCTGTCCGGCATGCCGCTGCGCGACACCCTGCGGTTCCACAGCCGCAAGCCCTACGAGGCCATGCTCGACGAGGGCGTTCGCGCCGGTCAGGCACGGGGTGTGCCGCAGCTGTTCGACGCCGTGAGGCGCTACAAGACCGCGTTCCTGCGCGAGGGGGAGCCCGTCGGCGCACCTGTGCCGATCGAGGCAGGCGGCCGGGCTGGGAGCGAGGCTCTGTTCGTGCTCGGTAACATGTTGCGGCAATGCCAGGACGCCAAGTTGCCGGCGGTGACTTTGACGCGGGCCTGGAATGTGGGTCTCGATCGCGGCATGCAGCAGCGAGGCGGACCTGCGGCCGATCCATCCGGTCAGTCTGCGACTCACGAGCTGTGAGTAGGGCTTGTTGTTCGATTTTTGTTCTTTGAGGTCGCGTCCTATGGTATGAAACTGCATGGGGGTGAGTCGGAATGAAGATTGCTGCACTTTTCGCGGGTATTGGCGGTCTGGAGCTTGGCTTGCACAGCTCCGGCCATCGGGCCGTCATGGCGTGCGAAATTTGGGAATCAGCTGTCGAGGTGCTCGCCGCGCAGTTCCCTGGTGTGCCGATCGAGCCCGATGTCGCCCGACTGACATCTCTGCCACGCGGGGTCGACATCCTTACGGCGGGCTTTCCCTGCCAGGACCTGTCCCAGGCCGGCATGACGGCAGGCATCAACGGCAAGCGCTCCGGCCTCGTCGACAATGTGTTTCGCCTCCTCGACAAGCGGCGCGTGCCGATCGTCGTGCTTGAGAACGTGTCATTCATGCTGGCGCTCGAGAAGGGCGCAGCCATGGACCGGCTTACCCGCTCGTTCGAGGAGCGCGGGTACCGCTGGGCCTACCGGACGGTGAACTCTCTGGGCTTTGTCCCGCAGCGACGGGAGCGGGTGTTCTTCGTCGCCAGTTGCGGCGAATTGAGCCCCGAGGATGTGCTGCACGTCGATGAGGCCGAAGCGCCAGAGCTGCGCACGACGCTGAAATCGCGCGCCAACGGGTTCTACTGGACCGAAGGCACTCGAGGTCTGGGATGGGCGCCCGATGCCGTTCCGACGCTCAAGAACGGCTCTACCGTCGGCATCCCGTCGCCACCGGCGATCCTCATGCCGAACGGCGAGATCATCAAACCGGACATCCGCGACGCCGAGCGTCTGCAGGGCTTCCCCGAGGACTGGACTGCCGCGGCGCCTGATCGCCGCCGTTGGGCCCTCGTCGGCAATGCCGTGACGGTACCTGTCGCGGCATGGCTCGGGAAGCGCATCCGCAAGCCGGGGCGCTACGACATCTCCCGCGATCGCGAATGGACGTTGAAGAAGGGCTCCTTCCCGCGTGCCGCCCGCTACGATGGCACGAAGCGCGCCCGCGTCGAGATCAGCGATTTTCCAGTGTGGGTCGATCGAGAGCCCCTGCACGAGTTTCTGCGGTATCCGGGCATACCCTTGTCGGCTCGGGCAACCGGAGGGTTTCTATCGCGTGCCGAGGCGTCGACGCTCAGGTTCGTGCCCGGCTTCTTGGATGCGGTCCGCGCCCATCTGGCGAAGATGCGAAAGGTCGAAGCTGCGGTGCCGCGATCTAGGAAGGCCGGCCCGACTACCCGGTTGATCGCGGCCGAGTAGTCCAATGCCTCGCCGGCTCGAAACCGACCCGGCTCGTAGCGCGCTGATGAAGCGCGTGCGACAAAGTCGGACGCCGCCTGAGGATGCTGTTGCAGCGGCTTGCCGAGCGATCGGCTTGCGATACCGCCGCAACGTGCGGTCGCTCCCCGGCTCGCCCGATCTCGCCAATAAGCGGCAGCGCTGGGCGATCTTCGCGAACGGATGCTTCTGGCATCATCACGAGGGATGCCAGTTGGCCAAGGTTCCGTCGCGAAACGCCGACTTCTGGTCGGAGAAGCTGGCGGCCAACAAGGCGCGCGACGCGCGCAAAATCGAAGCCCTCGAGGCCATCGGCTACCACGTAGTTGTCGTATGGCAGTGCGGGACCAAAGACCGGGACGCGCTTGTCGACAGGCTCAAGCGCTCCCTTCTTCCTCCTCGCCATCACCGTCCTCGCTTATCGGAGTAGGCCCAGTGTCTGCCTCCCCGCCGGCCCAGGAAAACGGCGGGTTGTTGCGGGCGTCGTAGATTGCGACGATGCGCTCCATCAACTGCGAGAATGTCAGCGCCGATCGAGGACGCCCGCGTCTGGGCGGCGCCTCCATCACGTCGAAGAAGCCGACGCGGCCGAAGTCCGGCCCTGCGGTGTCGTAGAATGCGACGAACACGCCCTCGAATAGCATCGTGCTGTCCGCTGGATGGATGCGCCCGGCGCGGTGCCGGAACTTGCGCACAGCGGCGCCGAAACTGGACGGCTCTCGCTCGGAGCCATCGTCGCAGGAGTCGGCCGGCAGGAAGATGACCGCGACCATCACGGAGTAGGGCTGGCGCTCATGGTAGTCGGCGGCTTCGGCGCGCAGCTCGGAATCCACCCGTGTGTAGTTCTTCGTGTACCGTTTCGTCGCCCTGTCGCGGACATTGATAGTCTTGATGCTGACGCCGAGGCCGAGCCCCAGCTCAGGCGTCGAGTAGTTCACGTCGAGCTTCTTGTAGCCCTTCGAGGTGCGAGCCCGGGACTCCTGCCCCTTGCCGGCCTCGTCCGGCAGGATGCCCTCGAATGCCGGCCGGAGCCCGTTGGCAAAGCGCGTCGCGAGGTGTCGAGACAAGTATTCGGCGAAGTTCTTTGCGTGCGCGCGCTCAGCGAATCCACCGAGATCGATCGCAGCCTGCTTTTCGGCGCTCGCGACGATGGCCGCCGACGAGAGCCCTTTTAGACTTTCACGCTGCTTCTTCTCCTTGAGCGAGGTTAGATGGTAGGCGGCCTTGAGGTCGTCCGTGATCGTGTCGGCCATGCTGTGTTCCCCGCCTAACTGAAGCCGCAACATACCCTGGATTCGTCAGTCCGGGCCAAAAGCCTCGTCTTCCCAGTCCTTCTCCAGCGCCGCGCGGAAACGAGCTTCATGGTCGTCTTCGTCGATCGGCGGCTCCGGCCGCCTGCCGCTTCGGGTACCCTCCTTGAAGAACGTCTCAGCCGCCAAATAACCCGCGGCTGCCGCGCTAAGTCGAACCGTCAGGACGTGCGCGACGACCTCTTCATGGTCCTCAATGTGTCGCCCGTATTCGTACTGCGCCCAGGGAAAGATGACAGACATAGCCTCATGAAGGTCGTGCGTGGGGAGCATGAAGGGGATCGTATGATCTGGCTTTTCGGGCAAGTCCTCTGCCTCGGCGTCGAGGTAGATCGCCAAGTCGCGGAAGCCGAGGCTCTTGTTGACCCATTCATCCCAGCAGAAGATCGCTTGTCCGGAGGCGATCTGCTTCATCAATCCCAAGTCCTCGGCAAACTTCGCCCGTCTGCTGGCTTCGGGTGTTCCACCTTCGAGCGCCTCCTTGGCGTCACGATCCAGATACTGGGTAGGTGGAATTTCGACTGACCAGCGATCTCCAACCCGGGCGCACGTCTCGCGCGAGATGCGTTGCCAAATGGTGAGACCAGAGTCTGGATTGTGCAGGATCAGGTATACCGGCAGGGAGTAGTTCAGCCAGTATTCAAAATGCCTACCGTCGCCCCTGTAGACGAAGTTTTCGCCGCGCCGCCGAAAGTACGACTCTCCAGACTTGACCTGGATCGCGAGAAGTTGCCCCGTCGCCTCATCGCCAGCGACGATCTCGACGTGAGCGTCGATACCCCAGTCAAGGATCGGCTGCTCGCGGAAGAACCAGCCGAAGTCGCTGGTGAAGATCTGCGACACCGCGTTGATCCCTGTCCTGTCGGTCAACGCCCTGGCTGTCTTGCCCTTGCTCATGCAAAGCCTCGCTACCCCTTGAACACGTTCTCCCGATGCCAGCGCAGGAACTGGTGATGCGGCTGCATCGTAGCGTCTCCGGGCACACGCAAGCGCCGGTCAGGCACGATCAGCCGGCCAGTATCCTCGGGCAGGCCGCGCGTCATGGTCAGGATGGCGTAGTCGTCGTCGATCGCGAGCAGGCCGCGGTCGAACATCCAGTGCGCGGTGCCGGAGAGCGCGAGGCCGTTGCGCACCGAGTCCGGGCCGGCGCTGGCCACCGGGCGGATGTGAGCGGCCTGCACCTCGGCACGCCCGCCGCCGTTGATCAGCCGGAGGCCGGTGATGGCGCAGCGGTTGTCGTAGGCGAGACGCACCTGCCGCGCGAAGGCTTGGTCGCGGAACGGCCGGGCGACGACGCTCTCGACGATCGGCCGCTCGAAGTCGGCCTGCTGCTCCGCGAAGCCGCCCGGCATCATCGGGGCGGTTGCCGGTGCCGGCAGCATGGCCGCGTCATCGGCGAACCCGGCGAGCAGGATAGCGTCGAACTCGTGATCGGGAAGAGGCCGGACAGCCCGGCCGAAGGCACCCTTGCTCGTCTGCCCGTCGTCGCGGCGAAGGCCCGCCTCGTAGAAGTGCTCGCCCTCGCGGAATGGAACGGCCCGATCGAACTCCAGGTAGTCGGCGATGCGGGCATAGAAGTGATCATCGCGCGCCGGGTCGGGCTCGACGCTGACGACGCGCGCCACCGCGAAGTAGGCTTGCCTGCCGCCGCGACTGCTCAGCTCGCCCGAGGACCGGCGCGGCTCGTAGTAGACGACGAAGTCGCCGACCGCCTGCCGCACTTGGTTCAGGTAGGCGCGCGGGAAGTGGTACCGCTCCTCCGGCAGGTCATCGTAGGTCGGCATGACCTTGGTGGTGAGGACGGCGCGGGGCATGGTCTATGCTTCCTGTGCGCCCGCTCGCCGTGCCAGCTCATCGAGCGTGGCGCGGGCGTGGTCGATCGAGCTGACGGCGATGAGGCCGTCGAGGTAGATGCGTCCGTCGGCAAGCATGAAGAGGTGCCGCCGGTCGTAGTTTTCAATGAAGCGCGCCTTGGCGAGTTGAGCCACTGTAACCTGCATCCCAGCGGCGACTCTATCGATGTCAAATGGAGGCGGAGCAGGAGCGACGACATCGCGATGCGCTTCGGTGATGCGCTCAAGCCAGCGCAACTTTGCAGAGTCATCGACAATTAGATCGAGAAGGTAGACGCGACCCGTTGCATCGCCGATTGCGCGCATCTCCATGAAAGGCGCAACCGAAACAATTCGAGCGTCTGCCTCAAATTGTGTTAGCGTCGCCTTGCTCCCCGCTTCTCGCAATATAAGTGTACGAGTCCGTGCGAGTATGTGTGGTTCTTCAGGCGGCCGTCCCGGAGGGCTCCAATACTCCGCAAGCGATGGGTCAACCGGTGCACCTGAGTTGACATCCCAATGTCGCAAACTCTTGTCCCAAGAGCGCGATGCGATAAGGCGTCCGTCGGTAGAAAACGCTACAGCCATAACGGGATTGTCGTGTCCCGAGAGGGGAGCGCCGACTGGAGCTGATGACTCGGCATCCCATATTCTCACGTCACCGTCTCCAGAGCCGGACACAAGCCGTTGCCCATCGGGAGAGAACGCTACTGAGTTGACGGGACCACTGTGGCCTTGGAAACGAGGCCCGACCTGTGCTCCCGTGTCTGCAGCCCACAAAAGCATCGATTTATCAGCGGAACCGGAGATGATACGCTTCCCGTTCGGAGAGAATGCCACTACATTTACTTGATCCAGATGGCTATTGGGAATTGGCTTGGTGGCAACAGTAACATCGGCATCCCAGAGCATTAGCGTTCGATCTGAAGAACACGACACAATTCGGCGCCCATCAGGCGAGTAGGCGACAGCATTCACGACATCCGAGTGTCCAACGAGTGGCGCTCCAATCTCTTTGCCTGAGGCTGCGCTCCAAATTCTGACTGTCTTGTCCCAAGAACCAGAAACGATGTGTCGTCCGTCGGCGGAAACTGCCAATGCCAGAACCTCTTTCAGGTGCCCCCTAAGGGAGGAGCCAATTTGGTTCCCCGTTGTTACGTCCCACATTCGCAATGTTCGGTCGTGCGAGCCTGAGATGACGCATTGCCCATTGGGTGAAAATGCCACTGCGCTTACGACTCCTGTGTGGCCGGTGATCTCCTCACCAAGAGGTCGCCCTTTAGCTAAGTCCCACAATCGAAGCGTATTGTCTTGCGAACTGGAAGCGATGTGCCGCCCATTGGGGGAGCATGCCACTGCGCTGACCCAGTCCTTGTGGCCGACTAGCGGCGGACAAATTTCCGTCCCTGTCACCGCGTTCCAGATCCGTAGGGTCCTGTCAGACGATCCTGAAACGATTAACTGCCCATCAGGCGAAAACGCCGCTGATCTAACCGCTCCTTTGTGCCCCTGCAAAGTTGGGCCAATCTGTCTCCCGGAGTCCACGACCCAAAGGCGTAGCGTCTTGTCATGAGAGCCCGAGACGATGCGCTGACCATCGCGCGAAAAGGCCACCGTCTCGACGGCGTCGTTGTGTCCTTCCATGGGATGGCCGATAGCTTCGCCCGTTTCAGCGTCCCATAGTCGTAACGTACCATCGCGCGATCCCGAAACGATGCGACGTCCGTCGGGCGAGAAAGCGACCGCGTTAACGTCATCCTCATGACCCTCGAGTGTCGCTAGATGCGCGCTGTCTGCTTGAGCCAGAGCCATGCCGCGAGGCACTAGAGCTGGTGGTCGAACCGCGAGACGTAGTCTCGTTATTACGCTGTCGATGCCCGAGGCCATGTCGGCCCGTAGTCGTCCGAGTAAATGTGGAACGAGCTGACGCTGATCGCGGTCGAGTGCACCAACCGACTGAGACAATGCTCGCCCCACCAACGCCGCCGCTGTCTTGGTAGCCGGATCGTACGGCGCGTAGGCGCGATAGTCGTCGACTAGCGTCAGCGGCGAAGCGAAAGTGGCCAACTTCTGCTGCATCCAGTCAGGAGAAAGAAGGATGTCGTTGAGGCGGGCAGCATGTGGCGCGTCGCCCACGTGGTGCAGCTGGTAGGGCAGCTCGGACAGACTGCGCTTGTCGTAGACCTTGCGGCCCTCCAGTGGAGTCGCCCGGTCCTCGAAATATGTTGCGAGCTCCGCGTGCAGTCCGGACTTCGCCGACTCGTAGTGATCTCGGCGCGCCACCTCGGCCACCTGCCGATGGAAGAAGTGCAGGAGCGGTTGGTCATCGATGCGCTTCTCGATCAGGAATGGCAACAGCGCGCGATGAAGGCGCGCCCACACGGACGGCGGCAGCCGCTTCGTGCGGTGCCCGTGCTGCTCAGTGGAGATTGCCCTCATGACGCCGTCGTCGTTCGAGAGGACTTCGGTCAGCTCCTTGGCGCTCAGGCCGTCCTTGGCAGCGGCAAGGAAACCGAGCGTGCGTGTCACCAACTCCGGCTCGTGATGATGTTCGCTGGTCAAGCCCGCGATGAACTGTGCAATGAGCTCTAGCGTGCTGGCTGCAAGCACTTGTTGGCCCGCATCGGCTTCCCAACTCCGCCATCCTTTGGCGATCTCGAAAGCTGTGCGGAGGTAGAGCGGCGACGCGCCCGCCGCTGGCGCCTCGAAATGGCGGAGGACGACATTGCGCTGGCCGTCACGTAGCTCGCGGTTAGCCAGGGTTTCCAGCGCCAAGAGGATGTCGCGGCCGTGTGCAGGCGTGAGCGGCTCAATGGCCAGGAAGGCATCTTCGGGAAGTCGCCGCATGCGAAGAAGGCGGTAGACCTCGCTGTCGGTCTCGTAGGCCGGGTCGTCGAGCACGGAGAGCACCAGCCGCACCCCTGTGGGCAGCGTGTCTGGCAGCCAATCGAGGCGATAGGGCTTCTTGAGCTGATCGAGCGCGTCGAGGAAGATGACGGCCCGCCCGCTGATCGACGCGAGCAGCGCCTTGATCTGCGCGGCGAGCTTGTTGGCGTCCTGGTCGAACTCGGCCGGCCTCTCGACGAGTTCGTGGGCAACGAGATCATCGATCAAAGACAGGAGAAGCGAGCGCGGGTCTGACGAGCCCGCACTCGCGCCGATGAAGCGATAGACGATACGCGGGTGCTTGGCCGCGGCTGCCGCCTCGATGGCCCGCGCCACCAGCGCCGTCTTCCCGGAACCCGAAGGGCCATGCAGGACCAGGGGGTGAGCCGCATTGCTGGCGAGGTAGCGGGCGATGGCCGCGAGGTTGCTTTCACGGCCGACGAAGACCTTCAGTTTCTCGGCGCGGAAGGCCGCGTGCTCCTCCCGCTCGGCATGGAGAGCGTAGTCCGGCCCGCGTTCGATCGCCTCGACCTTGTCGATGTGCCGGTCGATGGCCTCCTTCAGCTTCGCCTCGACCGCGGCGGCGAAAGCCGCGAGGTAGGCGGCATCGAGATTGCCACTCGCATCGCACGTGGATGAGCCGCGCATGACCCGATCGTCGGCCAGCGCGCGCTCGACGCGCTGCCGGAGCGCCGCAACCGCGGCAATGCTTTGCGGGTCTTGCTCGCGGAGCGAAGGGCAAGGACCGTTGAGCGTACGGATGAAGACGATGGCCTCGCCGCCACGGCCATTCTCAGCCGTCGCATCCAGGTTGCCGCGAATTTCCCGCTCGGTCAGGGAGAGGATGTACTTGTCGCGCGCCACAGCGTCGATCCGCCCGTCCTGCAGCAGACCCTCCGAGGCGCGCTGCAAAGCGGCGCGGACATTGCCCTCGACCGCAGCCCAAGCCTCGCGATCCCTCAGTCCCAGCAGATCGTCCTCGCGCGAGAGCAGAGTATAGACACCGCCGTTCGCACCGCCGCCTTTCAGGCCGGGCGAAATGAGCCGGTTTTCATCGAGACGATAGACGTGGCGGATGGCGTCGGCGCCGTCGCGATCACTGCGTCCGTCGAGCCACGCGAGCATCGCCTCGAGCTCGTCGCACGCGATGGCGAAGGGAAGCGGCACCCAGCCATAACGGTCGCCGAGCAGGATCAGGAAGTTCGGCGGCGGGTAGCCGTTGGCGGCGGCCACCTCTTCGAGACAGATGTCGGCCGTGCGCTGGTCGAGGCCGGCCTCCTCGCTGATGCCCCAGCGCATATCGAGTGGATAGAACTGATAGCCCTTGGCGGCGCAGTAGGCATCGAGCGCAGGAAACACCTGGGACTGCAATACCTCGCGCTCCGCCTGGAAGTCGGCGAAAGTGGACGAGACGAACAGGCGGAAGGACTTGATCAGCATCGTGCGCCTGTCTCCGCTGAGACAACCGGCAGCGTTGTCTCGCCGATGTCGCCTAAGCCGGCGAACGTCGCGGTGGCGCGCAACTCGACCGTGACGACCGTGCTGGCGAGGCGAGCGGACGAGACTTTTTGGAGCGGTGTAGAGCTGGCGACCATCGATGACCCTCCCGAGCACGGAGCATAGCCGGGCACGATGGCGTGGTGAAGGTTGGGCGCGGACCGTCGGCTCGCCGGATCACTGGTCGCTCGTTGATCATAAGGGCTGGCGGCCATGCTTTCCTACAGACCATGCTTTCCCACTTGCCATCGCAGAGCCTGTGACTCAGGATTCCGATCATCAACAGTCATCGGATGCCTACCATGCTGCCGACCGCCACCACCGCGGCCGAACCCTTGCCGACACCCGCCGTGCGAGCCGCCGACCTCCTGGCCGCGTTCTATGCCTCCCTCTCGGCGAACACGCTCGATGCCTACCGGCGCGACCTTGCCGACTTCGCGACGCACCTCGGTGCCGTCGATGTCGAGGCCGCCGCACGGCGACTGCTGGCCGGCTCGCTCGGCGATGCCAACGCGCTGGCCCTGGCTTACCGCTCGGCCATGGTTGAGGCCGGGCGGTCACCGGCGACGATCAACCGGCGCCTTTCGGCCGTGCGCTCCCTGGTGGCGTTGGCGCGAACCCTCGGGCTGATCGGCTGGGCGCTGGAGATCAGGAACGTGCGCAGCGAAGCCTACCGCGACACGCGCGGCCCGCAGACCACCGGCATCGAGGCGCTGCTTGCAGCAGCGAGGCGCCAGGAAGAACGGAAGGCGGCGCGCGATGTCGCCATGGTGCGGCTGATGTTCGATCTCGCGCTCCGGCGCGGCGAGGTCGTCGAGCTTGATCTGGCCGACATCGATGTGGCCGGCCGGCGCGCGTGGGTGCTCGGCAAGGGCCGCCGCGAGAAGGTGCCGCTGACACTGCCAGACCAGACGCTGGCCGCCACCGTTTCCTGGATTTCAGTACGCGGCGCCGAACCGGGGCCGCTGTTCACGAACCTCGACTGCACCGGCAAAGGCGCCGCCGATCGCCGACTGTCCGGCCAGGGATTGTGGACGGTGATCCGGGCTCTCGGCCGCGCCGCCGGCATCGAGGTCCGCCCGCATGGGCTGCGGCACGCGAGCATCACGGCTGCCCTCGATCTGACGCGCGGCGACGTGCGCGCCGTCCAGAAGCACAGCCGGCATTCCAGCGTCGCCGTGCTGATGCGCTACGACGACAACCGCGCTGACATGGCCGGCACCGTCGCGGCGATGGTGGCGGCGGAGTTGGCAGACTGAACGTAGCAACGAATTAATCCCTGCAACGGTTGACCGTGCAGGGGTCTTTGGTCAGAGACCAATTAACGGCCGAATTGCCAGGATGGTGTAACCCACCGCCAGCAGGCCGTATGCGATGCTCACCGTGTCCATCGCGGTATCGCCCTTCCGGTTAAGTTGGGCGCGCTCAGGGGTCTACCCTTAGCCGGTTCCATCAGTGTGGTGATCGTCAAGGCAAGTGTCAATACGGTCTCGAGATCCTGCGATCGGCAGCGGTCGACTGCCCTTGCGACAGGTGTGCATTCACTCAAATTCTCATTATGATGAACTACCGTAATGCGTTCGCGTGCTGCGGCCTAGCACTGCTGGCTCATTTTCCCGGCGATGGCCGCGATGTGCGCCGCAGCGCAGTCGACAGCGGAGAAGCATGCGGTGGTCTCGTCGAAGATGAGATCGAGGCCGGTGCCGGCGAACCCGCTCTCCGCCGAGCGCTGGGCGAACGTGAACTTCTCTGTCCTGGCATGCCGGGCTAGCTGCCACGCCTTGCCCGTAGCCATCGCGCGTGTGACTGTCTGCTGGTACTCTGGGACCGGCCGGACGGTCGAGTCCTGCTCGGGGCCAACAACTGCCATCCCTAGACGCTGACGATCAGATCTCGTGTGCTTTCTGTGCACTTCAGGTCGGTAGTCATCGCCACGACATTTGCCGCAGTGCATCAGACTGTTTGTGGATTCCGGCATGGGGTGACGACTTTCGATCCCGCCGCGATGGCCGACACCCCGCCTGCGGATTGTTCATTTTCCCCAAGCGGTTTCCGCGCAGGTGCGCGACAACGTTGTAGCAAAAGGTGCCAAACGGAATAATGCGCTGCGAGAATTGAAGCTTCGCGTCGGGTTTATTGAGTTCGCCGACTCAAAATCACTTCGCTCTCGGGAGCATCGGCGGTGATGTGAGGGGCGGATTATTGATCATCAGGTTGCCCACAGGTGCTCTACACCAAGCCGGTCGGCCAGTTGGTGGATCTGGTGCAACGTGCGCGTTGGCAAGGCGATGCCGGTGGACAACGATTTCGCGCGCAGGTCACGTTCACGCTCGCCTGGAACGAGCACGCGTTCGAAGCCCGGCGCTGGTGGACAGTCGCGCATTTCGGCGAGGATTTCCTCGGCGGCCTGCTGCATGGCGCCTGGCTCGCGGTATCTGGCAGCATCGATGGCGAGCACCAGCCAGTTGCACTCAGTCGACGCCGGGCCGAGCATGGCATCGCAGATCATCTCCGCCATCAGCGCCATGCCGTAGCCCATGGCGCCGCCTTTCGGCAGGATAGCGCCGCGGTCGAAGTAGGCCGCCGGATCGCACGACGGGCGGCCATCACGATCGATGACGGCGCCTTCGGGGACCTGTGCACCGGCCGCCCGCGCCGAATGCAGCCAGCCGCCGGCGATCATCGAGGTTGCGAAGTCGATGACCACGGGACCGCGCTCGCCGCCGGGAAAGCCGATGCAATAGGGGTTGGTCGGCAGCAGCGCTTTGCGTCCGCCGTAGGGCGCGACCTGTCGCCAGTTTTGCCGTCCGCCGCCGCCAATGATGATAGTTATGAAGCCCTCACGTGCGGCCGCGTCAGCAAACGCGCCGATGCGACCGGTGTGTCCGACATTGCGAACTGCGAGGGCTGCAATGCCTCGGCCACGGGCGTCCGCGCAGGCCTGGTCGACCGCAAGGCGCATGGCCGGAATGCCAATGCCACCGCGGCCGTCGACAAAGGCGCCCTCGCGGCGATCGTTCACCACCGCAGGTACGACCCCGGGCTTGAGATAGCCGTTCTGGTGCTGCTCGACGTATTGAATGATCCGGGCGCAGCCGTGCGATTCCACCCCGCACAAATCGGCGTCGACCAGATGCTGCGCCACCTCGAGCGCAACCTCCCGGCTGCAGCCGACCTTCCCGAGCATTGCGGCAATCAGAGCGATTCCGTCAGCGACCGGAACGACTGTCCGTGCGATATCACTCGATAGTTTGCTGGTGTGACGGGCGCCCGAAGTCTTTGTCATGATTGCACAGCCCGACTACAGGCAACCCAGATCGAAAGCCTCAAGCCCATCGTGATGCCTCTTCCGCAGATCGCGTCTGTGCCGTGGCCAGCTCGTCCAAAGGAATGTGGCAGCGCACGACATGGCCCGCCGCGCCAGTTCGTGCCGGCGGGGCTTCCGTGTCGCAGATCGCACCAAGCCGTCGGTGGCAACGGCGCTGGAACGGACACCCACGCGCCGGGGGCGAATGCTCGACGACATCGGCCGCAAGCAGTTGCGGACGCGTATCAGGGACAGGCTCCAGGACAGCGCTGAGCAACGCCTCCGTATAAGGATGCGAAGGGGCGGAATACACGGCGGCCGTCGGACCGATCTCGCAGAGCCGCCCTTGGTAGAGCACGGCAACGCGATCCGCGAGCGCGCGAACAACCGCAAGGTCATGAGAGACGAAAAGATAGGTCGTGGATCTGTCGCGCCGCAAACCATCGAGCAATTCGAGCACGGCGGCCTGGACCGATACGTCGAGCGCGGAGGTGACTTCGTCGCACAAGACGACATCAGGGTCGGCTGCAAACGCCCGCGCAATCGCCACACGCTGCTTCTCGCCGCCGGACAATTGGCTCGGCAGACGATCGAGATAGTGCGGCCCGAGCCGCACCTGATCGAGCAGCTCGGCACAGCGGGTTCGCAGTGCCGAGCCGGACAGCCCGAAGTAGAGCCTCAGGGGTTGCTCAAGGATCGTCGCGATGGTGTGGCGCGGATTGAGGCTTTCGTCCGGGTTCTGGAATACGAGCTGGATGCGACGGAGCTGATTGGAGCTGCGTTGCTCGACCAATTTCGGCAGCGCGCCGTCATCGGCGAAGGTGATCTCACCTCCGCGTGGCGCTACGATGCCGGCGATGGCCTTGAGGATGGTCGACTTGCCGCTGCCGGATTCGCCCACCAGGCCGATCGTCTCGCCGGCCGTCACCGCAATGGAGACGCCATCGACGGTCGGCGTGCCCTTCGCGGCGCGGCCAAGCAACTGGTCGACGAGACTGGGGCGCGCGTAACTGATCGAGAGACCCGTCAGGCTCAGCAGGGTGCGCGACGGCTGCGGGCGAGCGGCCTTGGTAGTGGCGGCGCGGGTGAGCGCCAACGCACGAGCCTCCTGGGGGCGGATGCAGCGGACCGACGTACGTTCGCCAATGGCAGCAAGTGCGGGCCGTGTCGCGCTGCAACGTGCCTCGGCCAGGGAACAGCGGTCGGCAAAACTGCAGCCCTTACCGGCGGCGCTAGGGGCGGGCGGACGGCCGCCGAGTGCCGTGGGCAAAGTGCCGGCGCCGAGCTTCGGGATGGAAGCCAACAGGCCACGTGCGTAAGGATGCGCGGGATCGGTGAGCACATCGCGGGCTGCGCCTTCGAGCACGACCTCGCCCGCGTACATCACCACGACACGCTCACAGACGCGCGCAATTGCGCCGAGATCGTGGCTGACGTAGAGCATCGCGACGCCGGACTGAACTGCCAGCTCGTGAAGCAACTCGAGAATGTGCGCCTGCGTCGTCACGTCCAGGCCCGTCGTGGGCTCGTCGAGCAGCAGAGCCTCCGGTTCGCCGGCCAGGGCCATGGCGATGGCGGCGCGCTGCTGCTGGCCACCGGAAAGTTCGTGGGGGTATCGCCTCGCGATAGCCTCCGGTTCGGGAAGACGAACCTGTCCTAACAAGTCAATGATGCGGCTCGAATGTTCCGCAACAGGACGAACACTATGCAGGCGCAATGCCTCTGCGATTTGGTCTCCGACCCGCAGATTGGGCGAAAGCGACTGACCGGAGTTCTGTGGAATAAGCGCGAGCTTCCCGCCACGAATGCGCTCAAGTTCGCGTCCGTGCAGTCCAAACATTTCTTGTCCGCGGAACTTCGCGGTTCCACCGAGCACACGTAATCCGCGCTTCATGTAGCCCATCGCGGCGAGCGCGAGCGTGCTCTTGCCCGAGCCGCTTTCGCCGACGATGCCGACGGTCTCGCCCTTGGCGACGGTCAGATCGACGTTGCGCAGCACCGGCAGTACGGCACCAGACCGGCTTGCGAAGCCGATGCTGAGATCGCGGATCTCGATCAACGGCGCATCGCTCATGTCAGTGAACCGAAGCCTGTGCGCGGTCGATGCCGAGCGCTTTGGCTAAGGCATCGGCGACGAGGTTGATGCCGATGATCAGCGAACTCAGCGCGATGACGGGGGCAAAAGCAGGCCAGGGCGCAATGGCCATGAAGTTGCGGGAATCCGCGATCATCAAACCCCAATCGGGTGTCGGCGGCGACACGCCGAAGCCCAGGAACGACAGCGAGGTGAAGGCAAGCAGCATCCACGACCAGCGCATCGCGCCTTCGACCATCAGCGCATCGAGCACGTTGCCGAACAGCTCCTTGCGCATGATGGACAGGCGGTTGTGGCCGCGTGCGCGCGCCGCCGAGACGAAATCTCGAGCGACGACGTTCTGCGCCGCGGCGCGTGCTATGCGAATGACGGGAATGCCGTAGAAGAAGGCCAGCGTCGGAATGAGTACGCCGGTGCCGCTGCCGAAGGTGACGATCATCAGCAGCATCTTGAGGATCCATGGCAGCGCCAGGAACGCGTCCACGACACGCATCAGCACGTCGTCCAGGCGGCCGCCGGCCAGTCCGAGATAGATACCGAGCAAGCCACCCCAGGCGACGGCGAGCGGTGTCGCGATGGCGGTGACCAACAGAGCCTGGCGTCCGCCCATGATCGTTCGGGTGAGGATGTCACGGCCGGTCTGGTCGGTCCCGAGCCAATGCTTCGCATCGGGAGCCGCCAGGATCGCGTTGGCGTTCATCTCCTTGAAGTCGAACGGCGCAATGTAGGGGCTGAGCAACGCCAGGACGACATGTCCGACGACCAGCGCGAGACCGATGGCGCCGGAAGGTCGCGCAACGAGCGCGCCCAACACCTCGATGACGCGGGATTGGTGGCGTGCTTCGGGCGGCGCTGTCGGCTGTCGTGTGGTCATTGCGCCCTCGTCTTGAAGGTGCGCAGGCGCGGGTTGAGCACCATGGCGAGCAGATCCGCCGCCAGGTTGACGCCCACATAGGCCGTGGCGACGATCAGGGCGATGGCCTGTACGACGGGCAAATCGCGGTCGGAGATGGAGTCGATCATGTAGTGGCCGAGGCCGGGATAGTTGAAGACTTTCTCGACCACGACCACGCCGCCGAGCAGCCACCCGACCGTCAGCGCGATGACGTTGATGGCGGGCAATAGCGCGTTTGGCAGCACGTGGCGAAATACGATGCGCCAGTAGGGCACACCCTTGAGCGTCGCCATCTGCACATAGTCGCTGGCGAGCACCTCAATCACGCTCGAACGCACAGTACGCAGGATGTGCGCCGTCATCACCATGGTCAGCACGATCACGGGCAGAACTATGCCGGGGAAGAACGCCGATAACGGCGAGTTGGCTGACGCCGTCACGATGCCGGGAATCCAGCCGAGCCAGATGCTGAACACGAAGATCAGTACGGTCGCCGTCACGAACTCGGGGATGGTCATGGCGAAGATGGTGGCTGCCGAAAGAATGATGTCGGCGGGCTTGTCACGCCTCAGTCCAGTGACGACGCCCAGCAGCAACGCTAGCGGGACGCCGATGGCGAGCGAGCAGGCAGCCAGCAGCAGTGTATTCTTCAAGCGTTCGCCCACCAACGTCGCGATCGGCTTGTTGTTGTGGGCGGAAATGCCGAGGTCCCCGCGGACTGCTCCGGAAGCCCACTCGACGTAGCGCGTCAGCGCGGGGCGGTTGAGGCCAAGCTCGCGCCGGCAGTTTTCGAGCCGCTCGCCTGACGCGTCGCGCTGGAGAATTGCGGTGCAGGCGTCACCTGGCAGCGCTTCGACCGCCGCAAAGATGAGGCCCGACACCATCGCCACCGTGACGACGCCAAGTAACAGCCGGCGGATGAAGATCCGAAGCACGAAAGCACCAAGTGGTAGACAAAGGGACCGGCGCCGGCGGGCCCGACGATCGTCCCGCGCCGGCGGCTTACAGGTCAGTCCACTTTGACGAGATGCCAGCGAATCATGAAGTTCTCGGCCTGGTCGAGATCCTTCACGCGAGACGTGGCACCGACATTGTCGACGACGTGATAGGCCACCAGCGTGCCGGCCTTCTCCCAGAGATAGTCCTGGGCGGCGATGTAGAGTGCCTTGCGCTTGTCGTAGTCGAGTTCGCGGCGGGCGTTGTCGAGGATGGCGTCGAAGGCAGGGTCGCTGAAGCCGGACTCGTTCCACTGCGTGCCCGAGCGATAGACCTCGTTGAACACCGCGTCCGCCGGACGGTCGTTCCAGCGCGTCATCACGGCTTCCTTCTTCATCCAGATCTGGTTCCAGTAGCCATCGGTCGGGACGGAGACGATCTTGACGCGGATGCCTGCTGCCGCGACTTGCTGCTGGAATGCCTCGGCGATGGTCGGCCAGACGGCTTCGACCGTCGAGACATGCAGATCGACATCGATGCCGTTCGGGAAACCTGCGTCTGCCAGCAGTTTCTTGGCACCGGCGATGTCCTGTGCGCACGAGCGGGTGCCGCGGTACTGATCGGCGGGACCAACAGGCGTATCGCAGCCGACGACGGCGCCATCGGGGCCTGTGACGAGATTGGCCAGGGCCGGGCGATCGACGGCCATGCGCATGGCGAGGCGGACGCGGGCGTCATCGAACGGCTTCATCTTGGTGTGGAAGACGATGCCACGCCAGTTGCCGGTCTTGACCTGCCAGAACTTGTGCTTGTTGCTGCGCTCGATGAGTTGGCGCTGTTGCCGCGTCATGCCGGGCAGGAAATCGATTTGCCCGCCGAGTAGCGCCTGCACGCGCGCGTTGGCATCCGCGATGCCGATGACCTCGATGCGCTCGACGCCCGGCGCACCGAGGAAATAGTCCGGGTTGGCGACCAGCACGGAGGTACCGCGCGGCTCGAACTTCTCAAGCTTGAACGGACCTGTGCCGATGCCTGTAGTCTTGATTGTGTCGCCTGAGCCCTCCGGAATGACCACGATGCGGTAGTCGGTCAGCACAAGCGGCAATTCTGCATAAGGTGACTTGAGCTTCATCACGATTGTGAGCGGATCGGCCGCTGTCACGGTATCGATCAGGGAGATCGTGGCACGAACCGGGGAGTTCTCCTTCGGGTCCTGAATGCGGGAGATCGAGTAGACGACGTCCGCCGCCGTCATGGCCTTACCGTTGTGAAACTTGACGTTAGGGCGCAGCTTGAACGTCCAAGTTTGCGCGTCGGCCGTCGTTGACCAGCTTTCGGCGAGTTCGCCAGCGGGCTTGCCATCCAGCCCCAAACGCACGAGACGATTCATCAGCTTCTCGGTGAGCTGGAAAACTCGTCCCCGAGAGATCGGGTCAAGGCTTGAGGAATCGCCGAACCCGATGTCGTGGGCTTGCTTGAATGTGCCCTTCGGCTGGGCGACGGCTGCAGTTGCGGTGGCCAGCACGGTTGCCACAGCAATGGCGCGTGTCAGTCGCTTCATCGTTTCCTCCAGGTTTGGCCCGTTTGACTTGGCCGGTCATGAGATGCCGATCTTGAGTGCCGGTCTGATGAGAACTTTGCGACGACAGCGAACTCCAGACAAACCACATTTCAGCTGCGGATGCATTAAACTGGGTTGATGCATGCCGACGCCGGCATGTGACAGCGCATTGCTGTTTCAGCGGCGGATCACTAAGTTTAATGTGCGGCCGACGGCCATTACAGATGCGACAGACCTTATGAGAATATTCGCTATGGGTGGTGGAGGCTTCACTTCTGCAGCCCATCCAAGCCTTGATGACTTCATGCTATCGCTCATCGAGAGCGAGACCAAGCGCATTGGCTATGTCGGTACCGCGAGTGACAACGACCCAATACGCCTCGGAGATTTTTATAAGTTGATTGCGCCTCGAGTGTCGTTCGCCTCGGTGATGCCCGCGCACACTCACGGACGAGATGCTGCAGAATGGGTCAGGCAGCACGATCTCATCTATGTCGGAGGTGGTGATACTGCGATGTTGCTGCAGCGATGGCGTGCCACCGGTTTGCACAAAGTTCTCCACGACGCCTGCAGCGACGGCATCATTCTGGCTGGCGTCAGTGCCGGAGCAGTCTGCTGGTTCGAATCCGCGCTGGTGCGCGGACCATCCGGGCGAATGGAAGTCATCGAGTGCCTCGGCTTTTTGCGGGGAAGCATTTGCGCACACTACGATGCCGAGCCTGAGCGGAAGGTGATTTTTTCCGAACTTATCGCTCGAGGGGCGATTCGGCCGGGCGTCGGTGTCGATGACGGCGTCGGCGTCTACTACGGCGATGATGTTGCCGAAGGTCAGACCTGGTCGGCCCATGACGGAAGCTGGGCTTATCGTGTGCGTCGCGACTTGCGCGACCGTGCTGTCTGCTCGCGGCTCCCCGCCTTCGTGAAGGGATAGGTCTTCGCGTACAAATTTGCTTCCCGCAGCAGCCAGTCGCAGACCGCAGCGATCTCGGGTCGGTGCCGTGCACCCGGACGCGTCAGTATGTAGTAGGAACGATCTGGAGAGAGGTTCTGCGCAAAGGGTTTCACAAGCCTGCCGCTGTCGACCTCGTCTTGCACCAAGGGAAACGTCCCAAGTGTCACGCCCTGACCAGCCAACGCGGCCTGGATGGCGATATTCGAATCCTCAATAATTGTCTCTTCGCTCGACCGAAAGTTCGCAGCACCGACAATTTCGAGCCAATTGCTCCATTCCGCCCGATCGTGTTGATGGATGACGGGGAACTTCAACAGATCGGTCGGTGTATCGAGTTTGCCCCGCTCGTCGAGCAGCGATGGACTTATCACCGGCGAGTACTGAATCGAGAGCAGTTGCTCGGCGTGTAACCCCGGCCAGTCGCCAGTTCCCCAATCGACGACAATCGCGGCCGGCATGTCGCTCGGCCCCGTAACGCGCCTGCCACGCTGCAAGGAGAGGTCGACCCGGGGCAGGTCCCGGCGCATCTTGATCAGACGCGGCGTCAACCAGCGCGCGCCGAAAATGGCACCGACAGCGATCGTGACAGACTGGCGGGAGGTCGAAACATGAAAATTGATTTCGCGTGAAATCGCATCGAAGGCCTGGCGGACGACTTTGCTCAGGGATTGTCCTGTCTCGGTAAGGACGACCTGTCGTGTCTTGCGCACGAACAGCAGGCACCGCCATTCCCTCTCAAGCATGCGGATTTGATTGCTGACGGTCGTTGCACTCACGCCGAGCTCGACAGCGGCGTCTTTGAAACTCTCGAGCCTTGCGGCCGCTTCGAGTGTGCGTAGCGCTGTCAGTGGCAGACGGCGGCGGTTGGACTTCACCCGCTTATCCTCCCGTTGGCATGCAGCAATTCCAGTTCATGCATAACTGCCACATTTCTCGTTTGTCGCCAACGAGTGGCTCCATCAGGCTGCGTTCCACCGGCCCACCCGAGCCCTCGACACCGCTCAATGTCATCGCCGACGACAGCCCAAAAGTACTTCCCAGTCGCATCCGTTGGCGACATCGCAGCGCGCGCGCGCAGGCGGGTGCCGAAGTTGATCTTCGACTTTATCGACGGGGCAGCAGGCATCGAGCGAGCAGCCCACCTCAATCAGGGCGACTTGGCGGAAATCAATCTGATGCCACGGGTGCTCGCTGGTGCGAGCGCAGACGATCTGTCGGTACACTTCCTCGGGCGGTGCTGGGCGCTCCCTTTCGGCATCGCGCCGATGGGAATGTGCAATCTGGCCTGGCCCGGAACGGACCAGATGCTGGCCAACTCGGCCAGGGATAGCAACATTCCGCTCGGCGTCTCAACGGCCTCGTCGACGGATCTTGAAGCGATGCTCGCCTCTACTGAAGGAGGCGCTTGGTTCCAGCTCTACGTGGCAGGCACGGCGGAACGAGCGTTTGCGCTGGTCGACCGGGCCGCGATCGCTGGATACGAGATCCTCATCCTGACGGTCGACGTGCCGAAAGTGGCAAACAGGCCGCGCGATCAGCGTAATGGATTCGAGACACCGTTTCGCCTGCGCGGCCGGCATTGTCTCGACTTTGCAATGCATCCGCGATGGTCGATTTCGACTATCCTTGCCGGCACCCCTCAGATGGCCAACTTCATCGCCGAGGGACAAGCTCGCGGGTTCGACCGCAATGCGCCGCGCACGGCGACGAACTGGGAATTCCTCGCCCGTCTGCGCGAACGCTGGAAGGGGAAACTTATCGTCAAAGGCGTCCTCAATGCTGACGATGCGGTCCGCATCAAGGACAGCGGCGCTGACAGCATTTACGTATCGAACCACGGCGGCAGACAGTTGGACTCCGCGCCCTCGGCCATCGGCGCGCTTCCGGCGATCCGTCAGGCAGTCGGGCCAGACTATCCGCTCGTCTTCGACAGCGGCGTCCGCTCGGGCGAAGATATCCTCAAAGCTCTCGCGTGCGGCGCGAACTTCGTCATGCTCGGCCGACCTTTTCTTTATGCCGCGGCGGCCGCAGGCCAACCCGGTGTGGCCGGCCTCATCCAGTACCTAAGGACTGGACTGGACGTCGCGCTGGCGCAGGTCGGTCTCGGCAGATGTGACGGCGTGACGGGCGATATCATTGTGAGGCGCGCTGACGGAACGTCTCCCGCAACAACAGGCGGCGCAAGATGAGAGGCATGGACGAATGAGTAACAAGAAACGCATTCGTGGTGGCGCCCTTCTGGCGCGCGCACTGCACGAGAAGGGCGTCGAGCACGTGTTCACGCTGGCGGGTGGCTTCTGCAATCCGGCACTGGAAGGCTTCATGGAATGCCAAATGCCGGTGATCAACTGCCCGCATGAGCAGATTGCGGGCCATCTCGCCGACGGTCATGCACGGCTGACGCGCAAACCCGCGGTTTGTCTCGTCGGTCCGGAAGGCTTTGCCAATGCCGTGCCGGCAATGATGGAAGCTTGGGGCGAACGCTCACCCGTCATATTCATCACGGGGTCGAGTACGTTGAAGCGACGCGGCGCCGGCGGCTTCAAGGAAATCGATGACGTCGCGATGGCCGCGCCGGTCACCAAGTATTCGATCAGCATTACCGACGGCACGCGCATCAGCGAGTTTGTCGATCGCGCCTGGAAAATCGCCACCAGCGGCTATCCGGGCGCGGTCCACCTCAGCCTGCCGGTCGACATCATGTTCTCATCCTTTAATGAAGACGCCGGCTTGGAAGAGCGTCCTTTCGTTCGCAGAGCGAAGACGGTGGCTCGGGCGTGGCCAGATCCTCAGGCGCTACAGGACGTTCTTGATCTCATTGCTGGCGCGAAGCGGCCGATGCTGATTGGCGGCCATGGCGTGTGGTGGTCGTCGTCAGAAAGGAAGCTCGAGGCCGTCGGCCGGTTGCTGCATATCCCGATATTCAATGTGCCGTATCATCAGAAATTGCTAGGTGAAGACAGCGAAGCCTACATGGGACTTGCCGATATCCATCAATATCAACCCTCGAAGCAGGCACTCGAGGCGGCCGACGTGGTGGTCATGGTTGGCGGTCGTCTCGACAATCAGATGAACTTCGGCAATCCGCCATTTTTTCCTGCAACCTGCCAACTTGTCTGCGTCAACGGTTCGCATGAAGAGCTGGAGATGAACCACGCCGCGGACCACGTGTTGCTATCTCACCCAGGTGCCTTCTTCGATGCGCTCCTAGCACTCAAGGACAGCGGCAAATGGAACCTCGGACGGCACTGGTTTGATACCAATCGAGCGTGGCGGGCCGACTGGGTGAAAAAGACACTGGCCGATTTGGCCCGTGATACCGCGCCCAGCTCCGGCTTCGGCGACAAGATCCATCCTCTTCAGCTCGCGCTCGATGTTCAGACGGTCATGGGCGAAAAGGACTGGCTCGTCTTCGATGGTGGCAACACGCATTTTTGGTCCGAGATCGCAGTCAATCTTGCGGGTTGGGGCGGCCAGAAACTCGCCGGAATCATGCATCCGGGCGCTTTCAGTCTCCTCGGAGTGGGTGTCTCGCTCGCTGTTTCAGCCAAAAACATGCACCGCGACAGCAGTGTCGTACTGATCAGCGGTGACGGCGCATTTCTTTCAGGTGGGTTGTCCATCGAGGCGGCGTTCCAGGAGGGTCTGCCGATCACAGTCGTCATCGACAACAATGGCGGCCTTGATTGCATCTCTCAGCAGCAAGAGCGCCTGTTTGCCAACGGAAAGCATTTCGCGACTGACTTTCGTGACATTCCATTCCACACCATGTTCGAAGGCATGGGCGGTCATGGCGAACTCGTCGAACGGCGGGAAGACCTGATCCCGGCGCTCCGCCGCGCCATGGCCAGCGGCAAGACCGCCTGCGTCAATGTCAAAGCCAAGGGCGTCATCAGCCCGATCGTGCTCGCGACGACAAGCAAGCGCGACAAGGCATCGATCGAGTAGAGGCAGCAATGGCAACACTTTCCACGCACACACTGGACTCGACGGATGGCACGCATGCCGGCGGCGTTCGCATCAGGCTCGTGCGCATCGACGTGGCGGGAGCGCGCAAGACGCTGATCGACAGCGCGACTGATGCCGGAGGTCGGTTTCTGCAAGAGATCGATGTCGGGCCGGGGGACACCGGTTGCGAGTACGAACTCGTCGTCGGAAGCAGCGACTATTTCGCTAAGAAGAGGAGCCCACCCGCTGTCGTTGGCCTGCACCTAGTCAAGGAGGCGGTCATTCGCTTCTCAATGCCTGACCCCAAAGCCAAGTATCACATCCCCATGATGCTTGCGCCGAACAGCCACTCCGTCTGGTGGTCAAGCTGATCCTGCCGCTTTGCCTGCATCGAAAAGGAGCCGCCAGTGGCAACTTCTGGCCTTAACATGTCGCGTCGCATCAGGCGCACGCCCTTCACGGATAAAGTACAAGAGCATGGCGCAAGCGGCTTTACAGTCGTCAATCACATGCTACTGCCGAAAGCCTTCGAGCGAACTGTCGAGGACGATTTTGTCCACCTGAGGGAGCACGTCCAACTTTGGGACGTATCTTGCCAGCGCCAAGTCGAGATCTCGGGACCAGACGCAGCCAAGCTGGTGCAATGGATGTCTCCGCGCGACCTGCGGAATGCGCAGATCGGCCAATGTCTCTACGTCCCGCTCGTCGACGAATGCGGCGGCATGATCAACGATCCGGTCCTGCTGAAGCTTTCCGAAGATCGCTTCTGGCTCTCTATCGCGGATTCTGACGTGTTGCTGTGGGCAAAGGGCTTGGCGCTCGGTGCCCGAATGGATGTTCACATCGAAGAACCAGATGTCTCGCCGCTCGCCATTCAGGGCCCAAAGGCAGCCGACCTGTTGGCGGGGCTATTCGGCGCGCACATTTGGAAACTCAAGTTCTTCCGCTTTGGCTACATCGAATTTGAAGGAACGAGGCAAGTCATCGCCCGCACTGGCTACTCAATGCCCGGCGGGTTCGAGATCTTCATGCAGGGCAGTCAATTCGGTCCCACCCTCTGGGACACGATCTGGAATGCCGGCCAAGCCTACTCCATCAGTCCCGGATGTCCGAACGTCCCTGACCGGATTGAGGCGGGCCTGCTGTCCCTCGGAAATGAATTCACGCGCGAGAACAACCCCTTCGAGATTGGGTTGGGCAAGTACTGCTCGCTGGAAAGTCCAATTGACTTCATCGGCCGTGAGGCGCTGCGGAAGATCGCGCGCGACGGGGTGAAGCAGGAAATCCGCGGCATCGTCTTCGACGGTGGCAAATGTCCGCCCTGCAGCATTCCCTGGCCCGTCACGGCGACAGACGGTCGTCAGGTCGGACAGGTTACGTCCGCCGGTTGGTCGCCACGGCTCAAGCAAAACGTCGGTCTTTCCATGATCGCACGCGGCTACTGGGACGATGGCACCACCGTTTCAGTCAGAACCAGCGACGGTCAATTGCGACGCGGCACGGTTACATCGTTGCCTTTCAAGTGAGCGCGCCGGGCGAATGCCGCGCGTCGGACGAGAAGGTGACTTACGTGGACGTGTCTCATCAAAATCCGCTTCAGGTGCAACAGCAGCTCTATCGGGCTGGCTCAATTGAAATGCTGCCGAGCGGCCTGCATGACGTAGATGCGATCGCCGGGGAGTTGCGTCAGGGGACTTCGGTTTTCGTTACGCATTTGCAGCGGTATCCGTTGGAGACATCGCTTGCAGTGCTCGACAGATTGCATGCGCTTGGGCTCCGCCCCGTGCCGCATATCGCTGCGCGGCGAATTGCTTCGGTTGGCCTGTTATCGGAGTTTCTGCGCCAGGCTGTGTCCAGATGCGGTGTCAGAGAGGCGTTAATCGTCGGAGGGGAGGCTGATCAACCCGCCGGACCGTTCCCGGATGCGCTGTCTCTTCTCGAGACAGGACTTCTGAGAGACAGCGGATTGGAGGGTGTTTCGTTCGCCGCATATCCGAACAGCCACCCGAAGATTGGCGCTTCGCGGCTGTTGGCGGTGTTGAATGAGAAACTCGCATGCGCTGACAGTCATGGGCTCAAGGCGGGGCTTATCACCCAATTTTCCTTCTCAGCTGCGCACATAGCGATGTGCGTCCGGGAGTTACGGTCGCAAAACTCCAAAATCCCGATCCGCATCGGCGTACCTGGACCGACCACTATGCTGACCCTGCTCAAGTACGCGCGGTTGTGCGGCGTTCCTGCGGTGTCCAAGTTTGTCGGCTCAAACGCCGCGGACGCGTTGCGACTGACCTCGAGGGCCGCCCCCACTGACCTGATCAAATCAATTGCAGAGGAACTCTGTGCGATTGGCCAGGCAGACTACGTTTCCATCCATTTGTTCTCGTTCGGAGGGGCACAGAGGACTGCGTCGTGGCTCCGGAGTGCCATGGCGAATACGTAGAGTGCGGCGAACAGCTCTGCTGCCAGAAATTTAGGAGGCCAGGATGTCGAGCTGGATAGGAATGAAGCCTCGGTTGTGGCTACCCATATTGGCTGGCGTCGTGGGATTGTTGGTGTCGCTGTCAGCTTACGCGCAAATAAGCTATCCCGCGCGCCCTATTACAATGATCATCCCGACATCTGCCGGCGGTCCAACGGATGGTGTCGGTCGCATAATTGCGAGCGCGATTGGTGAGGCGCTTCAGCAGACCGTCGTCGTCGAGAACTTGCCCGGCGCGGGCGGTACCGTGGGAATGGGACGCCTCGCAAGGGCACAGCCTGATGGCTATACCATTGGATTTTGGCACATCGCTCATGCGACCGCGCCGGCCATGTATCCAAATCTGGCCTACAATGTCATCGACGATTTTGAACACGTCGGTCGCATCGTCGACGTGCCCATGACGATCGTCGTGCGTTCCGACTTGCCGGTTAGCACAACGGGCGAGCTCCTCGGCTGGATGCGCAACCAGCAGGACAAGGCGACCTTTGGGCATGGAGGCGTCGGATCGGCGGCACATTTGTGCATGCTGATGCTGATGCGGAACGCGGGCGTAAGGATGACCGGTGTAGCGTATCGCGGCACAGGGCCGGCTATGACGGATCTGATCGGAAAGCGCATCGATCTGTTATGCGACGGAACACCGGCTACCACCGGATTGATTGCTGATGGGAAGATCAAAGGCATCGCAGTCACGACATCCGCTCGCGCTTCGTCATTACCCGATCTGCCAACACTCGCCGAGGGAAGGTTGGCCGGCTTCGATGTCAATGGTTGGCATGGCCTTTGGGCGCCAAAGGGATTGGCTGGTGATGTCCGTCAGAGACTGCATGAGGCCGTGCAAAAGTCATTGCAGGATCCTCGCGTTCGCGAGCGCTTCAGAATGCTGCATAGCGATCCCGTCAGATTGGAACTCGCGACGTCCGCGGCGCTCAGGTCCCATCTACAGGCCGAAATCGACAAATGGACGCCTCTGATCCGCGATGCCGGCGTCAAAGGCAACTGAGGTGCCTCATGTCAGATGGGGGCATCAATCTGTTAGGCGCGGGTGGTCGAATGCACGGACGGGCCAACAATAGCGTGGCCGGCGGCGAGCAGGTCATCACGCAATCGAGCTATATGCGCTGGCCCAACCTCGCAACAGCCGCCGACGATTGCGGCGCCCGCCTTTACCCAACTCGTCGCAAAGGCCGCATAGGCCAACGGATCGAGATCTTTGCGCGCGCGAAGCTGTTCTCTCGTCTTGCCGGGCAGGAACGTCGGTGGAATGGCTGTAAATCCATTTGCATAACCACCGGTCGGACGGCCCGTCGCGACGAGGTCTGGCATGGCTGCCGAGATGCTTTCCGGGTGCGTGCAGTTGGCGAGCATCGCGGACACGCCGATCCCTTCGAGCACGTGAGCGGCTGTGGCGATCGTTTCTCCCGAGCGCAGCAAGTTGGATCCACCATCGCGGAGCGACCAGGCAACCCAGACAGACTTGCCGGTCTCCGCCGCGGCAAGAGCAGCGGCGCACGCTTCATCAGCGGCCGACATCGTTTCGCAGATAAAGAGGTCGACATTGTCCGCTTGAATCTCGGCGAGGCGGCGGTATTCCGACAGGTTCTCGGAGAACGGGCGGACGCGGTCTGGTCGATAGGTTCCGTTGAGCGGCGGCAAGCAGCCGGCAATCGCCACATCGCTACCGGCACTCCCGCTCCGGTCGCGCGCCGCAGAGGCAAGCATACACGCCGCGCGCTGCATCTCCGGTACTCGGTCGGTCGCATCCACCATCGCCATCCGCGTGAACGTCGCAGAGTAGGCATTGATTGTGATCACGCGCGCACCAGAAAGAATAAATTCCCGATGAACGGCTTCAACGAGTTCGGGCTCAGTGAGCAGGTAGTGGGCGGACCAGTACTTGGGCGACTGGTTCGCAGAGCGATTGAGCAGCTCCTGCCCCATTCCGCCGTCCAAGAGAACAATCTCAGCCATGCTTCCCCCTGTTGGCGGCAAGGTGATCATCTACAAAGCCGCTTTCGCGATGCCGCGCCGCTGTCACCGACATCGTTCTGCAGGAGACGCGATCGCACAAACGCAATTCTGAGTTGCCATGGATAAAGAAAAATTGAGCCTAGATCGCAAAGCGGCCGCGCCCCCATTCTCGGATTACAGACCACAGCAAAAGACAAACATGCCCTTGTCGAGTTCGTAGGAGCGCATGCATGAACGAAAACATTCTTCTGTCGTCACGACCGCGCGAGGGCGTTCTCCTGCTGACGTTGAATAGACCGAACGCGCGTAACGCATTGTCCGAGGCTATGATTGCAGCTCTGACGACATCGATCGACCGAGCGAGCTGTGATGCAACCGTGCGCGCTATCGTTATTGCCGCCAACGGGCCGGCTTTTTCCGCTGGTCACGACCTCAAGGAACTGACGGCTCGCCGCGCCGATCGCGATCAAGGGCGCGCCTACTTTGCCGACATCATGGAGCGGTGTGCGACAATGATGCAAGCAATCGTCGCTTGCCCGAAGCCCGTCATCGCGGCCGTTGCTGGCGTCGCATCCGCAGCAGGATGCCAACTCGTAGCAACCTGCGATCTCGCTGTCGCATCGAGAGCCGCAAGGTTCTCGACTCCCGGTGTTAACATTGGCCTCTTCTGCTCAACCCCCATGGTCGCACTGTCGCGCAATGTCTCGCGCAAACACGCGATGGAGATGCTGCTTCTCGGCGAAATGTTGGATGCAAGCGGTGCGGAACGATTTGGCCTGGTCAACCGGGTGGCCGCGGCAGGCAGCGAAATCGACGAGGCTCTGGAGATGGCTTCGGTTGTTGCGTCGAAATCAGGACTGACTGTTTCGATCGGTAAGGAGGCCTTCTACCGGCAGCTCGAGCTGCCGCTTGCGGACGCCTACGCTGAAGCCGCGTCCGTTATGGTCCGCAACATGCTGGCGCGCGACGCCGAGGAAGGCATCTGCGCATTCATCGAAAAGCGCGAGCCGACATGGACCGGCGAATAGGCTCACTCGATAGCATTACGGCAAGAGGCGCTGTGGCAAGCATGACCTATAGTGACGTCTACATTTCCGATGTCCTTGGCGACGTCAAATCAATTGCGATTGTTGGTGCATCGCCGAGTACCGACCGCCCCAGCTACGCCGTCATGAAATACATGCTGGCGAACGGATATGATGTTGTGCCGATCAATCCCACAGCGCAGGGAGCTGAGATCCTTGGACAAAAGGTGGTTGGCAGTCTCTCAGACCTCGACCGACCGATCGACATGATCGATATTTTCCGCAATTCGGAGGCAGCGCTTGATGTTACGCGCGAAGCCATCCGGCTCAAACGCGCGCTCGGACTCAAAGCAATCTGGATGCAGCTCATGGTGTTCAACCAGGAGGCTGCGGATGAAGCGGAGCTGGCGGGATTGCGTGTGGTCATGAATCGCTGCCCTAAGATCGAGCATCGAAGACTGTTGGTGGCACGGGCCAAGCGGGGGCCAACATCGGCGCAAGCAAGTGAACCGTATATCCATCCTGTTCGGTGCGCGAGGTAGCGTTGATTGATCGTTGCAGCGATTGCCACAATTGACTGTGGGCAGCGAAGCCTCAGGGGTGATGATCTGTGATTGGCACCGGCACCCCTTTTGCCCTCCGCATTTATGAGAACGGAGACGGGCCCGAGGGTAGGATGTCATCGATGCCCGCCTGGCCTTCCAGACGAGTGTGCTGCAGTGCAATACATCTATGATTGCCGATCGCCCATTTTTGCAACGCGAGTGTTGAGCACGGGCATTGGGTCCGCAGTGGGTCACAAAGGACGGTTTGGAGTTCCGAAAGTTCTCCCGCTCTGCCCTCGATAACGACCGTTGCCGACACGAACAGGGAACATGTGGATGCCGTAAGGCCGGCCGCCGGACTTGCTGCCGGCAGGGCCCGCACGGACCATGTCGCGATTATGGCGTTGGCCGCCGCTGCACCGAGCGCAATCCGGCCGCAGCCGTTCGGCGTCGCCACGGCGAACAGTTATCACGGCTCGCGCGCGAGCGCCCAGCCCGCGATCCCGAGGCGAGTATGATCGCGCTGAGCGCCGTCGCGGTCGATCAACGTCTCCTCCGCCTCGGTACCGCCATCTGCCGCCACGGTTTCGACCAGGGCGGGCTGAGCCGCATCAACGGCGCCCGCGCCGTGGCTATCAAGCCAAAAAGGGCAAGAGGAGTTCGAGAAGGTGTTCGGGGTAGACGGTCGCGACTGATTTCAGAGCGAAGGTCGGCCGTAGCTGCAGAGGCTACGAGCGGCCACTCTGGGCATTGACTGCCTTCCACGCGCAACGAACGATTGGCATGGGGTCTCTACCAATGGCCGCCGCGATTTGCAGGAACTCGACAATGTCGACGCGCCGCTCGCAGCCTTCGATCTTGGCGATGTATGACTGGGGTTTCCCGAGCCGATCCGCGACCGCCTGTTGAGTGAGGTCGGCCGCGATCCGGGCCTCGGTCAAGCCAGCAATCAAGTCTCGATAGATTGGATCACGTATCGATGTGGGCAATCGCGCGCCTGCCTCTTGAACTCAAGCGCGCTAACAGCTAAACCCAAGTCAGGATTATCCCAAAAGCGGATGTTGCCGTCCTACCAAGCCACGCTGGGCCGTGAGTGCCCGTGGTCATTGGGCAGTGCCGAAGCGATTGGCCAAATCTGGGGGTGGGCTTGGGACAGAACGACAGCGCACCAATCACGAGCAATGAACCGTCCTTGCGGCCGAGGCGATTTTGGCGCCGGCTTATGCGCGGCTTCGCGTTCATGCTGATCGGCGTCTTGATGCTGTTGTTCTGGGCATGGCTGCTGGGCGGCGTTGGCGTCGCAATCGGCGTCATCGCAATGATCGGATCGTTCATCGAAGGCTATTGTGGGCGGCGCTTATCTGACATTGGGGGCCCTCGCCCCGCCCCGCAATTGACGGCGAACGCAACTGGTGCAGTGGTGGCTGCCACAGCGGCACCCACTCGACGCCGTTCAGGTTGGTGGTGGACGGCGCCGGCGTCACTCGTCGTTGGCTTATTCGCGTTCGTGATCGTCGTGGCCATCATGGCGCCCGACAAGCCGAAGGAGTCATCGACCGTCGCGGCCGAGCAGACGATCGCGACACCGCCGAAGCATGCGGAGCCCCGGCCTGCTCCGCCGCCTGTTGAGAGCAGCGCGGTCAGGACTGCAACTCTCGATGCCCTGGCCATCGGCTGCCGTACCAGCGCGTTGCTCGACAGCGTCGTGGATGCATTCGGCAAAGGCGATGGCCCAGATGGGCTCAACGCACTCGTACGCTCGAAGGACTGTCGATGGTTGCCGGCCGGAACCCGATACAGCCTGACGAATACACGGGCAAATGAATTGTCGCGAGAGATCAGGCTCACAGATGACCAGAGCACAGCGTGGGTACTGCTGAAGTCTCTGTCGCCTCGCGAAGTGGCCGATGCGGCGAGCGCTGGTGACGGTCTCACGTTCGACGAACCAACGTTCCTGAGCATGGCGACGATGCAGGCTGCACTCGACTACGCCAAGGCGAATTGTGCCGGCAGCGTCGACCCAAGTGCCGAAGGCGCTGTTGCAGTGGTGGCTCGCCAGGACCCAGCCAAGATGAAGGCGGCCATCGCTTATGCGCGGGCTGCTGTGGAAACACAGGGCGAGAAGGTTGGCGTCGCCCGGCAGTGCCGCAACATCGTCGATGCCTTCGGACCGAATGGCTCTCTCAACAGGGGTGCTTGGCGGCCACGCCAGCAGTGATCTAAAGACAGCGAGGAAGGGCGCCCATGACAGAAACCAAGGTTCCTCAGAAGCCGCGAGAGATCGCGTTCAGGCGGTGGATACTGTTCGCCCGTGCGATGCGATGGGCGCCGCTGGCGGCGGCCATGGTGGTGTTCGGCTTGATTGCCGCAGGACGGCTCCCTGAGCACTGGGCGCACCTGGAGTACCTCGTGGCCATAACGTTGCCGCTACTTGGGCTGTGCTTGTTTGCCGGCTGGATGGCCGGCCGGCGGCATGAGGCAATGACCAAGGAGTGGGGCCACCGCAAAGCGGCTCGCTGGGGCGTCGTACCCTATGACCTACCTGCGAAGGACGACCGATGAGCGTGTCGATTTTCACGAGCAGTTGGCGCACGCCGATCGACGATACTAAGTTTGTGCGCGTCGGCATATCGCGCTCGACGCGTGGTGTGCTGAGGGGTTTTCGCAGATACAGCGGCCTCGAGCCCGGTAAGTGGTTCGCGTCGGTGAGCGATCCGGTCGAGTGGGCGGCCCGATACGACGCCGAGATGCTCTCGCAGCTAGATCCGGCGCGCGTCGTCGACGAGCTTCGTGCGATGAGCGATGGTGAGCGGCCGATCGTGCTGTTGTGCTGGGAAAGATCAGACGGCTCCGATGGTTGGTGCCACAGGTCGTTGGTCAGCGTTTGGTTCCATGAGAGCCTCGGCCTCGCCGTGCCGGAACTTGGCGACCCGACTTGCCGCTGCGGGCGAGCACATCCGCTGCTGTCAGAGGCGTTGCGGCACGGGTGATGGTGCCGGCGTTGCAACGCCGATGCCCAACGAGGCGAAGCGGCTACGGCTGACGTCGAAAGAACTCGAAGTAGGCGGCCAAGAGCGCTCGGCGCTCCCGCATCTCGATCTCCCACTTCAGCCGGTCGAAGGTCGACCGCTTCATGTGCTTTGGCCGCTTGGCCAGATGCATAGAATCGTATGGTCCCAGAAACAGGCGCTTGCGAATCCTGGCCGCCATCCCGGACCGGCGATCGAGTGGCCCGACATTCTGAGACCGGTACGGAAGGGCGACGCAATGCCGGCAAGCGAAGATCAGACCGGCCACGAACAACAGCGGTGCTGTGCGGTCGCAGAGGGGGCAGAAGAAGGCGGGCCGCGAGCCGCTGTGCGGCATGGCGAAAAAGTGCAGCTTGATGGTGATGCCGACGCCTCTGGAAAGGTTCAGACCGAGCCGAAGCGAGCGGACATGCAGGCGAGCATCGCCGACCTCGATGGCAACTGTGCCGCATGGACGATTGTGACAGCGCAGAGTGCAGGTGGGTGTCTGTCCGGTGAACAGGGGATCGAGCACCTCCAGCTTGCGCACGTCGATGCGAGGGAGGTCGTCGATGAAGCGCACACCAATCAGGTGCGGTGCGATCTGTGGGTGTGGGATTCTCATTCGCGCGCGCGTGTCGAAATGTACGTAGTTGTTGGGCGGCCGGGCATCTGAAACATGCCCAGCCATTTTCGGCCTTGTATTCTAGCCTAGAGGCTCTTCTTCCTTGATAAGCAACGCGGCCGCTTCGTACAGCTCATCCAAGGTATCTTCGTACGTGGACGGATCGACAAGGCGTGCGAACAGACGATCGAAAGCGGCGCCGCCAACCGCGTTTCCGCCAAAGCGGAAGTCCTCGAAACGCTGGAAAAGCTCAAGCCCGGATCTGCTCTTGTCGCGCCACTCTAGCGCGATCGTTCTCATCAGAGCGCGCAGCTCATCGTCATCCATCAGGGTCTGCAAGTATTCCGAGACTTCAACGCTCGTAATCATCGGTCATCTCCAGTTGTGACATCGTCAAGCCGAACTCATCGGACGCAACTCACCACAAGGATTGTGCCGGGAACTCAGGGAACGCTGGGAACTGTGATCTGGCTCAGAGGGTTGCGGCAGGTAGAGCCGTCACCCCGATCGTGGGATCATCGGGAACGTGGCTTGCTGTTCCCGGTGGTCCCACCTGAGGTGAAGGTCTGGGGCGCAGGCTAAGCATCGGGCACGCAACACTGTTCCCGATGCTCCCGTGTGTCCCGCGCGTCACCCCACATCTTTCGGCGCAGCACTATCGACCGGTGTGATCTCGTCCGGCTCGTCGAAGAGCTCGGTCGTGACCACATAGAAGCGGGCCTGATTGGCTCTCTTGCCGTCGATCGGATTCAAGCGCGGGAGACGCACCTTCTTCGACAGGCGCCCGCCTTCACCCGGTAGCAACATACCGCGACGGAGAAGAGCGCGAGCGACGAGCACTGGATCGACACCGCCACATGCCTCGCGGAAAGCTGGAGGGTGGAACATGTATTCGAGTCCACCGTCATACTGCCTGTAATAGCCCGCCTGCTTCGGGACCTTGGTGAGCCACATATTGACGTCCGCGAACCTCGAGGTCCCGTGTTCCTGGATGAAGCGGCGCAGGCTCGCGATGCCACGCAGCACCTCGGCCGAGTCGACCCCACCGCGATGATCCAGCCACGCGCTGGCGCAGACCCCAACGCCACGGCTGGCCTCGCCAGCAGGCCAGGGCACGACGCCGTACGCCGCTGCCAACTCGCCGGCCGCCGCGACGATTGCGAAGCGCTGATAGGCGCGCTGAACTTGCCCGTCCGCGCCCTTGGGGCAGTGCTTCGCGACGAACTCCTCCATTGAGCCGCGCACCGTTTCGCGTGCGCCTTCGAGATCACTGGACAGCCGCTCGATGAGTGCGTGGATCGCGTGGCCGTAGTGCCGCGTGGATGCCGCCTTGAGGTGGTCGGCAAACGCGGCAGCACCAGAAAACCCGTGCAGGTTCTCGAACGCGCCCAAGCCTGCTCCCGCATCGACCGGGATGTCGAGGACGCGCACCTCCTGCCCTGCCATTGGCCGGATGCGAGCGTCCTGCAGCTTGTCGACGAGGGTGATCTCGCCCGTCGATATGAAGATCAGCACCCACTGCAGAACAGGCCGCGCCTCCCCGCCGCGCCCGGCTCGCTGCTTGCCCTGGCCGTTCGCCAGCATGTAGGCCGTCTGCGCCGCGTTCTCGGCATCGATCTGGCCCATCTCGTCCATCACTGCGAAGCCGTCATTGTGGATCGCGGCTACCCCTTCGAGCCCGTTGGCGGTCGCGCGCCAGCTCGTCGGGTAGCCTTGAGGACCGCCGCCGCCCCATGTGGCGCCGGCAGCTCGAGCAACGGAGGTCTTGCCCGTCGAGGACGAGCCGAACAGATTGAAGCCGCCCCCTTCGACGTTCAGCAGTTGGAGCAACGGGCCCGTGAACGAGGCGCTGATGGCCAAGAGCAGGCGGGAGTTGCCGACGGCCATGCAGGCGATCTCGGTCCGCCAACCGTCAAGCGTGCCGCCGACTAAGAAGCGGTGCGTGATCGGGATTGCCGGATAGAAGACATACTCCTGACCGCCCGCGTCACCATGAACGCGATCAGGGAGCACGAAGCAACGGTCGGCCCATCCGAGTGTCGGGACGAGTTGCACCCATCCTTGCGGCCTTGAGCGCGAAATGAGTTCGACCAATTTTGCGCGACCCGAGGGCGAGTGGTTCAGATCGACGCCATGATCCAGCAGAAGGCGGCGCAGCTCGTCGGCGTGCCCGGCGAGTAATGACATCTTGACCGTGACGACGTGCTGCCTGCCGTCACGCGCCTTGATCAGGAAGCGGCGCGACCAGCCGCGACCATCGCCGTCGCGGGCGATGCCGACGCACTCGATCGACGAGCAGAGGAAGCCCCACTTCTCCGTTTTTGTTCCGGTCTTCTTATCCGCGTCGATCGACTGATACTCGATTGCTCCGGTCTCGCCGTACCGGAAACCCGCTGGCAGCCAACGCTCGTGCACGGCGAGCGTTGCATCGAGGTCACGGTTCTCCGTCAGGTAGTCGGCAAGCGACTCAGCCTTGGCGATCGCTACCGCGATCTTGGCGTCAAACTGCTCCGGTGCCTGCAGATGCAAGTCGGAAATGTCCTTGATGGGGTCAAGCCGGATGAGCAGGATTTTCTTGCGGTTGCGCGACCGCGACAATGCCCTGATGAAGGACCGACCGCTCTCGGCGGGCTCGACCACGGCATAGATGACCTCCTCCCCATCGAGGTGAACGTCGTCCTTGTCGGACGCGAAGTTTGTCGCGCCCGGAAGGCCGAGCGCCCGATAACGGCGCAGTTGCAGGGTGAGCCAATCGCTCTCGCCTTCGACGAGGAAAAGCGCCGGCATGATCGGCTTGGCGAGACCTGCCTTCTGATGGTTGAGCCCGAAGAGGCAAACCCCAAGACCGCGCCCATCGGCGTCCCACATCATGCGAGTGCCGCCGGCACTTGCCTCTTGTGCAACACGCAGCCGGTTGCGGAATGGCGTTCCGTCGGCGTTGTAGTATGGGATCTGCAAGGCGAGGCGGTCGCCGTGCCAGGGATTGGCGACGGTGCTCAGACCCATGTCGCGGAGAAACTCAATCGGCAAATTCTTTGCCGCGGCGAACATCTCGAGCGTGCAGTTGAACTTCGGATCGAGCGCATCGACCCCGTTGTTGTTGATGTCTTTCACAGCCCGATCTCCCCGGCCAGGTAGCGGGCTGCGGTGCCCTGATTGACATTGAGCAGGTAGGCTTTGAGGCTGATGAGGTCGTTGCCGCGTGCATGATCGACGGCAAAATCGGCCCAGCGGCCGGTACGAAGGTTGATGGTGAAGGAGCCGATGGACTTGTCGGCCCGGCGCGGATTGCGCGTGGCCCACTCGTGCCCCTTACGGCGGCCGTCGGGCAGCCACAGAGGAACGATCGTCGGTGCGCGCGACAGCGCTGCAGCGGCGATGGCGTTGAAGTCGATGGGTGGACGGCTACCGCCGTAAGGACGGCGCGGTGTGAGATCCAGCATGTGCCGGTTTCCTTTGTTGGGAGCCACCGGCGACGTTGAAACCAACTGAAAACATGATAGTGTCAACGTCACCGGCAGGGACGTCGGTGAAGTCGACCGCCGATTCGGATTGCAGTCCGGTCGGCGGAGTCGTTTCGGGCGCAGTTGGCTCACGAGCGGCGGCGAAGAGCCGCTCGCTGCGGCGCTCGACTAGAGTTGGTTCAGGAAGAGCTCGATCTCTGACTGCTTCCAGAGGCGCTTGCGCGGCCCGACGCGGCGGCCTGCAGGGAACTGCCCGGCACGTATCCACTCGTAGATCGTCGATCGGCACGCAGGCACGCGCCGCATGACAGCGTTCAGGTCCAAGAGGCGTTCCTCCGGAGCCTGTTCGTTGTCGTCTTTCGTCTCGTCTTTCTTGTCGTCCTTGTCGTCGCTCATGTCGACCCTCCGTCTCAACTCGCCCGTTGCGAGTTGACAGGAGGTAATCACGTGCAGGATGCGACGCTCTACCTGCGTGAATTTCCCTTCGGCGTGTGCGGCAACAGCCGCCACGTGGTGCAAATCACTACGAGTGCCTCGAGTAGGCGGTAAACGCCAAGATCGAAGTCCGCGTCCGATTTGGGTGGCTCGAATTGCATGGCAAAGTCGTAGTGCCGCTGGAAGGTGGCTTTGCCTGCCTCAGCCGCAGCGCAATGCTTGGTCAAGCCATCCGGTTGCCCCGTGAACTTGCCTGTCGCTGAGGTGTAGCCGTGATCGAGCATCAACTGGGCTACAGCGCCCATGGCCTGACGCTTCTCGGTTCCGATGTTGCGATGGAGCCTCATCACGGCGGCCGCCGCGAGACCAAGAATGCGCTCGCGGACCTCTCGGCTGTAGGCCCGAGCATCGGAAGGAGCGCCGCCCTTTTTGGCCTTAGGGAAGAAGACGTGTGGGTTGCCGGCCGCGATCTCATCAAGAGCTACGCGCAGCTGCTCTAAAGGTTCGGGTGTAGGTCGATTGCCAGAAAGCAGGAAACTTCCGCCGTTCGCGTTCAGCATGCGAACAGCATAGTTGTAGCGCTGCTTGGCGCGCTCGAAGGGCGGCAGTGCATCGAACTCCCACCACAACTTCACCACGGCGAGGTCGCTGTCGCTCCAGCCACTCTTCTTCATGCCTGCTAGAACTTGGTCCGCGACATTGGTCGTCAGCAGGGTCGACGTCATTCAAACTGCCCTTCGATGCTAAAGGTGCTATTCCAAGGTCGCTCCGAGTGCCCGACAAAACGTCGCACGCTTCGGGACAGCACTCAATCTGAGTGCCGTTCGCCAGTACCCCAGCGGTACCCCAAGGCCCTCCAGACACACGAAAGCCGCCTTGCGGCGGCTTCGTATTTATCTGCGATTTCAATTACTTAAGGCTTGGTTGCGGGGGCTGGATTTGAACCAACGACCTTCAGGTTATGAGCCTGACGAGCTACCGGGCTGCTCCACCCCGCGTCACCAATGCCGGCGTGCTTCCACGCCGCGATCGACGGCCTCCGGTCGGCCATCGCGGCCGCAGGGTGAACGGTCACTACCTGCGAGCGAGCCGCGCTTATAGCAGCTTCCTCGCGGATGTGAACAGGTCTCACCAGAAGAATTTGCCGCAGACGCGATTTGGCCCAGATCGGCGCCGCAGCGCGGCCCAGAACTCGGACCCCCGGAGCAAAACGGCGGCTTGCCGCACCGGAATCGGTAGCAAGCGACAAACACCGCTCAGGGGTTGACGCCGGCTCGCGCTGCCGAGCCCTTCCTTGGCGTGCCCGGTCGGATCGACCCCTGACCGCTCTCGGACCGGATCCAGGGCCGACATGCGTCGCGTGAAGGACGGATATCGACCCACAGCCGAGGGAACACGATGCCGCACGAGAGGTCTCAAAGCGCCGAATGCGGCGGCCGGTTCGAAGTGGTCGCAATCCCGTCCGGCGAATCGGATGACATGGCTGCAATCGATGCCGCCGCCCGTCGGTATGCCGCGAGCTCGCGCCTCAAAATTCGGCGCCCGCCGCGTGAGACCACCAGCCGCAGAGGCTGAACCTGCCGCAAGCTCGAC
>CAYMEB010000017.1:0-41507 GCA_964389095.1 uncultured Hyphomicrobiaceae bacterium
GGAAGCACGGTGTAGTTCGAGAAGGTCGAGCAGCCCATGTAGTGGAAGACGGGCTTGCCGCCGATGCTGAAGCGGCTCAGACCGTCCGGCATCACACCCTTGCCCTGCGTAGCGCGGATCGAGGTGCACAGATTTGACCGTCGCGACAGGCAGGTTTTGCACTGGCGGCATTCCGGCGTGTACAGCGGAATGACGTGATCGCCCGGCTTCAGGCCGGTGACGCCTGCGCCGACCTCACGCACGATCCCTGCGCCCTCGTGGCCCAGAATCGCGGGAAAGATGCCCTCCGGATCGGCACCCGAAAGCGTGAACTCGTCGGTATGGCAGATGCCTGTCGCCTTGATCTCCACCAGCACCTCGCCGGCCTTGGGACCGTCCAGGTCGACGGTCTCGATCGTCAGGGGCTTGCCTGCGGCCCAGGCGACAGCGGCGCGGGTCTTCATGCGCGGGATCCTCGGGTTCGATTCGGAGCAGCTGCGCGACTGTAGCGACCCGGTACCGATTGTCACCTGGAGAGCCGCGCGCAATCACCGAGACCAGTAGAGGCGTCCCCGTCGCGGCAATCAGATGACTTCGTCCTCGCGGCGATCCGTTTCACCGAACCGCCGGAGGGCCGGCGGCTTGGTGCCGGCATACAGCGCCTTCAGGCTGGGCTCGATCTTCGCATTCTCCCTTTCGAACAGGGAATTTCCCTCGAAATCGCTGTCGACGATGAAGGGCCCGAAGTTCTCGACGTCGAGAACCCAGATGCCTTGCGCCAGGCCCAGCTCTTCGAGCCAATGGGTCGCGGCGACGTCCTTGATGCCGCGGCCGAGGAGCGCCCCGGTGCCGTAGCCGACGGTCGTCAGGTAGATCGCTTTGTTGGGGACGAAGGCGCGCGTGTAGTCTGCGCTCGACATGCCGCCCTTGCCGATGATGATGTTGCATCCCGACGTCTTCAACCAGCCATCGATCCACTGTGAGAAGCGGAAACTGGCCGTGGCGGTGACTGCGCCGACCCTGGCCGCGCCGTTGTGATTGATGCTGGCTGCGGGCGAGCAATGGAAGCTCGCCGTTCCAATGTCCGGAGGGATCGGCACACCGCCTTCGATGGCGCGCTTGTACACTCCTTCACGCGCGGTATGGACCCGCCCGGTCAGGTAGACCACATCGCCGAGGGCCAGCTTCGCCAAGTCGTCGGTACTGGCGGGCAACTTCAGATGGATGGTGCGCAACTTGGTCATCCCGGTCACTCCGCAGCCTGCTGCGCGCCGGCATCGTCCCACTCGACGCTGGTTCGGCGTGAATAGTCGGTGAACCAAAGCGGGTCGGTACGGAACTCGACGCGGCCATCGGCATGAATGCGGGCGGTGGCGCGGCGCGATGAAAGGCAGAACATGTGCACGCTCATCGGCATTCCGCCGGTATGGCAGTATCCGACTTCGATGTGGCAGGCGACCACCATGGACGAGCCCATAAACCCCATGGCGCCCATGCCGATGGAGTTTCCGAGCGTCTTGAACTCGTCTTCCAGCGCCGCGATCTTGGGGTCCGGGTTTCTCGATCCGACCGTGCGAAGGCACGACGCCTGCTTGCCCAGAGTCATGCATGCATCCTTGCTGCCACCGAGGCCGACGCCGACGATGGCGGGTTGGCAGGCAAGACCACGCTTTCCGAAGGCGACGAGCGTGTCGAGGTAGAAGCGTCGAATGCCGTCCATGCCGTCGCCGGGGAACAACATGCGATAGTCCGACCCGAACAGGCCGCCCTTGTGCACCGTAGTCAGGTCGATCCACGAGCCCTGCGGATGGAAGGCGTACTCGATCTCGGGCGCGTTGATGCCGACATTATTGTTGTGGTCCGTGCGCCAGAGCGGATGCACGCGGTTCGGCCGAAGCGGAACGTCCTGGGTCGCCTTGGCAGTCGCCCGGCGCAGCGCCGCCTCCAGCGCAACGGGCCCGCCTTGGACGCGGGCGTCGTTGCCGTACTTCACGTACCAGCGCGGCACACCCGTATCGCCGCACATTGCGCGACGGTCTTCCTTGGCGGCCTCGTAGTTGTCCAGCATCGCCTGGATAACGAACGACGACAGGTCTCCCGTCTCCGTTCGCGCGCAAGCACGCAAGCCACCCAGATAGTCGTCCGGGATCTCGATCGCCGCCTTCGCCATGAGCGTCTCGGCGGTCGCCTGCACGAGTGCCGTGGGGATCATCATCACTCCGCAGCTGCCTTCTCTTTGAGGATCGTCTGGCCCGGCGCCACGATGGTGAAGGCGACTGGCGCGTCCGTGACGTCGACGCGCTCGCCGTCGAGGCGAACGACGGTAAAGCGCGAGGTTTCGAGTTCACCCGCATCGGGAAAGTCGTCGCGACAGTGAGACCCGCGGGAGTTCTCGCGCTTGAGGGCGGACGCCACGATCGCCTTGGAGACGAGGATCTGGTTTTCGAGATTGAGCCAATCCGACCAGGTGAGGTTGAACGCACGATCCGTATCGGGCAGTCCGGTCGCCTCGAGTTCCGCCGAATGCTCCGCGAGGGCGGCCGCAGCCCGATCGAGACCTTCGCGGGTACGGATTATACCGGCGTCGTCCCACATCCGGTCCAGAAGAGTATCGCGGAGACGATTGATGTTGCCGCGCGTCTTGTGAAACGGACGCATGGCGCGATCGATCTCGCGCGCCACCTGATCGAGATCCGGCTCCGAATGGACGGCCCCAGTCTTCAGATCGGCCGCCATCACATCGCCGGATATCCCACCGTACACGGTCGAGTTGGCGACTCCGTTGCCGCCGAGGCGGTTGGCGCCATGCACGCCGCCGGCATCCTCGCCCGCGACGTAGAGGCCCGGCAGACTCGTGCGCGTGTGCACGTCGGTAACGACGCCGCCCATCAGGTAATGCGCCGTCGGGACGACCTCGACCTGGCCGCCGGCGAGATCGAACCCGCAGTCGGCGCAGCGTTCGACCATTCCCTTGAACTGCTTGCGTACCTTGTCGGGTCCGAGGTGACCCATGGAAATGTGAATACCGCCGTTCGGCGTCGTGCGCCCGGCCTGCATCTCGCGGAACATGGATTGCGAAACGAGGTCACGCGTCGCCCGCTCGCCGCGCTCGTGGTACCTGAACATAAAGCGCTCGCCGTCCCCGTTGAGCAGATAGCCACCGGCGCCGCGCAGACCCTCCTCGATGATCGTTCCGGTCATGCGCGTGCCTTTGCCCGCGAGCACGCCGGTCGGGTGGAACTGGACCATCTCCATGTCGCGCAGCGCGAGACCCGCACGCAGCGCCATGGCGAGACCGTCCATGCTCTTGTCGCCGGACGGCGTATGGTACTTGTACATGGTCGGCCCGCCGCCCGTTGCCAGCAGTACCGCCCTCGCACGGACCAGCTTGAAGGCCCCGGAGCGAACGTCGAGCAGCAGCACGCCGGCGATAGCGGACCCATCCCTCGAGTGGATCAGCGACAGCGCGCGATGTTCCTCGAGCCGCTGAATTCCGGGCCTGGCCCAGACCTGTTCCATCAACCGGTTGATGATCTCTATGCCGGTGAGATCACCCTTGTGGACCGTGCGATCGAAGGTCTGACCAGCGAAGGCCTTGCCGTGGAGCGAGCCGTCGGGATTGCGATCGAAAAAACAGCCGATTTCGTTCTCGAGCTCGCGGACGCGCTCGATCGCCTTGGTCACGAGCGTCCATGCCATATCCTGGTCGGGTAGCCACTTACCGCCCTCGATCGTATCCATGAAATGGCGCTCGACCGAGTCGCCGGGGATGAGGGCGACGTTGTAGCCGCCCTGCACCATGCGCGTGCAACCCGACTTGCCGAGCAAGCCCTTGCAGGCAATCGTTACCGACAAGTTCGGCGCGGCCTTCTTCGCGTGCAGAGCCGCGAACAGACCTGCGCCCCCCGCGCCAAGGACGAGGATGTCGGTCGTCACCGTGTCGAACCTCGCCATCGGTCAGGCTCCAATCAGAAAGAGAGAGCCGAGCACTGCCGCCACGAGTACGCTCGCGGTGGCAATCGTGCGTTGGCCCGTAGTCCAACCGTACGCTTCGATCATGAGCACCCGAATGCCGCCGATCAGATGCACGGCAAGCAGGAAGACCAAGCCCGCCTCGGCGAACTTGACTAAGGGATTGCGCGACCACGACAGGAAGCCGTCGAGCGCAGCGTTCCCGCGCAGAGCCAGGCCGAGTACGAGGAAATGAAGAGGCAGGAAGAGCGCAAGTGCAATACCGGATATTCGGTGCAGGAAGGCTGCCGTCCAGAGCGTGTCGCGCCGGTGCGCCGTGTTTCTGGGCCGATCGAGGTTTCGAGTGGTCATGGCATCACCACGGCGTAAACAGCGCGCAGGCCGAGCGAGGTCAGACCGAGACCGAAAATCCACTGGATCGCGGCAAGCAGCCGCGGATCCCGTCGCACGGATTGTGGAGCCCATTCGGCGAGTACATTGCGCACGCCGATCGCGCCGTGCACGGCAGCGGCGAGCACGAATACGCCATAGAACACGGCCCAGCCGATCGAGCCTCGCGTGCGCGCGAGGATGCTCGCCGCCGACAGGCCGCTCGCCGTGGCATAGAAGATGACAATGAGATGCGCGAACACGAGAGGCGCGAGGACCATCGCGCTGGCGCGTTGCCAGACGTAGTGTCGAAAGCTCATTCGAGCTCTCCGCTGATGTAGGCCGCGAGCGACAGCCGTTTCAGGCCCGCGATCGAGGCCGTCGGATTGAGCCCCTGCGGGCAATGCTGTTCGCACGACTGATGCGTGTGGCAGGCCTGACAGCCGCCTTTGGCCGACACCGCGGCGAGCCTCGCCTTCCCGCCGCCGTCGCGCTCGTCATTCTGGAGCGTCCAGGCCCGATTGAGAGCGGCCGGACCCAGGTAGTCCGGGTTCCATCGCACCGTATCGCAGGCCGACCAGCAGATCCCGCAGTTTATGCACTCGATGCCTGCGTCGACCGTGCGTCGCTTCGCCGAAGCCGGCTCGATCGGCACGATCGGATCATCTCTGGTCGCCGTGGGCTCGAAAGCGCCTTTCGCGGCCTGCCAGCGCTCGAAGAAGCGCGTCATGTCCGTGGCCAGGTCCTTGATGACCGGCAGGTTGGCGAGCGGACCGATCTCGAGCCGGCCGTTCTCGACGACTTTCGATACGTGTGTGCGGCAGGTCCATCGCGGGCGACCGTTGACGGTCATCGCGCAGGAGCCGCAGACGCCGACGCGACAGGCAAAGCGATAGGACAACGTAGGGTCGACCTCGCGCTGTATGTAGGTCACGACGTCGAGCACGGTCTGGCTCTCATTGCGCGGCACGTCGAAGACCTCGTACCGGCCGGCATCGCCACCGCGCCAAACACTGACTGCAATGCTCGTCATGCCTGTGATCCGTCTCTACGTCCCGTCCGAGATGCCGCTGGCGACACTAATGCAGCCAACTCTTGCGAAGAAGAGGATTTACGTGGAGATTTGATGCAGTCATTCTGAAGATCTGATCGTGGCCCGGCGGCGCCTTTCGCGGGACCGCTGCCAGTTTGCCGGCTGGTCCTGAGGATTGGAGCCGACCTTCTGTGCCCATCGGCGACGTCGCCGGCGAGTTCGCCGGCTCCGGGTCGCGACCGGCCAGACCCCTATCACCACGGGCTGAAGTAGCGCAGCCGTTTCAACACCATCTCGGCGATCAGCACGGCTCCGAAACCGAGCAGGATAAGGCCGGCGATCTTGTTGAGACGCTCCATGTGCGCCTCGTTCCAGGTGTGGCGTATGCCGCTGATGAGCCGGGAGACCACCAGCCAGTAACAGAAGCTGCCGCCCATGATCGACGCAACCATCGTGACCACGTCGACATAGCTGTCGACCTCGAGAAACGTGCTGACGCCGCCGAAAATCGCGATCAAGCCCAGAACCGCGCCCGGGTTCGTGATGGTGAGGAAGAAGGCCTGGGGTATATCCCAGATGTAATCCCACAGCGTGGCGCGATCGGCGTCCGTCACGGTGGTGAACTGGGGGTGACTGAAATAGAGCTTCGCGGCAGCCACGATCAGCGCAAGCCCGCCGATGACCTGGATTGCGACGCGATAGTCCCGTATGGCACCCGCGAGAGCGTTGACGCCCATGGCGGCCCCGAACGCGATGAGGCCGTCACCGATCATGATGCCGAGGCCGGTCGCGATGCCGCCGAAAAAACCGCGCTCCACAGCCCGTTGGAGCCCGAGGAGATTGACCGGGCCGATGGGCAACGCCAGAAGCACTCCGATGAGGAAGCCGACCGGCACGATGACGAGGTTGGGAACGTAAGCCATGACCGCCGAGACCATCAGCGGTGTGCGCAGTCTGCGGAGATGACGACCGTGTGCAAGGTCACCTCGAACAATGCCGGGCGCCCGACCTTGCGATCGACGCCGGCCGCCACTGATCGCGCTCTCCGGTTGGATGGGCGCAGGCATGGTGCAGGCGACGGCGCAAGGCGTCTCGGCCCGTTTTCGTCTTTACTCGTACTGGGGGCGTGGCTGCTTGTCTATTGGCCGGCTGGTTCTCCAGCCGCGCTCGCACAGAAGCAATCGCCCAAAGCCGCGACGAAGCGACCGGGCGCAGCCGCCGAGCCAGCGCTGCCGCACGCGGCAACGGAAATGCGCGACGCGATCGTGGCTGCCGCTCAGACCGGGCGTCTGGAGGAGTTGCGTACGGTCCTGGACTGGAACGAGCTCAAGCCGGAAGTCGCTTCTGAAGCGGTTCCCGATGCAATCGAGCATTGGCGGTCGATCTCCGCGACCGGAGACGGGCGCGACATCTTGGCCGCGCTCCTTGCGATCCTGGCGGCGAAGCCGGCGATATCGCACCAGGGCCGCGACATCGAGAACAGCCGGGTGTTCGTCTGGCCGGGAGTCGCCGAACGGGATTTCAAGGCCCTTGGCGACGACGACAGGCGCCTCCTGGAAAGCCTCGCCACGCGAGAGCAGATCGCGGAGATGATCGAGAAGAGCCGGTACATCGGCTGGCGGCTGGTGATCGGCGCCGACGGCGTCTGGCACAGTTTCAAGAAGGTAGAATAGCCGCTGGACGGCGGCACGGTAACCATATGCGGTTACCTTGATGGAGCAGCGGACGCCGAGTCGCTATGACCCCGCGTTGCAACCCCAGATCTCCGAGTGGAGCCGCACACATGTCGCGTCCAGGACTTGCATTGATCGCCCTTCTAGCCCTCTCCGTCGACGCGAAGGCGCAGTCTGGCGCCTGGGTCCCCTGGGGCGATATCGCCGGCGCGCCCCAATCGGCTTCGCGGCCGTCGCAGCCCCGCGCGAGCCGCTCCGCGTCCGACGACGGCACGGCCGGCAGCGTTTTCGCGCCTGCCACGCGAGCCCCGGCAGCGCGCAATACCCAGGCCTTCCCTCGACAGATGACGGGCGGCGCCCGCCCCGCGATTTCGCCCGTGGCGCCCCCGACCGTGGCCTTCCGCTCCGGCTACTCGGCCGGTTCGATCGTCATCGATACGCGCGGACGGGCGCTGTACTACGTTCTGGGCGGCGGCAATGCCTACCGCTATCCGATCTCGGTCGGCCGTGACGGCTTCACCTGGCGGGGCACCAAGACCGTCACGCGCGTCCAGTCATGGCCCGATTGGCGGCCACCGGCCGAAATGCGCCGCCGCGATCCGCGCCTGCCGGAGTTCATGGCGGGTGGACTCAACAATCCGCTCGGCGCCAAGGCCCTCTATCTCGGAAGCACGCTCTATCGCATCCACGGCACCAACGACACTCGCAGCATCGGCTATGCCGCGTCGTCGGGCTGCTTCCGCATGATGAACCACCACGTGATGCATCTGGCGACCCTGGCGGGCGTCGGCACCACGGTGCACGTCTTCGATCGTCTGCCGTCGAACGTCGCGACGAGTGGCGGCCAGAAGACCGCGGCTGCCAACTGACGCCGGAAAGCCCGAGCGACGGCTCGGGCCATCGCTCAGGCGCCTTCGAAGAACCTCACGGGCTCGCCGATGGCGGGCCCTAATATTTCTCCCTGCCACATCACGCGCCTGCCGCGGACATACGTACCCACCGGCCAGCCCTTGACCGAGACTCCGTCGTAGGGCGTCCAGGCAGAGCGCGACTGGATCCACGAATTGCGGATGGTCTCTGTACGCCCCAGATCGACGATCGTGAGGTCCGCGTCGTATCCGACCGCGATGCGCCCCTTGTTGCGTATGCCGAACAGGCGCTGAGGACCGGCGCTGGTCATGTCGACGAAGCGGCTGATCGTCAGGTGCCCGCGGTTGACGTGATCGAGCATGATCGGGACCAGGGTCTGGACGCCGGTCATGCCGGAATGGCTTTCCGGATAGGGATGGTCCTTTTCCTCTCGCGTGTGTGGTGCATGGTCCGATCCAAGGATGTCGATGACACCAGAAGCGACCCCGGCCCACAGAGCGCGACGGTGGCGCTCGTCTCGCACCGGCGGGTTCATCTGCGCATACGTGCCGAGGCGCTCGTAGCAGTCCGGCGCCACCAGCGTCAGATGATGCGGCGTCACCTCGACGGTGGCGAACTCCTTGTGATCGCCAAGGAATACGACCTCTTCGGCGGTCGAGAGGTGGAGGACGTGCACGCGCTTGCGATGCTTCTCCGCCAGAGCGATCAGGTTGCGGGTCGCGGTCAGGGCCGCGACTTCATCGCGCCAGACCGGATGCGACGCCGGCTTGCCGTGTTCCCTGAGCCCGGCCCGCGCCCGAAGCCGTATCTCGTCCTCCGCGTGGAAAGCAGCACGACGGGAAATGGCTGAGATGATCCGATCGAGGCTCGGCTGGTCCTCGACGAGGAGATCGCCGGTCGAGGCGCCCATGAAGACCTTTATGCCGGCGGAGGCCTCGAGCCGTTCTAGGGAGGGAATATCGGCGACGGTCTCGCGGGTGCCGCCGACGTAGAAGGCGAAGTCGCAGAACATGCGGTGACGGGCACGGCGGACCTTGTCGGCGAGCGTCGCGGCTGTAACGGTCAGTGGCTTGGTGTTCGGCATCTCGAAGACCGCGGTCACACCGCCCATGACTGCCGCGCGGCTGCCGGTCTCTTGATCCTCTTTTTGCTCCAGCCCCGGCTCCCGGAAATGCACTTGCGTGTCGACCACCCCGGGCAGCACATGGAGCCCCCGCAGCGTCTCCGTACGCTCCGCCTTTACGTCGCCGATAGCGCCGATGGCGGCGATCCTACCTCCTGCAATCGCAATATCGCCGACTGCCGTACCATCGTGACTGACGATGGTCGCACCGCGCAGAACGAGATCGTACGACTTGGACATCAGAGCGTCTCCGCACCCCATCTTCGGCTTGCGGCCGGCATTCCGGACGCCTACCTGTCGGCGGCGTGATATACGAGTTCCTCTTTGCCGGAAAGCCGATGCCATGGCCGAAGCCCTCGTCGCCCTGCTCCCGGACCGCAGTGTCGTTTCGGTCACTGGCGAGGGCGCTGAGACGTTTCTCGACGGGCTCGCAACCAACGATCTCGACGGGATGGAGATCGGAGACGCCAAGTTCGCGGCGCTCTTGAACCCGCAGGGCAAGATCCTGTTCGAGTTCTTCGCCGTTAGGACACCAGCGGGTTTTCTGCTGGAGACGCTCGCGCTGCATTCCGCGGCGCTGGCCAAGCGTCTGACCCTTTACAAGCTGCGCGCCAAGGTCGAGATCAAGGACGCCCCCGGGGAGATCGTCGTCGCCCATTCACAGGGAGACGTGCGCGTCCGCCCGCCGGGCGCGATCGCTTTTGTCGATCCGCGGGAGCCTCGGCTCGGAGACCGTCTCCTGGTGCCAGCACCGCGTGTCGGCGAGATCGTCGGGTCGCTTGCTGCGCGTCGGCTTACGCCCGAGCAGTACACGGCGCAGCGTGTGCGCCTGGGGGTCGGCGAAGGGGGGACCGACTATCCACTCGGCGACACCTACCCCCACGAAGCGAATTACGACATTCAGAACGGGGTCTCGTTCAAGAAAGGCTGTTTCGTCGGGCAGGAGGTGGTTGCGCGGATGCAGCACAAGACAGTCGTGCGCAAACGGCTGGTGCGCATCACCGGCCGGGGGCTCGTCCACGGGGCCGAGGTGCGGATCGGCGAAGCCGTGATTGGGCAGGTCGGCAGCTCGACCGGAAGCGAAGCGCTGGCGATGATACGGCTCGACCGCACGGTGGAAGCGGCGGACAAATCGTTGCCTCTGACGGTCGAGGGGCAATCCGTAACGGTCGACGCGCTGGCCATCCAACGCTACCGAAAGGCGGTCGCCGAGCGGCCGGTCATCGACCTATGACAGTGAAGCGCTGCACTTGGCCCGGTATCGAGGACGCGGAGTACATTCGCTATCACGACGAGGAATGGGGCGTTCCGGTCGCCGACGACCACAAACTGTTCGAGAAACTGATCCTGGAAGGGTTTCAATCGGGGCTGTCCTGGCTGACGATCCTGCGCAAGCGCGACAACTTCCGCCGAGCCTTCAGCGGGTTCGACGCCGCACGAATTGTCCGGTACGGCGAAAAGGATAAAGCGCGGCTCATGGCCGACGCCGGGATCATCCGCAATCGGTTGAAGATCGAAGCAACGATCGACAATGCGCGCGCCTTCCTGGCGCTACAGGAGAAAGAAGGATTGGCGCGGTTCCTCTGGTCGCTCAACGACGGCGGCCCGAAGATCAACCGTTTCGAGCGTCATAAGGACGTGCCGGCACAGACGGAAGTCTCGGTGCGCATGTCGAAGGCTCTGAAGAAAGCAGGATTCCGCTTCGTCGGCCCAACCACCGTCTATGCCTTCATGCAGTCGATGGGATTCGTGAACGATCACATCGTCGACTGCCACCGGCACGCGGCGTGCGCGCGGTCACAGAAAGCATTCCGTCCGCCCGTTTGAGGCCGCATGCAGAAAACCGGTCAGCGAGCGAGGCCCGATCTGAAACTCGGGTAGTGCGGCGCCCAAGCGAGCGCGGTCCTAGTTTTCCGGTTCGACATGCGGAATGACGGCATGCGGAGTGGTCCGCCGGCCGCGGGTTGGTTCGCGCCTGCCAGCGCAGAGACGTGCCCAAGCAGCGACGACCAGCGGCAGGGCTCGTTGTCGCACACGACCAAGGCAGTCCGCGACGGCCACGCATTGATCGCCGCAAGAGTCGCAGCCGCCATGTCGGAAACGTGCACCAGGGAGACGAACTCCTGGCCAGAGCCGGGCAGGACCAACCGTCCCGCCCGCGCGCGCTCGAACCAGTCGTCGTCTGTTCCCGTACCTGGCCCGTAGAACAATCCGCCGCGCAGGATCGTCCAGTCGCATGGCCCGGCCGCCACGGCTGCTTCCATCGCGCGTGCCGCCGCAGCAGCGCGCCCAATGACCGTATCCTCTGCAATCGGATGGGCTGTGTCCTCGTCGGCCCAGGCATCACCACCGCCACAATGGATCATGGCGATGCTCTGCTGAAGGAGCCGGCGCACACCAGCGTCTCGGCAGGCCGCCAAAAGGGCGGGGACGCCCTGGGTTCGCAGGCGATCGTTCTGTGCGAAATCGCCGCCGCTCTTGCCGGGCGCGGGCAGCGATGTCGCGAGATTGACCACCAGGTCGCAGCCTATGAGCCCGGCACGCAGCGAAGCGGCGTCGAAGATGTCCGCCGCCGCGACCTCGGCTCCCGTCGCCCTGAATACCATCGCCTTGCCTGGATCGCGGACCAGCGCCCGCACATAATGGCCGGCGCTGAGCAGTCTCGGGATGAGATGGCGGCCGTAGACACCGGTTGCGCCGATAACTGCCACCAGCTCTTTCGACATGTCGGTCTCCAAGTTCGGGAGTGATGCGGACCGTCAATTGACCGGCCGACCGGGCGGAGTTCCTGCCGCCAGCTCGACTTGACTTGCGACGACCGGCGGGTCTCGACCGCCTCTTCAGATTGTGTGTTTCGCCCTGCACACGTTTATCCAGAACGTTGCGTTGAGATCACCACAACTGATTCTGGGTACGTTCGTGTGTAAGAATAAACACACGCCTGTCCTTGATTCGCCGCGACGGGTGTGTAAATCTGTGAGCATGAAACAAAGGGTCGCCTTGGAGTTCAATAGCCGCAAGCTGTTGAAACGGCTTGAAGACCACGGATAGAGAGTGACCCGGATCAAAGGTAGTCATCTCACGCTCAAGAAAGCGGGTGTGACCTATCCGATCGTTCTGGTCCACCCGAAGAAGGACCTGCCAGTCGGCTTGGTCCGGCGCTTACAGAAAAGCGCCGGATGGCCGTGTTGAGCCCGCATGGAGCGGACCATGAAGACCTATATCGCCTATGTATACAAGGATCCCGGCAGCTCGTTCGGCGTGTCGTTTCCCGATCTTCCCGGCTGCTACGGCGCGGGAGAGACCTATGAGGAAGCCCTGGAGAGCGCCAAGATCTCGCTTCGCGAATACGCGCTCGCGATCGGCGAGGACGGCGGCGAGATGCCGAAGCCGCGGACTCACTCGGAGTTGAAGGGTGACGCGAGCGAGGAGATCGAATTCGACAAGGCGGCGTTCGTGGCCGAAGTGCCGCTGATCACCATCGGCGGCCGCGCCCGCGTCAACATCACGATGGACGACAAGTTGCTCGCCGGCGTCGATCGGGCTGCCGGGCTTGCCGGCGTTACCCGCTCGGCCCTGCTCGCTGCCGCTGTCAAAGACTGGTTGCAGACCCAGATGGGTGCCGTCATTGTCGATACCGAGAGAAAGGTTTCGGCGGCGTCGGCCAAGAGGAAACGAGGGCTGGCGGTGGCTTGAGGTCGGACCTGCTCGAGCAAAAGGGTCGCTCCATGAAGCTCTTCCTCGCTCCCGCTCTGTTTGCGCTGGCCATGCTGACAGCCACTACCGTACAGGCTGCGCCCTTCACGCCCGACAATCCAGGGAACCCGAACGCGTCTCTTCTGATCCAGACCCAAGGCTTCCAGTGCCGGGCCTGCCGACGCGACTGTCACGCGCGTTATCGGGTCTATTGCGGCTATTCGGAGCGCTGCCGCCGGGCATTCACGCTGTGCATGCGCGAGTGCTGGTACGGCTACTGCCGCTGAAACCCTCGTTCTGATCAGACCAACACGGGCTGCGGCGCGATCTCGGCGGCGTGGAACACGCGGCGATAGCGTGAGATTTCACTCGCAGGTCCGGTTGCTTTGGAAGGATTGTCGGACAGCTTGACCGCCGGCCGGCCGTTGGCCGAGAGCACTTTGCAGACGACGGAGAACGGGTCGAGGCGCCCGGCCTCGTCGAAGCCGCGGAAATCGTTGGTCAGCAGCGTGCCCCAACCGAAACCCAGACGGATGCGGCCTTGCAGCTTGCGGTGGATCCGCTCGATCTCGGCGACGTCGAGCCCATCGGAAAAAATCGCCAACTTGCTGCGCGGATCCTGGCCTCTTCCGCGCCACCACTCGATGGCGAGTTCCGCATTGACCACGGGATCGCCGCTGTCGATCCTGATGCCGGTCCAGTTGGACACCCAATCCGGTGCATGAGCCAGGAACTCCGACGTGCCAAAGGTATCCGGCAGAATGATCCGGAGATTGCCTTCGTAGTCCTGCTGCCATTCTGCCAACACCTCGTAGGGTGCGCGCGCGAGAGCAGCGTCACCTTCCGCCAGGGCGGCATAGACCATCGGCAACTCGTGGGCGTTGGTGCCGATGGCTTCGACCTCGCGCCGCATGGCGATGAGGCAGTTGGACGTACCCAAGAAGCGGTGTCGGAGGCCGTCGGTCATCGCCTGGACGCACCAGTCCTGCCAGAGGAACCCATGGCGCCGGCGGGTACCGAAGTCTGCAATCCGAAGGTCGGGCAGCTGCTCGAGACGCTGGATTTTCTCCCATACGCGGGTCATGGCGCGCGCGTAGAGCACCTGCAGCTCGAATTTGCCCAGCGCCTTGAGCACCGCTCGGCTGTGCAGCTCCATGATGACGGCGAGGGCGGGGATCTCCCAGAAGGTGGTCTCGACCCAGGGGCCTTCGAACACCAGTTCGTACTGATCTCCACGGCGCTCGAGATGGTAGGAGGGGAACCGGAACGCCTCTAGCCAGGAGATGAATTCCGGCGAGAACATCTGCCTCTTGCCGTAGAACATGTTGCCCCGCAGCCAGGTGCTTTCACCCCTGGTCAGCGAGAGGCTGCAGATATGGTCGAGCTGCTCCTTGAGCGCGCCATGGTCGATCAGCCGTGCGAGCGGTATCGCCGTCGTTCTATTGATGATTCCGAACGTGACGCGAGTGTCGCGATGGCGCCGAAAGATCGTCTGCGCCATGAGCAGCTTGTAGAAATCGGTATCGAGCACCGACCGCACGATCGGATCGATCTTCCAAGTGTGGTTGTAGACGCGAGTCGCGATGTCGGTCATGGCTACGGGGGCTGAGCTGCCGGAGGTGGGCGTTGCTTTTGCGACAACCGTAGCGAAATCGGAAGGATATCGCCAACCGCACGTTAGGCTGGTCGTGCAAGTATCCCGAACATGAGCGTGGTGACGCGAAATCGCAGCCTGATCGAGCGACTGACGGGTTCGGGAAAGCCGAAGCCCTCGAAGTTCGACCCATGCGGCAACTCCAAGACCGCCGCCCGTGAGCCGGCAGCGTCGAACACCTCCGTCTCCTCGCGTTGGCGCCCGTCGACGAATCGGCACCGGAACGACGACCGGTTGGCGATCGTAGCCGACCTCGCCAAGATTGCGCTTCCGGGATTCCTGGCATCCGCCTTGTTCGGCTGGATGCTGCTGATGGGCGGCGGGTTGCCAGCGGTTGGACCGAAGGGCTCAAATCTCGGGCTGATCGCGGGTTCGATTTTGGCGATCGTCCCTGCACTCCTGGTGATCCTCCAGGCCCGCCGCATATTGCAATGGGTTCGACGCACGGCCGAGGCCGCTCTGGGCGCGGCCGGGGAACCGAAAACGGGCGAAACAGCGGCAGGCACGAGGCCCGGATTCGCGCGAGGTCGTTTCGGCCCCGCCGGCATCTGGATCGCCATCGTATTGATAAGTCTCGCTACTCCCGTTCTCGACCCGATTCTGGACCGGCTGACCGATCTCGGCGGCGCTTTCGCCAGCATCTTGCCACTCGCGGTGTTTATCTGGCTGTTCCGGCGGCGGTCCGGTGCGGCACCCCGGGCGCGGGTGCGATGATCCTGCGGAGGAGCAGATCCGCGTCCGCGGGACGGAAACTTGACGACGACAACCGGGCCGATGCTCGACGGAGCGCCCGGCAAAATGATAGTGGAACGTTGAGCCGAAAGACTTTCGGGGGCGCGTGAGAATGAAGATTTCCAAGAGCGCGGTTTCCGGCCGCACCATCGCTTGCGTCACCGCAGCTTTGATGGGCCTCGCCGCGGTTGCGGCTACTGTTCACCACGCCGGAGCGCAATCGGCGCCGCCGACGCCGGAGGAGTATGCCGCACATGTCGGTGGCGCCACGATCGTGCCCTCGGGCGACCTGTGGCTCGACGGTCGCAAAGTGACCTGCGGCCACCGGCCGACCGTGCTCGACAACACACTCGACGACTATGGCGCGGCCTATCCGGGATTTCTCATCCTCAATCCGAGGCTGATGAACAAAGTCTCCACGGCGGTCAAACTGTGGATCCATGCGCACGAGTGCGGCCATCAGTTCCGCGGTCCGGACGAGGAGACGGCAGATTGCTTCGCGGTCCAGCGCGGACGCCGCCAGGGATGGCTGACCGAGCAGGGGCTGGACGAGGTATGCGCGTTCATCTCGCCGGCAAAAGGCGACAGCATGCACTTCTCGGGATCATATCGCTGCTCGCAGATGCGCAAGTGCTACGCGGATCCCTTCATACGCTGACCCTTCGGGAGACGCCGGCCCGCACTCAACGCGGCTTGCGCAGATGCAGATAGAGCGCGCCTTCCCCGCCGTGACGAGCGTGGGCCGTGGTGAAGGAAACGACGTAAGGCGCCATTTCCGGTCCGCTGAGCCAGCGCGGGACGTTCCGGCGCAGGACGCCCGGACGCCTCGCGCCTCCTCCACCCATCCAGGGTTCATCATCGTCCCGCCGTCGGCCGGCCGATCCCTTGCCGGTGACGACGAGCACGTGCCGGTGACCGTCCGACACACAAGCGCGGACGAACCGACCCAAGCGGACATGAGCCTCCGCTTCAGTGAGGCCGTGGAGGTCGACTCGGGCGGTGATTTCGTCCTGGCCCCTGGCCAAGCGCCTAACCTTGCGGCGATCCAGGCCGCCGGGCACAACAGTCGCGGCGGACGTCGCGGGCACGGGCCGCGCAGATGATGGGATCTGTTGGGGTGACGCTGGTCGCGGCGCACTTTTCGGAGCAGCCTCGGCACGCTCGGTCAAGGCAGGGGAAACGCCGGCAGAAGCGGCAGGAACGCGCCGCCGGCCCCTGATCGGCGTGACGGTGGAAACGACATGACGCCACAGGGCGTCCCCCTCGGGGAGCGGCGGTTCGCTTTTGACTTCGCCCGGAGGCCGACGCCGTTTCACCGCCCGCGCTCCGTTTCCAGTTTGTCCGGCAGCAATACGACGAAGCGAGCACTCTGCTTGACTCTGCCCGCTCTGCGTCCCGCACCGTCGCCGGTGCCGAAAAAGATGTCACCTCTTTCGGGTCCCTTGATCGCGGACCCGACATCCTGGGCGATCATCAAGCGGCGGAACTGGCGGCGGCGACCGTCTCGAAGACCGTCAACCGTCAGGAAAACCGGCAGTCCCAAGCGATGAAACACCGGATCGACAGCCAGGCTGCGACCGGACGTCAGGGGTACGTCTCCCACGCCGAGCGGGGCTTTCGCCTGCGATGCGTCCATCTCGCGGAAGAACACGTACGAGAGGTTCCGGTTCATGATCTGCTGCGCGTGCGACAGGTTGGAGCGCAGCCACGTTCCCAGCGCCTGCAGGGTCATTTTTTCTGCGGGAATGCAACCCGCCTCGATCAAATAACGTCCGATCGAGGTGTAGGGATGCCCGTTCTTGCCGTCGTAGGTCAGCCGAATGCGAGATCCGTCCTGCAAACGGACCAGGCCCGAGCCCTGGACCTGGAGGAAGAACTTGTCCACCGGATCGGCGATGTAGACGAATTCGAGGCCCTGACCCGACAGTGCGCCCTGCTCGATCTCCGCACGCGTGGCATATGGACTTAAACCTTCCGCGGTCCGTCGGGCATGGGTGAGGCCGCCGACCGGTGTGGCGCGGTCGGCTTCGTCGACCAGATTGACCAGGTCTGATGGCCGCTTCCGGAGCGGAACCCGGTAGAGGGGCGTCGGAGTCCGTGATCCTGAAATCACCGGCTCATAGTATCCCGTCACCAGCCCCGGGGAAGCGGCGCCCTCGATCCGATGCGGTCGAAAGAAGCGCTCGAAGAAACGGCGCGCCACAGATGGCGAACGTTCGTGACGGAGCCCCTGTGCAGCGTGGCACGCCGCGCGCAATACGGTTGCCGACGCACTTGTGTCGGACGGACCCAGGCTCGCGGCCAGGCGCTCGCTCGATTTCTGAAAAGCCCTCAGAGCTTCCGCGTGATCGTCCTGGGCCCAGCCCGGCAGGTCAGCGAAAGCCATCGGTACATGCCGAATCTGCTGACCGGACGTCACCTGGAACGCTCCGTCAGATCGCCGTCCCCCGCATGAACCGCGGACTCACGAAGCAGCCTGGGTTGCAACCAGGCGCCAGTTCGGGTTGGCGGACGCCGCCTCGCGCGCAAAGGTCCAGACGTCGGTCACTTCCTTGATGCGCTTGGGGTCGCCGGAGATGACCTCACCGGCAGCGGACCGGGTCGCCGAAATCAATTCGCTGACGAACTTTACGGTCATCTGAGCGGTTCCGGCCTTGTACTCGGCCTCGGTCAGCTCCGCACTCGTGATGCCCACGAAGCTCTGCTCGACGATCTCACGGCGGGATTCGCGATCGGAGATGGCATGAACGAAGCCTTCGTAGACGTCCGGCGCCAGCAGGTCCGCAAGCAATGCGCGGTTACCTTCGGCAAAGCCCATGACGATCATCTCGTAGGCAGCCTTGGCACCCTTCATGAATGCTTCCGGCTCGAACGACGGATCGATCCGCCCGATATCGACCAGGCCCGATGCGACGGCGGCCTTGCCCTCGGCAAAACGGCGCAACCGCGCTTCGCGCTCGCCCTCGGAGGGCTGGGCTACGGGCTGAGGCTGGGTCTCCTCACGCTGCCGGCGGGGAAGCGAAACGACTTTCTCGTTCGCGGCCGCTTGTGCCTCGGCTGCGGTCCGCTGCGCTTTCTGATTGCGGTATCGGGCTTCCTCGTCGCCCGTGCGGCGCCCGAGCAAGCTGCGCAGCTTCACGAACAGCACCAGCGCTATGACCAGAAACAGCAGCGTTGTAACGTCGATCTGGCCGTTCATCGTCCGGGCTCTCGTCGTGACTCTTGCCGACAAAGGGGGGCTTCGCGCGGGATGGCGACCCTAACCCCCATGCATGAATGCCGCGTTTCGTAGAGCGGCACCCGATCTTTCTCTTATCTAGGTATGCTACGCGGCCAACGCCAGCCCGAAACCTAAACAAACCGGCAAGTCGCGGCTAACTCAACCATGCCCGAGGCGCGAGGAGGCCGCAACATTCGTTTCATCGGATGCCGCGAGGGGAACCAGCGGGCTTCCAACCGACGCGTGGCGCGCATTCGCGATGCAATCTACCGTTCACCAACTGCTCTCGCGGCGGATTTCAATCAGCTTTGCGTTCTCCATGGCAACGGATACCCTGCCGAAGCCGCTGGCGGAGCGCTATTCTAACGCTTCACGACTCTCGCCTCTTCCGGCTCAAGTGGCACGGGAGCCGGCCCGTGCACGAAGGCACTCGGATGATTCCTGGACCCCGAAACATCGGTCTTTCGTTAATTCTTCTGGCGGTGCCGATCCTGGAGATCGCGCTCTTGTTCAAGCTCGGGCAGTGGCTCGGCTTCTGGACGACCCTGCTCCTGGTCATGGGCAGCGCGGCGTTCGGGTTCTATGTGATCTGGAGCCAGGGCTTCAACGTGATGAACCGGGTGTTCGAAGCCATGTCACGCGGGGTTGCACCCGTTGCCCCGGCGATTGATGGATTTTTCCTCCTGATTGCCGGCATCCTCTTGATTGTCCCCGGAATCTTGACCACGAAAACCGGCCTCATACTGCTGGTGCCGGCCGCGCGCCGCAGGCTGGCCGTGCTCTCCGTGCGCACTCTGATGAAGAACAGTCCGTTCCAGTTCGAGTTCCAGGCTTGGCGGCGCGAACGTAAACAGAGCCCTTGGGACGATCGGCGGTCGACGGAATCCGGCCCGCGAAGCGCGCGCTCGGACGGCCCCGTCATCGAAGGAGAGTTCGAGCGCATCGACGATCCGCCTCCGTCGAAGTCGAATTCCGGCGGGAACCGTCCCACGACGCCACGGTAGGCGACATCGCCGCGGTTGCCGCGCCCGATCGAGCATGATAGCGGGGGCTCGACCGACAACTGTACAGTGCCGCGCATGGCACAAAGCGACGCAAGGACACTCGCGCCCATGGCCGAAGCCAGCAAGACGACGAATGGGTCCGGAACGACAGGATCGCCGCCGCAGGGACCGGTTCAGGTGCGCATCCTGAGCCAGTACATCAAGGATGTGTCGTTCGAGAACCCGAATGTCGGCAAGGAACTGGTCAAGCCTGGCGAGAGCCCGAACATCCGGGTCGAGGTCAATGTGAACGCGCAGCGGCTAGCCGAGAACACCTTCGAGAGCGCAATCACGATGAAGGCCGATTGCCAGGGCAGCGGCGGGCTACTCTACGAACTCGAGATCGTTTACGGCTCGGCATTTCACATCGAGAACCTTCCCGAGCAGCAGCTCGAGCCGTTTCTCCTGGTCAATTGCCCGTCGCTGATCTTTCCGTTCCTGCGCCGCTTGGTAGCCGATATCACGCGCGAGGGCGGATTCCCGCCGCTGCTCCTCGATCCGCTGGATTTCGCCTCTCTGTACATGCAGCGCAGGACGGAAGCAGGTGCCGGCGCCCAAATCGCGGGCGCCTGAGCGACCCCTCAGAGATACTTCCGCCAGACCGCGTTGTCGCCCAGTTTGGCGAGAAACTCGCGATGGACGTCGCGTTGCTCCTGCGACAGCCGCCGGGGCAACGGTGCCGGACGAACGGAGACCGTTTTTTTCTCCGCTGTCGTCTCGCGGCTGGCCGAGGACCTGTTTTCCAGAACCAGCGCCGTCTGACGTTCCCCGAGCAATTCGACATATACGGACGCGAGCAGGAGCGAGTCCATGACTGCGCCGTGCTTGATGCGCTTGGAGTTGTCGACACCGTAGCGCTGGCACAGCGCATCTAGAGAATTTGCGCCGCCGGGATGCTTGCGCCGTGCGAGCATCAGCGTGTCGACAACGCGCGTCGTCTGGATCGGTGGCTTACCGACCTTCTCCAGCTCCATGTTGATGAAGCCCACGTCGAATGCGGCATTGTGGATCACGAGCGGCGCTTCGCCGATAAAGGCCAGGAAATCGTCGACCACATCCCGGAAGAACGGCTTCCCTTCGAGCTGCTGCATCGAGATGCCGTGAATCGCCTCGGCATCGGGATGAATGGCGCGAGTCTCGGGATGGATGAGCCGATGGAACTCCTGACCGGTCGGAATCCGATTGACCAACTCGACGCAGCCCAGCTCGATCAGCCGGTCACCGTTGCGCGCGTCCAGGCCGGTGGTTTCCGTATCGAGCACGATCTCGCGAAGCATCCAATACCCTCGGCAGGTCCGGCTTCCCCTCCGCGGCCGTCAACGCCAGTGGAGATCGAAGGCCTCGCCCTTCAATCCGGCGAGCGCATCGAGAATCCTATCGACTTCGAGGTAGGTCGCGGACAGGTTCGTCGACGTATCCACAACGAAGTGGGCTCGCCGGCGCTTCTCCGCATCGGGCAACTGCCTCGACCTGATCTGCTCCAGCCTTTCCAGCGTCATGCCCGTTCTTTCCAGGACGCGGCTGGTCTGGGCTTCCTCTCCGGCACTCACGACCACGATGCGATCGACACGAGTGTGGCCACCACCTTCGAGCAGCAGCGGGATCTCGAGAAACGCGACCTTCACGCCCTCGCGGTGAGAGCGGCGCAGGAACTCCCGCTGTCCATCGTGCACCAGCGGATGGACGATCGCCTCCAGCCGCTTGAAACCCGAAGGGTCCCGGGCGAGGGCGGCAGCGAGCAACGAACGGTCGATCGCGCCGGCAACGGTCACACCTGGAAAGGCGCTTTCCACCAAATCGACCGCGGGCCCGGCGTAGAGCCGATGCACTTCGGCGTCGGCATCGAAGACCGGAAACCCGCGTGACCGAATATGGCGGGCGACCGTGGACTTACCCATCCCGATCGAACCCGTGAGGCCGGCGATCAGCATCGGTCATTCTCCGTCTTTTTCTGCTCCGGGAGTGCGCTCATTGCAGGCCGACGCCCCGGGCTCTCAACGCGGCGAGCAGCGGCAGGAGCGGCAAACCGACGATTGCGAAATAATCTCCCTCAATGCGTTCCATGAGCTGGGCGCCGAGACCCTCCACCTGGTAGCCGCCGACGGTGGTGGTCACCGCGAGTCCGACTTTCGAGATGTAGTCGTCCAGAAAGTCGTCGTCGAAGTTGCGCATCGTCAGTCGAGGCGCCTCGACATGACGCCAGGTCACGGCCCCGTTCCAGGCAATAGCCACAGCGGTCGGGAGGGTATGTGTCCGTCCGCGCAGAGCGAGCAGTTGTTCCCTGGCGGCCGCAAGAGTCGGCGGCTTCGACAGCACGTCTCCGCCGATTTCGAGTACCTGGTCGGACCCGATGACGAGGGCATCCACCGCGGCACGCGACACAGTAACAGCTTTTTCCTCCGCAAGCCGGAGCGCGACCTCTGCCGGAGGAGGAGAAGGTAACTCACGAGCATAGACTTTCCGCAATCCGACTTCGTCGATGTCGGCCGGGCGGACCTCGCAGGCGACACCGGCGGCCTGAAGCATACGCTGCCGGTAGACGCTGGCCGACGCGAGGATCACACGCTGGGGGTCAGGCATCCGCGCCGTCCTTGGTGTCCTCGACGCGTGTGTCACGATCATTCAGCATTTTTATGACGGTCGCAGCGGTCTCTTCGACAGATCTACGGGTAACGTCGATCACCGGCCAGCCGTTCCGGGCGCACAAGCGGCGCGTGTAGGCGATCTCGGCGGCGATCTGCGTGCGATCGACGTAATCGTCGAGTTGGCGATCGGCCAGGAAACGCACGCGATTGCGCCGGATTTCCGATATCCGATCCGGGCTCGCGACCAAGCCTACGACGAAGGCGCTGTGCTGGGATGACAGCTCGGGCGGCGCTTCGATGCCGAGCACCAGGGGAACGTTCGCGGTCTTGAACCCTCTCTGCGCCAGGTAAATGCTTGTCGGAGTCTTGGAGGTGCGCGAAATGCCGACGATGATGATGTCTGCCTCGTCGAGATTTTCGGGCAGGCGGCCGTCGTCGTGGGCCATGGTGAAGTTCAGGGCATCGATCCGTCTGAAGTAATCAGCGTCGACCACATGCTGACCTGCAACGATAGGCGTCTGCGGTGCGCCGAGATAAGCCTCCAACACCTTCATGATCGGCTGCAGCACGAACAGGCACGGCACTTTCAGCAGCTTGCAGCGCCGCTCGATCTCGGCGCTGAGTTCATCGTTGACGATCGTATAGAAAACAACGCCGGGCGCCTGCTCGACCTCCTTCAGCACGCGCTCGAGCTGGCGCTTGGTGCGGATCATGGGATGCACGTGCTCGAGCGGGCGGACCTGGGGGTACTGCACCACGGCAGCCTTGGCGATCGTGGTCAGCGTTTCGCCGGTCGAGTCCGAGATCAGGTGGAGATGGAAGTAGCTCGGAAGGGTGTTGGACATGTGTGGATGATCTGACGTGTTTTCCCAAGCCGAGCGGTGATACTCGCTCCCTCAGTCGAACAAAGTGCCGGTCATCGACAAGTTTGTCCACAGCGAGGCTCGACCGGCGGCCGTTGTCGACAGTGCGCCGCTGGCGACGCTCTCCGAAGTACCTCCGCCGTCTATCCAGAGGCTGCGCACAGCATGTGAACGAGTTGACGCAGCGACGATCGCTGCCTAGGGCGTTGACTTGTCAAGATGTTCGAGAGCTAGTGGCGTCAGGGCCGATCGTTGCGAGATCCAGTGGGGTGTCCGGCGCCCGTGGAAGAAGCAGGGGATTGCCGGCGCAAAACACCGGAATCCCCGAAATCCGACCGCTAAGAGAAACAGCAGTAAGATTCAGAAACTCTTCGATTTGAAGAAGGGAAGATGGAAACCCTTCGGAAAGGACGGACGTGACACGGCGGATGCTCGAGGTCTTTCGAGGGCAGGCACTGCAGCCGCCACCGATCTGGCTTATGCGGCAGGCCGGGCGCTATCTCCCGGAGTATCGTGAGGTTCGAGCCAAGGCCGGCAGCTTTCTGGATCTGTGCTACTCGCCCTCGATGGCTGCCGAAGTCACCCTGCAGCCCATCCGGCGCTACGGGTTCGATGCGAGCATCCTGTTCGCCGACATTCTCGTCGTTCCAGATGCACTGGGCCAGGGTGTCAGCTTCGTCGAAGGCGAAGGCCCGAGACTCGATGCGATCCGGGACGGAAAAGGACTGGCTCGGCTCGAACCCGCTCGTGCGGAGGCAAAGTTCGGCATCATCGCGCAAACGGTGTCGCGGCTGCGGCAAGATCTACCGAAGGAAACGACGTTGATCGGCTTTTGCGGCTCGCCCTGGACGGTGGCGACGTACATGGTCGCAGGAGAGGGGACGAAGGAGCAGGAGCCGGCACGGATGCTCGCCTATCGCGATCCCACCTTGTTCGCTCGCCTGATCGACCTGATCGTGGAAGCCTCGACCCGCTATCTCAGCCTGCAGGTTTCCGCGGGCGCCGACATGCTGCAACTGTTCGACAGTTGGGCCGGCAGCCTGGCGGACAGCGAGTTCGACCGCTGGGTGATCGAACCGACCAAACGCCTCGTCGCGAACGTTCGCGCGCAGCATCCCGGCGTGCCGATCATCGGCTTTCCGCGCGGCGCGGGTCTTCATGCTCGCCGCTATGTGGAGCTGACGGGGGTCGACGGCGTGAGCTGCGACACGGCGATGCCAATGGACCGCATTCGGCGGGAACTGTCTGGGAAGACGGCGGTGCAGGGGAACCTGGACCCATTGCTTCTGGTCGCCGGCGGCGAGCCGATGAGGGCGCGGGCTCGGGAGATCGTCACGCAGCTGTCGGCCAATCCGTTCGTGTTCAACCTGGGCCACGGCATCGTGCCGCAGACGCCACCGGAGCATGTTGCCGACCTGGTTCGCACGGTTCGGGGCGGATGATAATTCGCGGAGGAGTTCGGCGGACATGATCCTCTGGATCAAAGCCCTTCACATCGTCGCGGTAATTTCGTGGATGGCCGGGCTGCTCTACCTGCCGCGGTTGTTCGTCTATCACGCAGGCGTCGCGCCAAGGTCGGCGACGAGCGAGCTCTTCAAGACGATGGAGTATCGGCTGCTGCGCTACATCATGGCGCCTGCGAGTATCGTCGTATGGACAACCGGTCCGTTGCTGGCGTGGCTCATCGGTTACCACAAGGACGCGTGGTTCCTCGCTAAAATGGCCGCGGTGGTCGCGCTCACATACGCTCATCACCAACAGGCGCGCTGGCGCAAGGATTTCGCGGCCGACAAGAACACGCGTGATGCGCGCTTCTTCCGCTTCATGAACGAAGTGCCGACAGTGCTGATGATCGTGATCGTGCTGCTGGTCGTGCTGAAGCCGTTCTGACCGGGCGGTCGAGGGGCTCGAATTGCCTTGCATCATGCGCGGATTGTGATACGTACTTCTCGTCCGGGGCACGGTTGCGCGCGATTCCTTCGCGACCTTCCGAGGCTTGTGAACGGGACCTTAAATCCATCGTTTCTCCGTTCCCCCCGACGCTGCCGGCTCCCCGCCGGTATCCCTCCCTAGACTTCGCTTCCACGTCGCCACAACGGATTTTTCGCCGGCTGGCGCCCGAGGCATCCCCGGAGTTCATGCCATGCAGGATACCCTCCAAAAGGAGATGAGGCTCGAGGACCTGAAGGCCAAAACGGCCACAGAGTTGCTCAGCTTCGCCGAGGAGGTCGGTGTCGAGAATGCCAGCGCCATGCGCAAGCAGGAGCTGATGTTCGCGATCCTCAAACAACTCGCTGCGAAGGATGTCGAGATCACCGGCATCGGTGTCGTCGAGGTTCTGCTCGACGGCTTCGGCTTTCTGCGTTCGCCTGATGCGAATTATCTTCCTGGACCCGACGACATCTATGTCTCGCCGTCGCAGATCCGGCGTTTCGCGCTGCGCACCGGAGATACGGTCGAGGGTCAGATCCGTAGCCCGAAGGAGGGCGAGCGCTACTTCGCGCTCCTCAAGGTCAACAAGATCAATTTCGAGGAGCCGGAGAGCCAGCGCCACAAGGTCCACTTCGACAATCTGACGCCGCTCTATCCGACGAAGTGGCTGCGCATGGAACTCGACGATCCGACGGTCAAAGACCTGTCGGGCCGGGTCATCGACGTGGTTACGCCGATCGGCAAGGGCCAGCGCGCTCTCATCGTGGCGCCGCCCCGCACCGGCAAGACCGTGTTGCTGCAGAACATCGCCCACTCGATCACGGCCAACAATCCCGAAGTGTTCCTCATCGTGCTGCTCATCGACGAGCGGCCCGAGGAAGTCACCGACATGCAGCGGACGGTAAAAGGGGAAGTCATCTCCTCGACGTTCGACGAGCCCCCGTCTCGGCACGTGCAAGTTTCGGAAATGGTGATCGAAAAGGCCAAGCGGCTGGTTGAACACAAGCGTGACGTCGTGATCCTGCTGGACTCGATCACCCGTCTGGGCCGCGCCTACAATACGGTGGTGCCGTCTTCCGGCAAGGTGCTGACCGGCGGTGTCGATTCCAACGCCCTTCAGAGGCCGAAACGTTTCTTCGGTGCAGCGCGCAACATCGAGGAGGGCGGATCGCTTACCATCATCGCGACCGCGCTGATCGATACCGGCTCGCGCATGGACGAAGTGATCTTCGAAGAGTTCAAGGGAACCGGCAACTCGGAAATCATTCTCGACCGGAAGGTCTCCGACAAGCGCGTGTTCCCGGCCATCGATGTGGCCCGCTCGGGGACGCGCAAGGAAGACCTGCTGGTGCCGAACGATCAGCTCAAGAAAGTCTACGTCCTTAGGCGCATCCTCAATCCGATGGGTGCGATGGATGCGATCGAGTTCCTCATCGACAAGCTGCGGAACACCAAGAACAACAACGATTTCTTCCAGTCGATGGATAGCCGCAAGGTCGGCTGACGAAGGCAGTGGAGCGCAACAGGATCACGAGGGCCCCTTGACGGGGGCCCTCAGCGTTTCGAGGGGGCCCGGCGCGCACTGTCGAGAAGCTCCTTCGCTGTTCCCGGGTCCGTCAGCGGCAGCGAGCACGTCGGTCCGACACAGGCATAGAGCGTGGTTTGTCCATTGCTGCCCCGTTTGCCGGCCAGGTGTGTGCCCGCACGGCCCTCTACTCCCGCCGGCAGCCAAAGCTCCGTGGCGCCAGGCAGGCTGACGCCTCGGACGACGCTGGACAGCTGATCGCGGCGATTGCCGCCGATGACAGCAATCAGCGTCGGAGATTCCAGATCCATGAGCCCGCCGATGAAACCGCAGTGAGCGACGAGATTGCGGGCGAGATCTGCGCCGAAAGTTGCCTGGAGCGTTCGGGCGCGTGAAAGCCAGCGATCGTCACCGGTAAGACTGAAGAGCGTGACGAGGTTCGACAACATCACGGCATTGGCGTTCGGCACGGCGTCGTCCGTCGCCGAGACCATTCGAACGATCACGTCGTCGGTATCGTCCGCCGTGGTCGCGTAGCCTCCGCCTTCCGGCAACCAGTGATGCCGTTGCAGCGTTTCAGCCCATGCGACGGCCGAGTCGAGGTAAGCCTCGTTCGTCGTCGCCTGATAGAGCCGTAGCGCGGCGTGGCACATGTTGGCGTAGTCCGACGCCGTTCCGGGACCGGTCAGTCGCCCCAGGCGCCACGAGTGTCGAAGGCGGCCTTCGGGTTGCATGTGAGTCTCGACGAACGCGAACGCCTTCTCGGCGAGCGACAGCCACTGCGGCCGATCGAATGTGATCGCAGCCCTCGCAAGGGCTGCAATCATCAGGCCGTTCCAGTCGGCGAGTACCTTGTCGTCCCAACCGGGACGAATTCGCCTTGCGCGGCGTTTCAGCAGAAGCTCCCGCTGGCGTTCCAACTCCGATTCCTCTTCTCCAGCGAGCAGTTCGAGCCCGAGAAGGCGGTTCGGAATGCTGTGGCCCTCGAAATTGCCGCCTTCCGTGATGTCGTAGATCGAGCAGAAGCGCCGTCCCGCCTCAGGGCCCAGAACGTCCATCACCTCGGCGGGGCTCCAGACGTAGAATTTTCCTTCCTCGCCTTCGCTGTCGGCATCGAGCGAGGCGGCGAAGCCGTCTCCGGCGGCGATCATCTCGCGCTCCAGCCAGGCCACGGTTTCGCTGATCCGTTTCTCGAAGAGAGGGTTGCCGGTCTCGCGCCAGACCTCGGTCATGAGGTCGATCAGCAAGGCGTTGTCGTAGAGCATCTTTTCGAAATGAGGCACGAGCCAGCGCTCGTCGACGGAATAGCGGGCGAATCCTCCACCGATGTGGTCGTAGATTCCGCCCTGGCAGATATGGACCAGGGTTCGTTCCACGGCCGTCAGCGCATCGTCGTCGTCGTAGCGGATGCCGCCACGCCAAAGGAGTTGGAAGATGCTCCATTGGGGAAACTTCGGCGCGCCTTTGAGGCCGCCGTGCACCGGATCCGTTGCGCCGGTCAATCGGCCGATGAAATCTGCGAGAAATGCATCCGAGAGTACCGGTATCGCGTCGCCAGTCCGTCGTTCGGACAGGCTGGAGATGATCATGCTCGCGTTGTGCTCGACGTTCTGCGGCTCTTCCCGATAGATACGGGCCACTTCCTTTAGAACATGAGAGAACGACGGCTTGCCGTATCGCGGCGTGGGGGGAAAGTACGTGCCGCCCCAGAAGGGACGCGCATCGCTGTCAAGGAACATCGTCAGCGGCCAGCCGCCATGCTCGCCGAGACGGTGAAGTGCACCCATGTAGATCGCATCGATGTCCGGTCGCTCTTCGCGATCGACTTTGATGTTCACGAACAGCTCGTTCATGATCGCAGCGGTGTCGGAGTTCTCGAAGCTCTCGTGGGCCATCACGTGGCACCAGTGACAGGCCGCGTAGCCGACCGACAGGAGGATCGGCTTTCCGGTCCGGCGCGCTTCGACGAGCGCTGCGGGCCCCCACGGCCACCAGTGGACAGGATTGTCCTTGTGCTGCAGGAGGTAAGGACTGGTCTCGCTGCCGAGGCGGTTCTGCGTCATGCCGTGTCTCTCCTTCGGAGCAGACAGTAGCCGTTTCCGCGGGGAAGAGTGATCGAAGTTGTGTGCGTGAGATGTCTTCGGAAACGACCATAGTGGCGCTGTCCAGCGGCAGCGGCCGAGCGGGTGTCGCCGTCATCAGGGTTTCTGGACCGGGAGCCGGAGCGGCCTTGGCGGCGATGGCAGGTCCACTGCCCGACGCGCGACAGGCCAGACTGCGGCCGTTGCGCGACCAGGCCGGGCGATTGCTCGATCGCGGCCTCGTGCTCTGGTTTCCCGCACCGGAAAGCTTTACCGGCGAGGACGTGGCAGAGTTCCACGTTCACGGCGGACGGGCAGTCGTGCGCGCCGTGTTGGATGCACTCACGAGCGCAACGGGGCTGAGGCTCGCGGAGCCGGGCGAATTCACGCGCCGCGCTTTCGACCATGGGAAGCTCGACTTGACGGAAGCCGAGGGGCTTGCCGATCTGATCGAGGCCGATACCGAACAGCAGCGCCGACAGGCGCTGGCGCTTGCCGGCGGCGCACTGCGTGGGCGGGGAGAGGCAATACGCGCCGCACTCTTGCGCGCATCGGCGCTCGTGGAGGCAGCCCTCGACTTCTCTGATGAGGGCGATGTCGCCGCCGATGCCGTGGAACAGGCCGAAGCGGTGGTGGGTGGGCTCCGCGCCGAGATCGCGCAGCTCTTGGAGGGTGGTCGTCGAGGCGAACTCGTGCGCGATGGGTTCCGGGTTGTGCTGGCTGGGGCGCCGAATGCCGGAAAATCGAGTCTGATCAACATGATGGCCAGGCGCGAGGTGGCAATCGTGTCACCGACGCCCGGCACGACACGGGACGCGATCGAAGTGGCCTTGGATCTGGGCGGGCATTTCGTGCTCCTGACCGACACTGCCGGGGTCCGGGCAACAGATGATGCGGTGGAATTCGAGGGTGTCCGGCGCACACGGGAACGGATGCGCGAGGCCGACCTGGTGATCTGGGTGGTCGATGTGACGCAACCGATCTCGCCAAGTAAAACTGAGCCGGGTTGTAGAGACTCCAGTTGTACAGACTCCCCTTTAATTCTCCTGCGCAACAAGATCGATTTGATCGGGGAGACTGTGCCGGCCAACTCGGCCGGCGAGGGGGTGCTTTCGGTCAGCGCGAGGACGGGAGAAGGGGTCGACGCACTTCTCAGATGTATTCAGAGATACGCAGAATCCGCCGCAGGATCAGGGGAATCCGTGCTGGTCACGCATCATCGCCAACGTAGGTGTCTGGAGGACGCGGCGGCGGAAATGGAACTCTTCGGCCATCGCGACCTCGCCATCGAGCTTCGTGCCGAGCACCTGCGGCGGGCCTCTTTCGCCCTCGGTCGGCTGGTGGGCGTGTTCGATGCCGAAGATGTACTCGGCGAGATCTTCGGGAGATTTTGCATCGGGAAATGAGCCGAACGATTCAAGCTCGATTCAAGTTCGTATTCTCGAATACTTGGCAGCATCTATATTAGAGGGAGAGTTTCACGTGAAACGTGGCGGTCTGCGTGCAAATATCTTGGTTCGCGGGATACTGGTTCGTTGTTCCAGGACTCCGACATGACCGCTGTCATGCTTGCAGGACGATGGATTTTCTCTCCTATAGCCTCGCAGGACAATTGCGAGTCAGCCTCGCTTTGACGTTTTGGAGGGATTCGGCGTAGTTTCCGCCCGATTCCGGCGGTTGCGGAGGGATTCCGAGCCGCGGCGCCTGATTGATTCACGGAAGCGATGGGAGGCGGCGATCGCAGCGGATCGCACATTCGACGTGATCGTCGTCGGTGGGGGGCATGCGGGTTGCGAGGCCGCGGCAGCCGCGGCGCGTTGTGGTGCGCGGGTCGGCCTGGTGACCCATCGGTTCGGAACGATCGGTGAGATGTCCTGCAACCCGGCCATCGGCGGTCTCGGGAAGGGGCATCTGGTGCGCGAGATCGATGCACTCGATGGATTGATGGGGCGCGTTGCGGATGCGGCGGGAATTCAGTTCCGTCTGCTGAACCGGTCGCGTGGTCCGGCCGTTCAGGGGCCGCGTGCCCAAGCCGATCGCAAGTTGTATCGACGGGCGATGCAGAGGGAAATAGGCGCGTGTTCTGGCGTCGAGGTCGTCGAGGGCGGTGTCGAGGACATCGAGGTCCGGGATGGCCGAGTAGTCGCAGCCATAACTGGCGATGGCCGCAGATACAACTGTGGCGCGGTTGTCCTGACAACCGGGACGTTCCTGAGTGGCACGATTCATCGCGGGGAGGTGCAGACGCCGGCCGGGCGATTTGGTGAGCCGCCGGCTTTGCGTCTTTCTGAGCGTATGACCAGCCTGGGGCTCCGGCTGGGCCGCCTGAAGACGGGTACCCCGGCACGTCTCGATGGGCGGTCGATCGACTGGGCGGGATTGGAGATGCAGGTTGGAGATGATCCGCCGGTTCCGTTCTCGTTTCTGAACACGGGGATCGCGAACCCACAGATCCGATGCGGGGTCACATACACCTCGGCGAGAACGCACGAAATCATCCGGGACAACCTGGCCCGTTCAGCCCTGTATTCCGGCCGGATCGAGGGTGTCGGACCTCGGTATTGTCCATCGATCGAAGATAAGGTGGTGCGTTTTGCCGATCGCGACGCACACCAGATCTTCCTGGAGCCGGAGGGGCTGGACGACGACACCATCTACCCAAACGGGATGTCGACTTCTCTCCCCGATGACGTGCAAGTTCTTTTTCTCAGATCTATCAAAGGCTTGGAGAAGGTCGAGATCATTCGTTTCGGCTATGCGATCGAGTACGACTTTGTGGATCCCCGGGAGTTGTCGCCTTTTCTCGAGTTGAGGTGCGTGCAAGGCCTTCTGCTGGCTGGTCAAATCAATGGCACCACAGGATACGAGGAAGCTGCGGCCCAAGGGCTGGTCGCGGGTGCAAACGCGGCCATGATCGCAGGTGGCTCAGGTGCATCGTTCATGATCGGGCGGGCGCAGGGCTATACGGGCGTTATGGTCGATGATCTCGTTACTCGAGGAGTTTCAGAGCCTTATAGGATGTTCACGTCCCGAGCGGAGTATCGCCTACAGTTGCGGGCCGACAACGCCGACCAGCGACTGACACCCATCGGCGAACAGTTCGGGCTGATCGGCCCGGTGCGGCGCGAAGCCTTCCGTAAGAAGGCTGCCGCTCTCCTGTCTGCGCGGGAAAGGCTTCAGTCCCTTACGATCAGCCCGACGCGGGCGGCACGCTCGGGTCTCGACGTGAATCGCGACGGCCGGCGCCGGTCTGCATTCGAGTTATTGGCTTATTCAGCAGTCGATGCGACCAAGATTTCGGCAATTTGGCCCGAACTTGCCGAAATCGATCCGGCTCATCTCGCGCAACTCGAGATCGACGCCAAGTATGCAGCCTATGTCGACCGGCAGGCGGCGGATATCGCCGCGCTGCAGCGAGACGAGCGGATCGCCATACCAGACGATTTCGATTTCGACGCGATCAGCGGGCTATCGACCGAGGTCTTGCAGAAGCTCAAGACGCGCCGCCCGCAAACACTGGCCCAGGCCGGGCGCATCGACGGAATGACACCGGCTGCGCTGATTCTCGTGCTTGCTCAGTTGAAGCGCGGCAAGTCCAGGAGGCGTGCTTGACCGTAGCCGCCGGAATTCGCGGACCCGATAATTTTGCAAGCGTTTTCGGCGTTTCACGTGAAACCACCGACAGGCTCGTAGCTTACGCTACGCTGCTGGAGAAGTGGCAGCGAACGATCAATCTGGTGGCGGCTGGGACGCTGACGGAAGTCTGGCGGCGGCACTTTGCCGATAGCGCGCAACTCCTCGATATCGGGCGGGCCAGACGTGCGGGCCGAGTTGACTGGGCCTGGATCGATCTGGGTTCGGGTGCGGGATTTCCGGGGCTGATCGTCGCCGTTTTGGCCGCAGAATGCTTGTCAGGACCGCAAAGCGTGACGCTCGTGGACAGTGATGCGCGCAAGTGTGCGTTCCTGCGCGAGGCGGTCAGGGCGATGTCTCCCGTGGCGGGAAGCAAACTGCGGCCTGTGGCGGTGGATATCCGGAACGCTCGGATCGAAACAATCGCAAATCAGCTTAGGGTCGGGCCAACAGATGTCGTTTCTGCTCGTGCGTTGGCGCCATTGCCCCGGCTGCTGGACCTTTCGGGTGTGCTCCTGAGTAGCGGCGCGATCGGCCTGTTTCCGAAAGGGCGCGAGGCCGCGGCAGAGATCGAAGCGGCTCGAGCGGCTGGTCACTGGTCGTTCGAGGTGGAGCGTATCGCGAGTGTGACAGAGTCGGACGCGTCGGTTCTGGTGGTTTCGAAAGTCGCTGCAACTTGAAGGCTTTTGTCGAGCCTCGGGTCGAAACAGTTGATCGGAGGGTACGATGAGTTCGATGTCCAAGAATCCGCGTGTGCTGGCGATCGCCAACCAGAAAGGTGGCGTGGGCAAGACCACGACCGCCATCAATCTCGGCACCGCCCTCGCCGCGACCGGTGAGCGGGTGCTCATAATCGATCTCGATCCTCAGGGTAATGCCTCGACGGGGGTCGGAATCGGACCCGAACAGCGGCCACGCACGATGTACGACGTCCTCAGCGGCCATTGTCAGCTGGCTGACGCAGTCTTAGGGACCCGAGTGCCCAATCTTTCCCTGATCCCTGCGAACGACGATCTGGTCGGTCTGGAATCGGAGATACAGGCGGACCTGAATCGCCCCTACAGGCTGCGGGACGCCATTTCTCGCCTGGCCGTGGCCGATCGGGCCAGTTCGGGCGGGTTCTTTTTCGACTACGTTCTGATCGACTGCCCGCCTTCGCTTGGCCTGCTTTCGCTCAACGCACTCACGGCAGCCAGCGCCGTTCTGGTGCCCGTGCAGTGCGAGTTCTTCGCGCTCGAAGGAATCTCCCAGATCAAGGACACGATCGATCAGATCCGTGCGACGCTCAATCCGCGGTTGGAAATCCAGGGGGTGGTTCTGACGATGTACGACCCCCGAACAGCGTTCTCGAACGAGGTCGCCGACAACGTGCGGGCCTTTTTCGGGCCCAAGGTCTACGACACCGTTATCCCCCGCAACATCCGGGTGGCCGAGGCGCCATCCTACGGACAGCCCATTTTGATCTACGATCACGCCTGCACGGGGAGCCAAGCCTACATCAAGCTGGCGACCGAGGTGATGGAGCGCGAACGGCGCGCCGCGGCGTGAATCAAGCAATCACGACTGACGCAGATCGAGCCCCGAGGCCCAGAACATGAACCTTCCGCTGAACAGAAACCGGCTCGGACGCGGTCTTGCCTCCCTGATCGGCGAGCCGGCGATCGCCAACCCGAGGCTCCCCGCGGAGGGTGAGCAGCGGGTGGTGCCGATCGATCTGGTCCATGGCAGCAAGCTCAATCCTCGCAAGACCTTTCGTGAGGAGGAACTGGCCGAGCTGGCGGAGTCGATCCGCCAGAAGGGCATCGTACAGCCGATCATCGTCCGCGCCGATCCGGCAGGCGGGTACGAAATCGTCGCCGGGGAGCGTCGTTGGCGCGCTGCGCAGCGGGCCGGCCAGCACAACGTGCCCGTCATCGTGCGCGAGTACGACGACCAGCAGATGCTCGAAGTGGCGATCATCGAGAACGTTCAGCGCGCCGACCTCGATCCGATCGAGGAAGCGGCGGGCTACAACGAACTCATCGTGCGGTTTGCCTACACGCAGGAAAAGCTCGCCGACGTCATCGGCAAGAGCCGAAGTCATCTGGCCAATACCTTGCGTCTTCTGAAACTGCCCGACGGCGTTCAGGCGATGGTTTCGGAGGGAAAGCTGACGGCAGGGCATGCCCGGGCGCTGGTGGGCCGCGCCGATGCCGAAGATCTCGCGCGCAAGATCGTCGATCAGAACCTTTCGGTGCGCGATATCGAGCAGTTGGTCCAGATCATCGACAGGGGGGGGCCGAAAACCCCGCCGAGCCGGGTTCGCGAAAAAGATGCCGACACCAAGGCCTTCGAACAGGAGCTCACCGAGCTGCTGGGTCTCAAGGTCGAGATCAAGCGCGGTTCGGGCGAGAGCGGCATTCTGAGCATCAAGTACGGCAACTTCGATCAGCTCGACTATCTCAAGGCCTGCCTGGAGCGCGGGAAGCAGGGTTCTGCCGCTTGACGGTAGAGGCATAATTCCAGCATCGAAGAATGATCGTCGTTTCGGCCACCGCTGGAGGGCATGCTGCCGCTGGCTCGGCCCTGCAAGGTCTGCTGTGATGAGTGACAAGGTACTGGCGGCCCTGGCCGAGACCATCAAGGCGCGGCGGACGGCAGAGTCGGGCTCCTCCTATACGAAGCAGCTCCTTGATGCAGGGTCGGCCCGTTGCGCGCGAAAGTTCGGCGAAGAAGCGATCGAGCTGGTGGTGGCTTCTGTGGAGGGCGACCGCGCGGCAGTAACCGCGGAGGCAGCCGATGTTCTCTACCACCTCCTCGTCCTGCTGGAGGCCAGCGATATCGGCCTTGCGGAGGTTGGTGCGGTGCTTTCCGGCCGTATGACCACGTCGGGACTGGCTGAAAAAGCGTCCCGCAAGCCGCTGCCCTGAGGCGGGAAACCTGTGCGCCACCGAAATCGTGCCGGTTAGAACAACGACAGACGCCATGCCGAACCGCTCCGGACTGAAATTTTCTCCCTACCGGTCGTTCTCGCGGGAGGAATGGGCGCGTTTGCGGGCCGATACGCCCATGACCCTCGTAGAGAAGGACCTGGAGCCTCTGGCCGGTCTCATCGACGGGCTATCTCTGGACGAGGTCGAGCAGGTTTATCTGCCATTGTCCCGGCTGCTCAATCTCTATGTGCTCGCATCGCAGGATCTGCATGCCGTGACGAACCGGTTTCTGGGCCGAAAGGACGGGCGCGTGCCCTTCATCATCGGCATCGCCGGCTCGGTCGCAGTGGGGAAGAGCACGACGGCGCGCGTTCTGCGAGCGCTTCTGGCGCGTTGGCCCGATCATACGCGTGTCGATCTCGTGACGACCGACGGATTCCTGTTTCCCAACGAGGAATTGGAGCGGCGCGCCATCATGCACCGGAAGGGCTTTCCTGAGAGCTTCGATACGGCGGCCCTGCTCAACTTCCTCAATGACGTAAAGTCGGGACGCGAGGCTGTAGAGGCGCCGGTCTACTCGCACTTCCACTACAACATCGTGCGGGGGCAGAAGATCCTGGTCGACCGGCCGGATGTGTTGATCGTCGAGGGGCTCAATGTTCTGCAGCCCGCGCGCTTGCCGAAGGACGGTACGGCGATTCCATTCGTGTCCGATTTCTTCGATTTCTCAATCTACATCGACGCGGAGACGAGCATCATCGAGCGATGGTACGTCGAGCGCTTCATGCGCCTGAGGCAGACGGCGTTTCGCGATCCCGCTGCTTACTTCCATCGCTACGCGTCACTGACTCACGAGGAAGCTCTGGCGCGGGCACTCGAGATCTGGAAAACGATCAATCACAAGAACCTGGAGGAAAACATCCTGCCGACGCGGCAGCGGGCCGGATTGATCATCAAGAAGGGCCCCAATCACAAAACAGAGGCCGTGCTGCTGCGCCGGATCTGAGGCTTGCGAACGATCACTTTTTCTCTGTCGGCGGCTGAGAACCCATGCGGCCGATCGCTCCGGTGAACGCGGCCAGCATCATCTGGCCCATCATCGCCTGGCCTTGGAGCATCGTCGCCCAGGGCGTGCCCTTGAGCGCTCCCCCCATCAGAAACAGCTGCAGACGAGAGACCGCGACGGCGGCCTCGATTGCGAGCCTCATTCCTTCCAGTGCCGGGTTGGGGATGCCCGGCAGTTGGGGGGAATTCGGTGCCGGAGCCTGCGGACGCGGGGATGATCTCTCGCTCGCGGGAGCGGGCTCGGGGTAACCGACCGGAGGCTCTGCGGGTTTGGCTGGTGCTGCCAGGGCCGCCATGTACGTCGCCAGCAGTTCCGCCTCGCGCTTCTGGGCCTCAGTGCGGTCCCCAGCCGGCGGGGCCACCGGCGCCGCGGCGGGTGGCGGAAGTGTTTGGGGGGCGAGGCTATCGGTGATCTTCAATGCAGCGGACCGAGCAGGACGTGCCTCCGCAGGCGCGTTCTTCTGCGCGCCCGGGGCGGCGCGCTTGCCCGCTGCCAACGGAGAGTAAATCGCCTGGGCTTTCAATTTCTCCCGCAGGCGCCTCACGACCGATGGGTCCGAAACGCCGGCCCTGTGAATCGCCGTCGTCGGCCGCAGCGAGGTATCGCCGGCCATGAGTGCCGTTATGCGCTGCAGCGTCTGCGCATCGTCGATGCCCGAACCTTTGGGGCGGCCCCTGCGGCCAGTCGGTTTTTCCGCCACGATTCTATCCCCGCGATGAGCGAATGCGGATCAAGATAGCACAAATAATACTCCGCGCGCGGCGAATTTCTCCACCTGCGACAAAAATTCGTTACGTCTCCGTGGGTTACAGACCTTTCGCGCGAGCCAAATCGGCTAAACCGGCTTCGGGTCGGGCGCCGACATGCGAAATGATCTCCGCCGCGGCGAGGCTGGCGAGGCGGCCGCAGGCGGCGAGGTCGCGGCCCTGGGTGAAGCCGTACAGGAAGCCTGCGGCATAAAGGTCTCCTGCGCCGGTCGTGTCGATCACGCGAGGTACGGGGCTCACAGGAACATGAATCGGTTCCTTCCCGGCGGCGATGACCACCGAGCCTTTCGCGCTGCGTGTCAGGATGGCGACCGGGACTTTACTGAGCCGGCGAGCCGCGTCGTCGAACTCGCGGACCTGATAAAGAGAGGTAATTTCGGATTCGTTCGCGAACAGCAGGTCGACGTCGGCGGCGATGAAGGAAAGAAATTCGTCGCGATGGCGATCGACACAGAAGGCGTCGGAAAGGGACAGTGCAACCTTGCGGCCGGCGGCTTTCGCCAGGCTGGCGGCCCTGCGGAATGCGGCCTTCGCTTCCGGCCGGTCGAACAGATAGCCCTCGAGGTAGGTGACCTTGGCGGCCTGGATCACGTCCGCGCGGATGTCGGCCTCGGTGAATTCGGTCGAGATGCCGAGCAGCGTGTTCATCGTGCGCTCGCCGTCGGGCGTGACGAGGATCAGCGATCGCGATGTTCCTGAAGCTCCGTTGCGGCGGGAGACGGGCGCGTTCTCGAAGCGCACGCCGACGGCCTTGATGTCGTGAGCGAAGACGCGCCCGAAGTCGTCGTCGGCGATCTTTCCGATGAAAGCGGCACGCCCGCCGAAGGACGCGACACCGGCTGCGGTATTCGCCGCCGATCCGCCCGAAATCTCGATGCCGGGCCCCATGCCGGCATACAACGTGTTCAACGTCGCCTCGTCGACTATGCGCATGCTGCCCTTGGCGCAACCGTGGCGCGTCAGGTAGGCGTCGTCGCAGCGGCCGATGATATCGACGATCGCGTTGCCGATGGTCACCACATCGAGAGCACTAGAGGTCATTGGATCTCCGATCGCGCCGGCACGGCGCCCGAGTTGTCATTGACGAGTGGGGCGGACAGGTCGTCCCAGAGCGGCGAGGTGCGCGATCTCGAGCAGCAGCCGTTCCGTCACGACGGATTCATCCATGGCGCCGCCGCGGGTGAGGCGCATCGCGTCGTTCATGCGCGTGATTGCCGTCTGCAGCCGTGCGGCGGGCCAGGTCTGGAGGAGTTCCACGAAGCGGTCGCGCTGCTTGAAGAACAGCGGCGGGTGCAGCCCGCGCAACGCCTCATCCAGCGGCATGCCCTGATCCATGGTCGTGCGGACGCGGTGCAGCCGCATGCCGTGGCGCAGCAGGGCGGAGAGAACCAGGTGCGGACTTTCTCCGGATGTCGTCGTGCGCTCGCATTCGATCACGGCCTTGCCGGGATTCCCCGAGAATGCGGCATCGACGATCCTGTCGATCGCGAGTTCGGAGGCATCGCCGACCACGGCCTCGACGTGCTCGATCTCGATGCGCTTCGCCCCCTGGCAGTAGAGCGCCAGTTTCTCAATCTCGGCACGGGACAGTGCGCGATCGGCGCCGAGCCTGGAGATCAGAAGCCGGCGCGCGTCCTCGGTCATCGTCATGCCGCTCTGGTCGAGGATATCACGGACCAGTGCTTCGAGATCGCGACCCTCGTCGGAATAGCAGGCGATGGCGGCTGCTCGAGGTCCTTTCTCGAAAAGCGCGCGCAGTGCATCGTCGGCCTTGAGGTTCCCGGCCTCCACGAGGATGGCGCCGATGATGCGATTCTCTTCGATCAATGGTTTGAGAAGTGGAGCGCCGACGCGGCGGCTTGCTGTCGTTCGGATGATCTTGCGGCCGCCGAACATCGGGACCGTGCCCAATTCGACGGCCAGCCGGTCAGGATCCGCTTCGAGGTCCGTGTCGTCCAACCGGACGATCTCGCCAGGCTCGTCACCCGTGGCTGCCAGTTTCTTGGCAACAGCGGCGGCCCGTTCGGAAACCAGGCCCGGATCGGTTCCATGGAACAGAAATGCCGCAACGTCCACAGGGGGCGAGCGAACGAAGGCATCGGCCTGCTGGGCTTTGATGGCGACCATGTCGACTAGACCGAGATGCGGCTGCGGCGCGGATCACCCGCTCCGGCGACTTCACGTCCTCGATAGATGGGCCGCCAAGCGCATGCGGATGTCGTTCGCGACGCTAGCGGCGGCGCGGTTCTCCGCATCCTCTCGCGCGCGGATGTTCGAGTACACCGACTCGAAGCGCTCGAAGCTCGCGCGGCCGAGGCTGCGACCCTGGAACATCACTTTCTGGGTCGCCGTTTCCACCAGCCGATAATTGGCCTCGAGCTGATAAACCTGGCCTGTGGAGTTTCCAGTGATCGTCACGAGCGTCGTGAGGACATTCTCGGTGATGTTGACCTCGAGGCGACGATCGGTGGTCCGGGTGTTGCTGGATGTCGACGAGCGCTCGAACAACAGCTCGTTGCGGATGCGCTGGCCGACGCGGCCTGGGATCGGCGAAATATCGACGCGCGCAAAGCGCTCGTCTGTGGTCCCGCCTACCGAATTCGCCGACCCGTAGAGAGGCTGGAAGCCGCCGCTACCGCAGGCCGTCAGCATCGCCGCGGCGCACGCCAGCGCGAGAACGGCAGCCGTGCGGCGCCTTCCCCTCGCTACCACGCCCGCCCGTGACACCCTAGGCGACAACATTCACGATCCTTTGCGGCACGACGATAACTTTCGCCGGCTTCTTCCCTCCGAGAGCACGAACGACGGACTCAAGCTTGAGTGCGGCGGACTCGATCTCTTCCTTCGAGGCGCTACGCGACAGGACGAGTTCGTCCCGCCGCTTACCGTTGACCTGTACGGCAATGGTCATCGTATCGTCAACGAGAAGGGACGGCTCCGGCTCCGGCCAGGGCGTTTCTGCAAGCAGGGTGTGGTTTCCAAGCCGCTCCCAGCAGGCCTCGCCCAGATGCGGCATCATGGGGCCGAACATCTGGACCAGAATGCCGGCCGCCTCGCGGGCGGCCCAGGCCACGTCGCCCGTCTTGCCGGATGCTTCGCCGAGAGCGTTCACGAGGGTGTAGACGTGAGCCACCGCGACATTGAAGCGCAAGCCGTCGATGCATTGGCTGACCTCGGCCAGGGCCTTATGGGCCGTCTTCCGCAAGGCGAGAGCTTCGGGAGAAAAATTTGCAGGCCGCGGCGCGCCCGCAGGCGTTGATTTATCGTCCGCGATTTCCTCGACCAGCCGCCAGATGCGCTGCATGAAGCGGCCGACCTTGGCCGCTCCGGCTTCTGTCCAGATCACATCGCGCTCGGGAGGGCTGTCGGAAAGCACGAACCAGCGCGCGCAGTCGGCGCCATGGGCGGCGATGATGTCGTCCGGGTCGACGAGGTTCTTCTTCGACTTCGACATCTTTTCGATCGAACCGATGACGGCCGGCTGGCCGGTCGAGATCTCGATCGCTTTGCGGGAGCCGCTCTCCTCGTCTCCTTCGATACGGACCTCGGTGGGCAGCAGCCAGCGTCCATCGGAGGATTTGTATGTCTCGTGAACGACCATGCCCTGCGTGAACAGCGCTGCGAACGGCTCTTTCACGTTCTTGCGTCCGGCGTGACCGGTTTCGCCCATCGCGCGATAGAAGAAGCGCGAGTAGAGCAGGTGGAGAATCGCGTGCTCGATTCCGCCGATGTACTGGTCGACGGGCAGCCAGTAATCGACCGCATCAGCGACCGTCGGCGCTTTGGCGTCCGGCGCCGTGAAGCGGGCGAAGTACCACGAGGAATCGACGAACGTGTCCATGGTGTCGGTTTCGCGCTGAGCTTTGGCGCCGCACTTGGGACAGTCGACGTGTTTCCATGTCAGATGACGTTCCAGCGGATTGCCGGGAACGTCGAAGGTGGCATCGTCCGGCAACTCGACGGGCAGCTGATCCGCCGGCACGGGCACGATCCCACATTTTCCGCAATGGACGACAGGGATCGGGCACCCCCAATACCGCTGCCGTGAGATGCCCCAATCGCGAAGCCGGAAATTCACTTTGCGCGAGGCGACGGGCTTGCCTCCGAGTTTCGACTTCTCGAGCCGGGTTGCGACTTCCTGGAACGCCGCGTCGGGGTTCATGCCGTCGAGAAAGCGAGAATTGAGCATCACGCCGTCGTCGACGTACGCGATGCCCTCGTGGATGCGGACCATCGCCTTGCCGCGGGCCGGCTCGTCCTTGGGCAGGACGACCGGGATCACCGGCAGGCCGTACTTTCGGGCGAACTCGATGTCGCGCTGGTCGCCGGACGGGCAGCCGAAGATCGCGCCGGTGCCGTAATCCATCAGGATGAAATTCGCGACGTAAACGGGGACCTTCCAAGCCGGATCGAAGGGATGGATCGCCAAGATTCCGGTGTCGAAGCCTTTTTTCTCCGCCGTTTCCAAGTCGGCCACGGACGTGCCCATGCGACGGCACTCGTCGCAGAAGGCGGCCAGCTCCTCATTTTTTTCCGCTGCGGCCCGGGCCAGAGGATGATCGGGCGCAATAGCCATGAAGCTCGCCCCGAACATAGTGTCCGGGCGGGTGGTGAAGATTTCCAGTTCGCCATGGCCCGACGGGGCGGTCTTGGGGTCCAGCGCCCAGCGGATCATCAGACCCTCCGAGCGGCCGATCCAGTTCTCCTGCATCAGGCGAACCTTTTCGGGCCATTTCTCCAGGGTCGCGAGGGCTTCGAGCAGATCCTGCGAATACTCGG